>JAFMBH010000052.1 GCA_017858735.1 Bacteroidota bacterium
ATTCTTCGGATCCTGCCGAGAATCAATGAGCGTCAGAATAATAATGCAGTTTTTCTTCACCCTATAGAATAATCTCGTTTGATTTGTTAGTTGGAATGACCTGTCCTAAAAAAAGTTTACACATTCATTCCTGACCCCCTCGGGGTCACATGTCTATAAACTATCATGCCCCTGGCGGCACAATTTCCCCAAATTATCATTTAGCCCCTGGCGGCACAATTTCCTCTATATAATCCCCTTAGGTTTTTCTCTTTTATTTCAAGGGTGCCCATTTCTGGAAACTGAATCAGTATTCGGGTGAAGTCTTGAGTCTTTTCACGGAAAGTCTGCCTGGCTTTTGCTCCGAATTCCCTTTCAATGTATTCAAGAATCTCGCCTATTCTCTGTTGGGCTTTCTCCGTCCAGACGAGTTTCATTTCAGTTTCCGCCAAACATCTTCGTCATCAATCAAGTTGGAGTCATTCTCTGAATCCTCGTAAGCTTGTAGAACTTCCTGCTGTTGCTCGGAGGTTAGCGTTTTCCAAAGCTGTCCCTCGTTCGATTTTTCCCTGACTTCAAGGAAATCGTAGATTACCCTCAGAAGGCGTTCATCTTCAATCCGGTCGACGATTTTATGCAGATTTGTCCTTATTTCTGTCGTACTCATTGTTCGAAGTTAATTCATTTGGAGCCCAGTTTTAACAGCCTATTATCCACAACAACCCGCTTTGCGCAACTCAACACATCCCTTAACTATGCAAAATATCATTTTATTGTGAGAATTCCAAACAAGGCAATCCTTTAGTCGTGTAGTCCTGCGAATTTCAATAAGGCGCAGAACAGCCGTTATAAGTTTTTATTGAATGACGGAGATTATTTTATCAGATTGAACATCATTACCCATATTCTTGAAAAATTAGGTTTTTAAAAGA
This sequence comes from Bacteroidota bacterium, assembly GCA_017858735.1. Classification (GTDB taxonomy): domain Bacteria; phylum Bacteroidota; class Bacteroidia; order Chitinophagales; family Saprospiraceae; genus BJGN01. The sequence continues at coordinate 912 of JAFMBH010000052.1, forward strand.
ATAGGGCTTATTTTAATGGTAGTTTTTCTAAATACCTAAACTTGACCTATGAGATCCAGAAAAAATGATATTTCAAGAAGAGAGTTTATCCTGAAAGCGGCTTCTGCTGCTGTGGTTGCTCCGCTTTTAATCAGTCAGGCAAAAAATGTTTCCCCTCCAAATAAATTAAGACACGTTTGTATCGGCGTTGGTGGAATGGGTTGGCATGACCTGAATAAGTTCAAATCGCACCCTGATGTTGACATTGTCGCCATTTGCGATGTGGACGAAAAGCATTTGAAAAGAGCCGCTGAGGCACTTCCCAATGCAAAAACATATTCCGATTGGCGGGAGCTTTTTAAGAATGAATCGAATGCGTTCGATGCGGTAAATGTGAGTGTGCCCGATCATAATCATTTTGCGATTTGTTTTCAAGCCATTCAATTGGGAAAACATGTCTATTGCCAAAAACCTATGTGCCATGATGTGGCGGAAATCCGTGTTTTGACGGAAGCTGCCAGTAAAGCTGGCATAGTGAGTCAACTTGGTACGCAACATGCCTCGGGATTTGGCGACCGGACCGGTGTGCAATGGATTAAAGAAGGGCATATTGGTAAAATTAAAAACGTCTATTTATGTAGTAACAGACCCGGTGCTACCGAGGCATACAGATATAAAGGACCCAGACCCTCGACAAGTGAAAATCCACCTGCTACCTTGAATTGGGACCTTTGGGTGGGAACAGCACCCATGAGACCTTATTCGCCAGCCATTTATCATCCTTCAAAATGGAGGGCCTGGCAAGATTTCGGAACAGGTTGGTCTGGCGATATTGGGTGCCATATTTTTGATGCTGTCTGGAAAGGAATGGGCTTGACTGCCCCCTTGTCTGTACAGGCACGTGTACAGGAATCATGGCAACAATCACCCGAAAGAATGGGCGATACCTGGCCGCAATCTAATCATATCACCTGGATATTTCCAGGCAATGAGATGACCGCTTCTGACACCGTTCAAGTAGAATGGTTTGATGGTGAATTTTACCCGCCGGAAGATGTTCGGGCCTTATTTTCGTTAAGTGATTATCCTGCGGAATCTGCTATGCTTGTCGGGACAGAAGGCGCTTTGTTAATACCACATACCAAAATGGCCGTGTTGTTGCCGCAAGCTAAATTTGAAAAAGTAATGCCTCCAAAGCTTGAAGAAAGAGATCATTACCATCATTTTGCGGATGCATGCTTAGGTCGAACCAAAACGGAAAGCCATTTCGAACAATCGGGACCAATGGCAGAAGCCATTATTTTAGGTACCGTTGCGTTGAAAGAACCTGGTAAATTACTGGAATGGAACCATAAAAAAATGAAATTTTCCAATCTGAAAGAGGCAAATAAACACCTCAGCCGGCCTTACAGGAAAGGTTGGGAAGTAGGAGGATTTAAAGCTTAAGGGTTTTGCACTTTTTCAAAATGTGTTATATCCGCAAAGAAATGCCGACCATATTTGACCTGCCTAAGGCCAAAAATGGCCGGCATTTTTTTTATAGTTAGATAAAATCCTCTATTATTTGGGGTGATTTGACACCAATATCATTTTTATTTTCTCGGATATTGGAAATGATTGGGTGGACACCGAATAATTTTATTAATGAAATGAAGGAACAAAATTTATACGATGAATTGGCCTTTTATACTTTAGCTCATCGGAGTCCCTATTTTATACATCAGCACATTGTAGATGCATTTGCAGCTCAATATGCTGATGATAAAACTAAATTGATTACAATCTATTTCGCTCTGGTAGGTTTATACTTGTATGTTGAAAAGGGTTACACAGGCAGAGAAATACAATTAGAACATATTCGTTTATCAAATCGAAATAAGGAATTTTTACCTTTTTTACTACCTGAAAATAGAGGAACCTTCACCATTGAAGATGTAATAAAAAAAGAGCATGGAATAGAACGAGACCAGGCAATTGAAATCTGGTGTAAATCAGTTTGGAAGGCTTACGAACCATGTAAATCTTTCATAATCGATTATTTAGAGAAAAATTGTTGAAATAACTTACTATTAGACTAAGAAAAGTTGAGCATTATTGTTGACATTTTCGGTAAGGTTCAACTTATAGGTCATAAAATAAGCAATAGAAAATATATTAATTAACTTTGATTTTCTTTTTTGTTAATCAAAAAATTATGGCTACGCAATTCTCAATCTGTTTATGGGGGCAAGATGCCAAAGGAATGGCGCGGTATTATCAAGATATATTTACCGATTTTAAGTTAGTTTCCGAAAATCCAATGGCGGTTGTATTCGAAATGATTGGAAAGCGTTTCATGTGTTTGAATAACTGCGTACCAAACCTCAATTTTAATGAAAAAATCTCTTTTGTTCTTACCGTCGATACGCAGGATGAGATAGATTATTATTGGAATTACTTCACAAAAGAGGGACAAGCCGGACAGTGTGGCTGGCTTGAGGACAAATATGGCGTTTCCTGGCAGGTAGTGCCAAGCATTTTGGGTAAACTCATGACCAATCCTGAAACTGCTCCTAAAGCGACCTATGCTTTTATGCAAATGTCCAGATTTGATATTGCGAAATTGCAGGAAGCGGTTAAGTGAGAAAACGCCCACTTCTTTAAGACTTTACCATTCCCTGGTAAATCAAGTTAGGAATAAATTTCATTTTTAAATATTCATATTACATTTATATTCAATATAATATGAATGTTTTCGTAGGGGCGAATTCAATTCGCCCCTACATTATACTGGTGTTCAAATAATGTAATTCCCTTTTCCCTTTCTTTACACTGTTTTTCTGCCTTATTTCGGAGAATAAAATAACCAACTTTGTTTGTCAATAATGCAGTAGCTATTAGCTACTTTTACAATATAAAGGCTAGATTCCAGCTAGATAAAATAACTGTAATGAAAAAAATTATCCTTATCCTGTTTATCACAACTTGTGGCATTCTCTTACATGCGCAATCTAATAAGTCCTGGTCGGGGATTTTGAAGGCAGGGGCACAAAAGATTGAGTTGAGATTACACCTAACTCAAAATGCAGATAAAACCTGGCAGTCCAAATGGGACGTTCCGGCGCAGAAAGCATTGGGCATTCCTTCTTCCAAAACAGATTGGTCAGGTGCTCAGGTGACCATTGAAATTAAAGCGATTGGGGCTTCTTTTAGTGGAAATTTGAATGCGGAGGGAAATAAACTGGAGGGAAACTGGATGCAGTCAGGTGGTACCTTCCCTTTGGTATTGGAACCATTTTCCGACACCATTCCTGCTAAAATAGTTGTTAAGCCGCAAACTCCACAGCCTCCATTTAGCTATATTTCAAAAGATTACGTTTATGAGGGTTCAGATACAAAACTTACTTATGGCGCAACCTTAACATTCCCAAATGAATCTTCCACTTTTCCTGTCCTTATTTTAATAACGGGAAGTGGAAAACAAGACAGAGATGAATCTATTTTAAATCATAAACCTTTTCATGTCCTGGCTGATTTTTTAACCAAAAATGGCTATGCCGTCTTAAGAGTTGACGATAGGGGTTTTGGAAAATCAACAGGTGATTTTCAGCAAAGCAGTTCAGAGGATTTTGCGTTGGATGTAGAAGAACATATCCGATTTGTAAAATCATTACCAATGGTTAATCAAAAAAAGATTGGATTATTAGGTCATAGTGAAGGAGGATTAATAGCGCCAATGGTAGCTGCCAGAAATAAATCTGTTTCTTTTATTATGCTCCTCGCCGGACCTGGCATACCCATTTCAGACCTTATGGGACAACAAAATGAAGCCGTATTTAAATCTGTTGGCATGCCTCAACAGGTGATTGATACTTATATTCCATTATATAAAAATTTGTTAAAAACATTAAGTCAGGCAGAGGATGTTTCTTTGGGCATCAAACAGGCAAAAGAAATTACATTGAATTGGTTTAATGCATCTGATAAGGAAATGGTGAGGTTAACGACAGGTATAAACGCGGAGAACGATATAGATGCTTTTGTTAAAAACATGTCCAAAGAGCTTTCTTCAAAATGGTGGAGGTTTTTTGCAAATTATAATCCGGAACCCATTTTGCAAAAAGTAAAATGTCCCGTTTTGGCCATAAACGGTGGTTCAGATATTCAGGTGGTTGCCGATGAAAATCTGAATGGTATAGAAAAAGCATTGGAAAAGGGGGGAAATAAGCGGGTGACGATCAAAAAATTTGATTCACTGAATCACTTGTTTCAAAAGTGCAGCACTTGTACGGTCATGGAATATGGCGAGCTGGAGACAACCATAGAACCTGAAGTGCTGGCTTTTTTACTGGAATGGTTGAGAATGGAAAAAATATAGGGTTAGGGTATCAAAAGGAAAAAAAACATTAATTATTTGATTTATTGGTTTACATTTCATAAAAAAAATGTAATATTGTAAACTAACATAAAATAATGAAAATCCTATTTGGTCAACGGATAAAATCTGCCAGAATAATGGCTGGCTTATCTCTTCGTGAACTTTCTAATTTATTGGAAGGCCTGGTAAGCCATAATGCTATTAGCAAATATGAACGGGGTGAGATGCTACCAGATAGTAAAATCCTAATTGCATTAGCAAAGGTATTGAATGTAAAAACGGATTATTTTCTGCGATCATCAAAGGTTGAAATAACAAATATAGCGTTTCGGAAAAAGGCAGGACTAACCGTAAGGAATTGTAGCTCAATTAAGGAAATAGTCAAAGATTGTATGGAAAGATATTTGGAGATTGAATCCTTCTTACTTTTTGAGCATTCTTTTTTTAATCCCCTGGTTACTATTATTAATTCGGTGGAAGAGGTAGAGGATGCGGTTGATAAGCTGTTGGTAAAATGGAATTTAGGTACGAATGCTTTGCCAAATGTATTGGAAATGCTGGAAGATAACGATATCAAGGTAGTTGAAATTGAGGTGGACGAAAAATTTGATGGTTTATCAGGCTGGGCAAATCAAATTATTCCATTTATTGTAGTGAACAAAAATCACTCCGTTGAACGAAAGCGTTTTACTGCATTACATGAATTAGGGCATCTACTTCTAAATATAAATAGTGATTTATACCAGAAGGAGAAAGAGTTATTATGTCATCGTTTCGCTGGGGCAATGCTTTTACCCAAAAAAACAATTTTTCAAGAGCTTGGGAAAAAAAGAAGCTCTATTTCTATAAATGAGCTTATTTTTATCAAAGAAACTTATGGTATATCCATTCAAGCCATTATGGCTCGGGCAAAAGATTTGACTATTATTTCTAATGACCAATATGTAAAGTTTAGGATAAAGGTGAACCAAAATAGTAAGCTGAAAAGTGAAATAGGTTTTGGTCATTACAACGGGATGGAATACACCTCCAGATTCATGCAGCTAATTTATAGAGCCACGGCGGAAGAAATTATAACCATGAGTAAGGCTGCGAGTTTATCTAACATGAAACTAGCGCAGTTTAGGGACACTTTTATGTCAATATGATCATTGTTGTCAATGATGCTAATATTTTGATTGACCTTGTAAAACTTCAATTAGTTGAACCTTTTTTCCGCATTCCCTGGGAATTTCACTCCACCAGCCTTATTCTGGAAAATGAATTATATGACCATCAAAAGTTAATATACCTACCGTTTATAGAAAATAGAAAATTCATTATTCATGATTTAAACGTCGTAGATATGCAAGCTGTTATGAAAATGCAGTTACAAAAACCTCAATTGTCTGACAAGGATTGTTCTGCGCTATACTGTGCACAAAAATTGAATGCTACTTTAATTACCTCTGATATTACCCTCAGAAAATTCGCTAAGCATCAAAATATAATTGTTCATGGACATCTTTGGGTATTTGATGCCCTACTTGAACACCATTGCATTACGCCACAAATAGCTATAGACAAACTAATTGAACTTCAAATGATTAATTCAAAACTTAGTTTACCTAAAAAAGAGTGTGATCTTAAAATAAAATATTGGAGACAACCATAGAACCTGAAGTGCTGGCTTTTTTACTGGAATGGTTGAGAATGGAAAAAATATAGGGTTAGGTTCTCCCCATTGTTTTCTATTATACCATGGTAATGAAGGCCTAATTTTTCTAAAAGCTGAATGGACTTGATATTATCCAATTGGGTGACAGCAACTATATTGTCCATTTTTATCTCGTTCAATGCATAGTTGAGAATCCTTTCAGCAGCTTCAAATGCATATCCTTTTCCCTGGTATTTTTCCAAAAAAGCAAATCCAATATCATGAAAGGGGAGATAATCTTTTTTAATAATGGTAACGACACCTATGGGTATTTTCTCCTTTTTTAAATGCACTACCCAATAGTTAATGTTTGCATTATCCAACAATTGTTGAACATAAATTCTACTGAGACCGACGTTCAATATTTTTCTATCTCCAATAAATTGAATCCAACCTTTTGTATTCACTAAGTGGAAAATGAAAGTAGCATCATCAACATTTAGCGGAATGAGAGAGAGCCGTTCTGTATGAAATTTTTTAGTCATACTGAATTGTTAAAAGTCTGATGACCATTTCATATCAACCTTTAAAGGCAAATTTAACCAGTTCTTCTAACCCGATAAAGTCTAATGTCTTTTCATTAGTTGCTTCGAGAAAAACCATTGGCGCCACATTTTCTCTATATGCTTCCATCCATCTTGAGGCACACAGACACCATTTATCGCCCGGATTCAGTCCCGGAAAGTTCCATTCTGGTCTGGGTGTTGACAAATCGTTTCCTTTACTTTTGCTAAAAGTTAAAAATTCCTCGGTCATCACGGCACAAACAGTATGCGTACCACGATCATCTTCGCCCGTTTCACAACATCCATTCCTGTAATATCCCGTCATCGGTGAGCTGCTGCAAAGCATTAAATTTTCGCCAAATACATTTTTCGCCATTTTCATTTATTTTTTATCTGAAAGCTTTCAAAAGAATTACCATTAAATTTAAAAATCCCATCTTTATCAGTACCGAACCAAAGTTCCCCGTTTTGATCCCGGTAAATGGTATTAACTGCATTACCCGTGAGCCCATCCTTATCTGTAAAATGGGTCAGCTTTCCGGCACCATAACGCCATACTCCATTATCAACGGTTCCAATCCAAAAATTACCTATATGATCTTCATTTATGGTGTAAATACGAGATAAGCCTCCAACGGAAGATTGACCAGAAAGGTTCAATGAAGGATTGTTCCGCTTGATTTCCTCGGTAACATGAGTCATTGATTTTCCATCATACCTGAATAATCCAGAACCGTTATTTCCAAACCAGATATTCCCTTTACTGTCCTCAAAAATACCAAGAACAGCCGGACCACGCAATCCTTTCTCCGTAAACCAGACAAATGATTTTCCATCGTACCTACAAACACCTTCGGCTTGTGTTCCAAACCAAACGGATCCATTTTTGTCTTTTAGGATACTATAAACGGCATATCTACTCAAATTAAAGGGAGAGTGAAGGGGTACCTTATCCGTTACCGCTGTATTTATAAGGGGTAAATAGTCAAGGGAATCATGGTGAAATCGAAAAACGCCACCTTCTCCATAAAACCATAAATCCTCCATTTCCATTTTCCACTCTTTATCAGAAATGGGATTATTTTCCATTTTTGACCACGAGGTAATTTTTTTTCCATCATACTTACTAACACCAAACAAACCTGTTCCGAACCAAATATTACCAAATTTATCTTCCTGAATATGTTGAATTTGGTTATTTGAAAGCCCATCCTTTTCCGTAAACTGTTGTAACTTTTCCCCGTCATAGCGATAGACGCCAGCACCATTGGTTCCAAACCAGAAGTGACCTTTCTTGTCTTGAAAAATGCTTCTGATATTTTTGTCCAACATTACCAGGGAAGGGGTATTAAAAAAAGGAAGTCCATTATTTTCCATCGGAAATTGAGCCTGATTCCTGGTAGGTTGTGGTTCAGGTTTTGTTTGTCCATAACAGAGTATAAAGGACAAGAGAAATGCCCCCAATAGTAGTTTTTTCAATGGCCTAAGGTATTTTTAGCATAGAGGAAATGGAAAGTGGCGTGAAATGATACTTTTTGGTTGTTAGGTCTATTCACGAGTGTTCTGGCATACCAATTTCATCATGAGGTCTATTTGCCTGTCTTCACCTACCATAAAAACATGCTGATCAAAGGTGATAAATCCATTTTTTTCATAAAATGCAATGGCCTTTTTATTTTCCTCCCAAACGCCTGACCAAATATATGGGGCATTCTTTTGGTTCGCAATATGTTTAGCCAAATTTAAAAGTTCGTTTCCAATGCCTTTTCCCTGGTATTCCTTTAAAACATATATTCTCTCAATTTCAAGACTATCTTCCTCTTGATGCTCAGTTTGAGAGACACCCTCATTTAATTTCATGTATCCAATGACTTCTTGTCCGTCTTTTACGAAATAAAAGGTTGTATTTTCATCATTTAACTCCCAGGATAATTTGTCAATTGAAAACCCTTCTTCCAAATATCTGGCCATGTTTTCTTCGGTATTTCCCCAGGAAAATGACTCAAAGAAGGTCTGTTTACTCAGTTTTTGTAAAATATCAATTTCGTCAGGCGATACTTTGGTTATAAGGTACATTTGTTTAGCTAGTATAAGGCTTCGTTTAAGAAATTAACTTTTTAATCAATACAATTTGCCCCAGGTGATAATAACTATGCTCAATCAGGGTATTGATATTGAAGTAATAGGTACCATATTCCTTTTTAACAAAAATGGAATTCAATGTATTTTCATCCATTTTTTCCAGTTTTTGAGTAAATGAAGCTGCATCTGTCCAGAAGACAGCTAAAAAGGTATGCCATTGTTCAATGGTATTTATTGGAGGAAAATCAAAACTATATATGTCTTTGATGTCAAGATTTCCTCCATTAAAAACGTTTAATATGCCGGCAATATAATAGTGAACATGTTGTGCCAATGCAGCAATGCTATGCAAAGACTGGTATTTAAGAAGAACGACTTCTAGCGGTAAATCAGTTAACTGGTTCTTGTAACTGTTATTGGCAACCCAGGAATTATTTAAAATAACATCACTAAACCGTTTTGCCAGCTCACGATTATTCTCCATACTGAATTATTTGAAAAGCAAATAAGCAACAATCAATGTGAAAAAGACATTAAACAACTGTGCCAATAAAAATGCATAAAGTGGTTTTTTTCCTTCATTATTGAATAGGTCGGAGAATTTTGTTTCCAATCCGATGCTGGTGAATGCCAGGGAAAACCAAAGTCCTTGCAGTGCTTTCAAATCGCCTTTAATTACATCGACCGTTTGTGGGGAAATGACAAAAGAAAAAAGTAGGGAGGCACCGATGAAACCGAGGACAAATTTCGGGAATCTTTCCCATATTATACCCAGGGTTGGTTTTGATTCCAACACGGTTGCAGACTTATTATTCGTATATGTCCAGTAAATGGAAATAAAAAAGGCAGCTAATCCCAATAATACATTTTGAGAAAATTTAACAATGGTACTTATTTTTAAAGCCTCCTCTCCAATCAGACTTCCCGACGCAATAACAGCTCCTGTAGTGTCGATGGTACCTCCAAGCCAGGCCCCTGAAACTGCTTGTGACAGACCTAACATATTGGCTATGAAAGGCATAAATATAATCATGGGAATGGCCGTTATAAGAACAACGGAAATGACATACGATAATTTTTTTGCATCGCCCTTGATGGCTCCTGCCGATGCTATGGCTGCAGAGACACCACAAATGGAAACGGCACTCGAAATAATGATGGATAATTCCTCGTCAATACCCATTTTTTTACAAAGCCAGAAGGCAAAATACCACACAGCGACAACGACGAGTAATGCCTGGATGAAACCCAGAGATCCTGCTTTTAATATGTCGCCAAAGATGATGCTGCTGCCCAATAACACTAATCCTATTTTGACATAAAGTTCCGTGGAAAGGGCATTTTTAAGCCATAAGGGGACAGTGAAAAAATTACTTATAGCCAGGCCTATCGATAAACTAAAGATGACCGCTTCAAGATTCCAGTTTTTCAAAAAGGTATTTCCCGCCAATATTAATGCGATGACTGTTAATATATAAACGATTGGAAACCCTTTGGCAACAGCACTTATTCCTTTTCCTAACGCGGCTGAGGCAAGTATGGCTATAACATATACCAATAAAAATAAGGCAAAAATATTCGTTAAGTTTTTGAAAGTTAATACTTTGCCAAATAAATCGGAGGTATCACCCCACCCAAAGGATGGTGGTTGAATCTTAAATCCTAAGAGGTAAAGGCCGATAATCAGAAAGCCGAAAACAACAACGGTCCAATCTTCAGAAAGGGAAAAAGTAGGTTTTTGATTGGTCATAAAGCGTAGATTTAATTTAATTACCCGTCAATTTATAAAAATTAAATGATTAACTTTAAGTAATTATAAACAACATACATGAAAATTTCAAAATATAGCATTCCTGTATTTATTATCTGGCTGTTGGTTTTGCCACTTACGGCATTTAACCAGTCTATAATGGTTGGCGCTGCTAAAAGAATCCTCACGCCTAATCCTCTTTTACCCATTTCAGGCGGCATCGGAACGCCAAATCCGGTAAAGGAAAATAAGGGAGATTTATTTGTAAGGGCTATGGTCATTGAAAAAGGGGAAACCATTTTTGCCATCGTTAGCGTCGATTTTTTGGGTTGGACTTCTATTCTTGGTAATCGGTCGCGTGCCCTCATAAAGGTCATTCCTCCTGAAAATATCCTCATCGGTGCAACTCATACGCATAGTGCCCCTGATCCTTATGGCTTTCCTGATATGAACGGAAAAACTTTTGCCGATATTAAATATCTGGATGGGTGTGTACAGCAAATTGCCGATGCGGTTAATGAAGCCATAGCTAATAAGCAACCAGCTTCCTTGAAAATTGCGATGGATGAGGCGGTTGGGAAAATTGCTTATAATTATTACGCGCCAGCCTTATATGACCCAAGATGTGGCGTCATTCAGGCATTGGCTACTTCTGGCCCAAGAATGGGGCAACCGATAGTTACTCTTGTTAATTATGCCGTTCATCCTGAGGTGCTTGGAAATAAACAGGGAATATTAAGTCCGGATCTTTGCGGTCCTCTGTACAGTAAAATTGAAAGGGAAACCGGCGGTATGGCGCTTTTTATGAATGGGGCCATCGGTGGTATGGTCACCGCCGATACTCGCCTTGAATACGGAAAAGAAGGTCAGGGTCAAAAAGAAGATAATTCCTGGCAAGAATGTATTCGTATCGGTGAATTGCTTGCCAGCGAATCCCTTAGGATTATCCAAAAAGCTCCTGTTTTAGATAATCCTGCCGTTTTTATTGCTTCCCGTCCCCTAACTTTTCCCGTTGAATCTGATATCATGCGTTATATTATTCAGAAATCTTCCATGAAATATGAATCGTTTTCAGATAATAAAGTGACTACCCAGCTTAATCTGATCAATATTGGCCCCGCGCAAATTCTTACCGTTCCAGGTGAAGCTATGCCCAATGTGGGCTATTATGTGAAACGTAATATGAACACGACTATGCCATTTCTTTTTGGTTTGACAAATGATGCTTTTGGTTACATGCTGGCAAAAGTGGATTACCAGAGTTTTAAACGATATGAATACGTCACCCGCACCAGTCTGGGCGAGATGACCGCTGAAATTTATATGGAACAAGCGTTAAAATTAGTGAAGGAAAGTCCTGCCGCAACGGCTAAATAAAATATTTTTGTTATGTTTAATTATCGATTTTTATGCATAATTTTCTTGTTGACAAAAGCTTCCGTAGCCTGGTCTCAGGTGGTTTCATCAGGCTTAATATTTCCTGAACAAGAAAAGCATGTTCATGGAAGTAGCCTGGTTTCTCTTCCTAATGGCGATTTTCTTTGCGTTTGGTTTTATGGTAACGGAGAAAGAACGTCTGATGATGTGAAATTAATGGGTGCCCGACTGGAAAAAGGCCGTTCTTCCTGGTCAGAGCCTTTCCTGATGGCTGACACACCGCATTTACCCGATTGTAATCCTGTATTGTTCCTAAATCAAGATGGAAAACTATTCCTGGTGTGGATTGCTGTTCAGGCAAATCTTTGGGAACAATCTATTTTAAAGGTACGCACTTCAGTCGATTTTTTGAAACCCGGTCCGCCCATTTGGCAATGGCAAGATAATATTCTGCTCAAGCCAACGGATGCTTTTGCTAAGGAAATTAAGGAAAAACTGGAAAGTTTACCCTCTCATGGTATAGGTTGGGCTGGTTATGCACCAAAATATGATGAAATGATAGCTAATGCAGCAACCGATGCGGCAAAAAGAAGTATTGGGTGGATGACAAGAATAAAACCGTTGCTATTAGGCGAAAACAGGATATTGCTTCCTCTTTATTCCGATGGATTTAATCTCTCCATGTTGGCAATATCCGATGATAAAGGGGAGACCTGGAAACCCAGTCTGCCTATTGTAGGTAGAGGTCCAATACAACCTGCATTAATCCAGAAAAAGAACGGCGATATTTTGGCCTATATGAGAGATAGCGGCGACGAACCTCCTATGGTTCATCAAAGTATTTCAACAGATAACGGCGAATCCTGGACAGCTACTCAAAAAACCTCTATTCCCAATACAGCCAGTGTAGAATTGTTGAGACTTAAGGACGGAAGAATGGCCTTTTTGGGAAATGATATTGTGGATGGTCGTTATCGTTTGAGACTTTACCTGTCGAAAGACGATGGGGAAACCTGGTATTTTAAATTTCCTGTGGAAGAGGAAAGCCCCGGAAAAGGTAGTTTTTCTTACCCCTCTTTAATTCAATCCAATGACGGGCTCCTCCGCTGTACCTATTCCTATAATAAAGGAAATAATGAAAAATCAATAAAGTATGTGGTACTGGATCCCAAAAAATGGCCATAACTTTATGTAATTTATTAAATGAAACTAATGGTTTTAACTGAATTTTTTGGCCGCCTTCACCCTTTATTGGTACATTTACCTATCGGCATTTTGCTCTTTGCCTTTGCCCTTATTTTATTTCAACGTTTTCAAAAAGTTGAAGTGGAAGTCGCCATTTCTTTTGCCTTATTATTAGGTTCCATTTCAGCTGTGTTTGCCAGTGCGGCAGGATGGTTTTTGGCACAATCGGGTGAATATGATGCAGATTTGGTGTTCCAACATCAATGGATGGGTATTGGTACCGCCGTTTTTAGTTTTGCAGCCTATTTCATTAAACGTATCAGAGATATTTTAACTACCATTACTGTTTGTGCCTTAATGGTTACGGGACATTTTGGGGGTAATTTGACGCATGGTGAGGACTATCTTTTTCCGAAAAAGAAAAGTGCCCCTTTGCAACTGATTCCTACTGTAGATTCCACGCAACAGGAGGTTTCAAAGGTATCTCCGACGGATTTGGCTATAACTAATCAGAAATCTTCCGTCCAGATTCAACCAAATACGGAAAAGGCTGAAAAGGTGAAAACCAGTTTTATATTTAGAGATGCTGTCTTACCCATTTTGGAAAAGAAGTGTTTCAGTTGTCATTCTGCAACAAAAAAGAAAGGTGGTTTGCGCCTCGATACAGAAGAATTTATTCTCTTAGGTGGCAAAAATGGGGCAGTTCTTACCGCAGGTAATCCTGAAAATAGTACGTTATACCTGTCCATGTTATTACCTGAAGACGATGATAATCACATGCCGCCTAAAGGTAAACCGCAACTTACCCCTCAAGAAATAGCTATTTTCCATCAGTGGATTAAACAAGGTGCCTCTTTTCGGGAAGAAATGAAGGTTTTTCTTGAACAGCAGGAAGAAAAAAAGGAAGTGATTGAAACTAAACCGGTCATTGTTTCAGCGCCCAAAACGTCTGTCTCACCTTCTTTTGTGCAAGATGTTGAAGGCAATATTTTGAAAAATAAGATGGAAGCGGTTCCTCCCTCGTTATTGAATCAATTAAAACAGCAAAATATCATGGTCAGTAATTTTGGAACGAATTCAAATTATTTGATGGTAAATTTTGTGAATGTGAGAGATTATCGCTCCACTTTGATAGATGATGTGCTGAAATTAGGTGATAAAGTGGTTAGATTGCGTTTGAGCCAACAACCTGTAAGTGATTCAGATATTAAAAAATTAAGTGGGCTGAAAAATATTACCCGCTTAAATCTTGAAAAAACACCTATTACTGATCTGGCGTTGAACCATATAAAAAATCTGCCAAATTTGGAGCAGATAAATCTATATGGTACCAATATTACCGATAATGGATTATTGGAATTGGCAAATTGTGCTCAGCTGAAGGTGGTTTTTCTTTGGCAAACTAAAACCACGGCAAAGGGAATTGAACAATTGAAGAGGTCATTGCCCAATGTGCAAGTGGAATTGGGTGGCGTTCAATTTGCAAAGCCCGATACCGCAAAAACAAAAAATTTAGATTAACTTAGAGCGTCTTCCTAATGTACTAAAATGAACTTTAATGAATATTTTTGAGGAATATAACCATAAAATGAACCGTCGGAACTTCCTTTCCGGGAGTGTTTTAGGTCTCGGTGCTACGGCCTTGAGTGGTTTAATGAATGATAACAATCTGTTTAACAATGATTTGCAATTGCCCCATTTTGCACCGAAAGCAAAGCGAATCATCTACTTGTTTCAAAGTGGCGCCCCGTCACAACTTGATTTATTTGACTATAAACCGAAATTGAAAGAGATGTTCGGGCAGGAGTTACCTGCCTCCATTCGGGGGGAGCAAAGGGTAACGGGTATGACGGCGCATCAAAAATCTTTTCCATTAGCGGGAAGCAAATTTAATTTTGCACAGTATGGTAAAGGAAGGATTTGGTTGAGCGAAATTTTACCTTACCACCAGCAAATTGCCGACGAAATGTGTGTGATAAAATCTATGCACACGGAAGCGATTAATCATGACCCCGCCGTTACTTTTCTTCAAACGGGAAGTCAACAAGGCGCACGTCCCAGTTTCGGATCATGGGTAAGTTATGGACTAGGTTCCGAGAATAAAAACTTACCCGCTTTTTGTGTGTTGCTCTCTCGTTCAAACAATGGCGACCAACCGCTGTACGCTAAATTATGGAATAATGCTTTCCTGCCTTCCGAACATCAAGGAGTTTTGTTTCGATCAGGTGATGACCCTATTTTATATTTAAAAGATCCTAAGGGAATCGATAAATTTTCCCGACGGGACATGCTCGATGCTCTGGCGAAGTTGCATAAACTTGAGATTGAACAAACGCTCGATGATGACCTGAATGGGAAAATAGCGCAGTACGAAATGGCTTATCGGATGCAAACCTCTGTGCCCGAAACACTTGATGTAAGTAAAGAACCTGATTGGGTATTTGATCTTTATGGAAAAGATGCGCGGAAACCTGGTTCTTATGCTGCTAATTGCATATTGGCCAGAAAATTAATTGAAAATGATGTCCGTTTTGTTCAGCTCTATCATCAGGGATGGGATCAACATGGTAATCTGCCTTCCGAAATTTCAAAGCTGGCAAAAGATGTAGATCAACCTTCTGCTGCCCTGATTCTTGACCTAAAACAAAGAGGTTTACTCGAAGATACTCTTGTTGTCTGGGGCGGAGAATTCGGACGCGGTTGTTATTCTCAAGGTAAACTCACCGTCGATAATTATGGCCGGGATCATCATCCGCGTTGCTACTCCATCTGGATGGCTGGTGCCGGTGTGAAAAAGGGATATACCTACGGGGAAACAGACGATTTTGGATATAATATAATAAATAATCCAGTGCACATACACGACTATCAGGCTACCGTCATGCATCTAATGGGTATCGATCACGAGCGTTTTACATTTAAAACGCAGGGAAGAAGGTACCGATTAACCGACGTAGCTGGAAAAGTTGTGAAATCTGTATTGGCCTAATCTATTATTTTAAAATATGCTGTCTATGTTCAAGCGCTACGATAATAAATTTTTTAGTGTGTCGGCCTTTCTGGTTTTTTTTATTTTGAATACGGCCTATTCAAAGAAAATAGATTTTAACAGGCAAATAAAGCCCATTCTATCCGATAGATGCTTCAAATGCCATGGTCCCGATAAATCAAAAGTAGATGCAGACCTGCAACTAACTTCTTTTGAATCAGCTACATCGCTGTTGCCGTCGGGTAAAAGAGCTATCGTTCCTTTTAATATCAAAGAAAGTGAATTGGTCCATCGGATCATGTCTGACGACCCTCATGAAGTAATGCCTTCGCCTAAGTCAAACTTGCAATTAACCGCAGAAGAGAAAAAAATATTGGTACAATGGATTGCGGAAGGTGCTGAATATCAAGAACATTGGGCGTTTATTTCCCCATTCAAATATCCTTCTCCTTTGGTCATTAATAAGGCTTGGTCTAAAACAACCATCGATGATTATATTCTTCAAAAATTAGAAGAAAAAGGCCTGAAACCTAATGTTGAAGCAACAAAAGAGGTGATTATTCGCCGCTTATCTCTTGACCTCATTGGATTGCCGCCAACCGTTGAGGAGGTAAAAGATTTTATAAATGACACCTCTTCAACGGCTTATGAGAAATTGGTTGATCGGTTGCTTTCTTCACCCCATTTTGGGGAACGAATGGCTTTGGAATGGTTAGATGTAGCCCGATATGCCGATTCCCATGGTTATCAGGACGATGGCATGAGAAATACCTATCCTTATCGGGATTGGGTTATCAGGGCATTTAATCAGAATTTGTCTTATGATAAATTCACTATCTGGCAATTGGCTGGCGATTTATTGCCAAATCCAACCCTCGATCAGCTGATAGCTACCTGCTTCAATCGAAATCACCAACAATCGCAAGAGGGTGGGGTGGTGCCGGAAGAATACCGGGTGGAATATGTGAGCGATCGCGTAGCTACCTTTGGCAAAGCTTTTTTAGGACTTTCAACAGAATGTGCAAAATGCCATACCCATAAGTACGATCCTATCGAAGATAAAGATTATTATGCTTTATATGCCTTCTTTAATCAGAATAACGAATCTGGAATTGTTCCTTACAACGGTGAAGCGTCTCCAACAGTGCTTTTACCAACCCCCGCCGCTCAGAAAAGTCTGGACAGTTTGAGGGCTTTGATGGAACCGCATATTACGGCAACGAAGATGACAGATCAGTATAAAAATGATCTTGAAAAATGGCTGACAAAAATCAATGCATCCAATATTTCCTCCTTGAAAGAACCCGTTGGACGAGTTTTATATCTTGATTTTGAGAAAATAGATACCACGCTGATTGGGGATATGATTACCCCACCAACAAAGGCAGAATTAGAACGGCGGGCAAAGGAGTTGGAAAGAAGTAAAACAGATTCGACGATTAAAATAAAACCTCCCGGCAAATTCAGCGGCTTCCTGAATATGGAAAAAGTAGATTCTACGGTAAAAGCGGTCCGATTTTCCGGGGATAGAGACAAATATCCTTTCCTTGTTGCCGGTAAAAAGGGGCAGGGAATTTCCTTTAGGGGCGAAGCGAGTATTGAAGCGGGAAAAGCACTGAGTTATGACCGTTTTCAACCATTTTCAGTGAGTATTTGGGTGAAATTGAACAAATATGGTGAGGAAGGTCCCATTTTTAATAAAGCGAATAGTGAGGAGGAAGGTTTCCGCGGATGGGCTTGTAAATTAAACAAAAATGGTACCCTGTCTTTTCAATTTGCCCATGTTTTGCCCGATAATGCCATCGATTTTGTTACCATCGATACCCTTAAAGTGGGAGAATGGACCCATATCGCTCTGACCTACGACGGAAGTAGCAAGGCTTCAGGTATCCGTTTCTGGCTCAATGGTAAAATTCCGGAATATAAATTACTGGTTGATAATTTGCAAAAAAGCATGGTATTCGCGCGCTTTAATGTCATTAGAGGAACAAGAAATTTTACATTGGGATCTAATTCGCCGCGTACATTGCAAAATATGGATATGGACGAACTGGCCATTTATAGACGGGCATTATCGGAAATGGAAGTGTTAGATCTTTATGATACATCGCAAGATATCATTCCTCAGGTAATCAGTAAAAAATCAAGATCGGAGAAGGAACAAGAGCAACTTTTGTCGTATTTCTTACTTCGGGGTTATCAACCAGATGTTAAAAGGAGCCAGGATTCCCTCCTTTCCTTGCGGAGTCAAGAAAATTATATCGCAACGAATGAAGAGGAGGTAATGATAATGACAGATAGGGCGGAATATCGGAAGACCTTTATCCTTGATCGGGGAGCTTACGACGCACCTACAAAAATTGAGGTTACGCCCAATACAATTCCTAAAATTTTCCCTTTTGATGAGGACAAATACCCAAAAAACCGATTGGGATTAGCTCAATGGCTCCTGGATGAGAAAAATCCACTGTTTGCCAGGGTAGCGGTGAATCGTTTTTGGCAAATGCTTTTTGGGAAGGGATTGGTTTTAACGCAGGAAGACTTTGGAAATCAGGGCTCTTTTCCAACGCATCCAGAATTGTTAGATTATCTGGCGTTGAATTTTAGGGAGAAAAATTGGGATGTGAAGGCATTTTTAAAAGAAATAGTCCTTTCTGCTACTTACAGGCAATCTTCATATACTTCAGAAATGGTTAAAGAAGTAGATTTTGCCAATGATTTATATAGTCGTTATCCGGCGCATCGTCTGCCAGCAGAACTGGTTCGCGATAACGCCTTAGCGGCCAGCGGACTTTTAGTGCCCCAGATTGGTGGTCCAAGTGTACATCCTTATCAGCCAGAAGGACTTTGGGAAGCATTAGCCACGCGAAATGCGACAAAGTATATACAAGACCATGGAGATAGTTTATATCGCCGCAGTCTTTATACGATATGGAAGCGAAGTTCACCACCTCCATCGATGCTTAATTTTGATGCGACCGATCGTTCCTATTGTGCGGTGAGGAGGCAAAAAACGGCCTCTCCTTTACAGGCACTTGTATTGATGAATGATCCCCAATTTGTGGAAGCTGCCAGGATATTGGCAGAAAAAATGCAGCGTATACCTAATACCACAGGAAATAATATGTCGGAATCAGATCGATTGGCCTATGGTTTTCAAGCACTTACCAGCCGGAAACCCAGGAAGGAAGAACTCAGCATTTTAACTGAATTATATGAGAATCAATGGGCTTATTTTAAGGAAAACAAGGAAAAGGCCATAGATTTACTAACGGTAGGCGAATATCAACGGGATAAGCAATTAGACCCTGTGATTACCGCGGCATATACGATAGTCGCGTCAACCATCATGAATTTCGACGAGTTTGCAGTGATTAGGTGATTGCGGCGGATCGCGTATATGTGTTTTTTATGACTTAAATCATTATGGTAAATACAAACTGATTAATTGTTGTGAATTTTGAAATAGTTAAAAAAATACTTGTAATTTTTAAGCATTTTCCAGTTAGCTTCATTTTTAAAACACATCTTTTTCTATTTAGGCTGCCAAAAAAAGCTGTTTTGGAGAGGTACAATAATTCAGTATTAACGTGTTATGCTGCTATCATTTATCTTTTTTCTTTTTTATTTTCGGTGCGTTAATTTTTTTTATTGCTTTGTCAAATTCGCTTTCAATTTCGTTGTTCATTTTAAAATGATACTTGTCATATTCTTTTTCTGCTTTCTCTATTGCTACCTGATGAGAAATTTTTCCTGCATTCTCTAAAATGTTTCTGTCGTTTAGTTTTAAAAAGCCGTGCAATTTTTCAATCCAATCTTTCATATACATAGGTATTCTACGCATAGCTTGTCCTGTGGCAAAAATCAAATATTGTTCTACCAAATTATTGAGTGCTTCCAATTCATTTTCTTTCAAATAATTTTTCGCAATGCCCACATCCTGCTTTCTTGGTTTTGTTCCTCTCCAATTTGTTAGGCCCATATTGGGTTTGTCGCTGTCAGCTCTTTGTACAATTATTTCGGCTGCCGTTTTTCCTGTAATAGCCCAATGCATTTTGTTTTGAACGGTTTGAAAAAACAAAATACTATTTTCATCCGTTGGGTCGTAATCGGCGCTGGTGGCGTATATTTCTGTTATCTTCTGGTAAAAACGCCTTTCTGAAGTTCTGATGTCCTGAATGCGTTTAATCAGTTCTTCAAAATAATCAAACGGCAAATCGGGATTTTTCAACCGTTCATCATCCAACACAAATCCTTTTACAATATATTCTTTGATATGTTGGGTAGCCCATTGGCGAAAACGGGTAGCTACGGTTGATTTTATTCTATAACCTACTGAAATGATTGCATCTAAATTATAATATTCAATACTACGGTTAACCTCTCTCTTGCCTTCCAAACGAACTATTAAGAAATCCTTAATAGTTGCTTTTGGGTCTAACTCTTCCTCGGCAAAAATATTTTTAAGATGGATGTTAATATTTGCAACCGTGGTTTGAAACAGTTCTGCCATCAGCTTTTGAGTAAGCCAAACGGTTTCGTTTTCCAAACGAACCTCTAACTTAGTTTCGCCTTTTTCGGTTTGGTAAATTATTATCTGCGAATTGTTTTCCATTGTAAATTGTCTGAACTATGATTTTATTGATTTTTTGATTGGCTGTGATTTTTATGCGGTTTCATCACTCGTTTAAATTGTAATCCAATAACAAGACCATAAGCCTCTAAATAATATAGCCTGTGCCAGATGAACATCTTCTATCTGAACAACTGCCTTTAATTCAACCATTACTTTTCCCTCTACAAAAAAATCTACTTTTCTTATTCCTACATGTTCGTCTTTATAGCTAAGTTCCATTTCGTGTTCTCTACAACATTCCAATCCTTGTTGTATCATCTCAATTGCCAAACATCCTTGATATACACGATATTCTTGCTTAATCATAGTATTTGTTTAATCATTAAGGAAATGGGTTATCCTACGGTTAAATTTTGTACTGTTTTAGACATCCGCGTTTATATTATTAGTGAAGTTAAGCTAATATTTAAAGTTTTAGGGTATAGTATGGGTGATTTTCGTTTGTCATGACCCATGTTAGTAAATGATGTGGATTATTCTATTTTTGTTATTGGTTTTTCAAATTCAGGTTCTACCTTTTTAGGCCTCTTATCAAAACATCCTTTTCAAAACGGGTTACCTCAATTTTGTTTTCCGTCAATGACCTTATCGTTTTCTGAAAATAAGTTTTCAGGATTATCTAAATAGTCTAATTTTTTGAAAAATAAAGGAAAAATATCCTTCTAAATGGAGAAGTATAATGTTTGCTGTAATTTATGTTTTAAGTCATTTTCGTTCATCGTTTAAAATTCTTTGAGCCCTTTTAAAAAATTGTAAACCATTGATAAACAATGGTAATTATCTTTTCGGTAAGCGTTATTGGCGTTATTGGCGTTATTATGGCGTTATTGAATTAGTAAGCCTATAAAATGCTCCTGCACCTTTTAGCCCTGAGTTAATTAGTATTTTTTTATATACTAAATCAGCTAAATCTCTTGAAGCTGTTCTTTCTGCAATTTCATTTATCTCTTGATAATCACTATTCGTGATTTTTCCTTTTTCTTTTACATAAAGTACCGCTTTGATTTGTCTTTTATTCAAACCCAATCCAGTAAAATACTCATCGTTGTAAATATCTTTTCTGAACTCAACCAAAAAATCAGAACCTTCAAAGGAATAGTTGGGTGCGGGAATTCTTGCTTCCAAACAGTAATTCAACATTTTCTCAATGCCTCTTCCCCAAGATTCAATGTAGCCACTTCTGAAAAGGGTATTGGCTATATCTGGATTGAAAGGCTTTGAAGCGTGCCTTTTCAATAAATGGGTTATCGTCCAATTTGCAGGCAATTGTCCATCGTTCCAAATCATTATTCGGTCTTTAAATACTTTGATTTGAATGGGCGCACCTCCTGAATAATCTTTGTGAGCCACAGCATTCAATAAAGCTTCTCTAATGGCTTCTTTTGGATATTCATAAGTTTCGACCCTTGATATTCCCTCATAGCTTATCAATGCTTTGATATATTTGGTAAAGAGCAAATCCATAATTTTCTCAATCTGCTCAAACAAATTTCCGTGAGCTTCATCTTGATACATCAAATCCGCTTCGTTTTCAAAGTATCCAATTTTGATATAAGCTCCTGTGATATACTTTTCAGGTTTGGGATGAAAAAGTAAAATAGCGGCTCGTTTAAGCATTTTTTCATCTTCCAGATACAATTGTAAACTTTCTAAAAGTTCTTGGTTGGTTCCGCCTAAATCCTCTGGTTCTAATCGGTTGCTTTTAGTCGCTTTTTTTCGAAAAAACTCAAAAGTATCATTCTTTAAATCGTCCGCAGTAAAATTGGGAATAGGCACGCCATCCCATTTTTTGCCTTGTCGTTGCAATAAAAATTTTGTTAAAGCAGCACCTTTTAATTCCTGTAAAGTGCTTCCACTTCTGTAATAGTATTTACCTCTTAAGCTAATGGGAAAAGGGTAGGGTTCAACCATAATTTCCAAATAATCGTCTCTATTTGTTTTGTGCAAGTTCACATCTACCATCAAACCCAAAAGATCCCTTACCTGATTAGGTAAGTCTTCTAAAAGTTTTTTGGCATTATCCAAATGTTTATTATTGCCTTTGTCATCAATTCCGATAAACAAAGTACCACCTTGAGCATTGGCAAAACCACAAATCCACTTGAAGTAGTCATTGTGCCAAGACTCTTTCCATTCTATATTTTGATGTTCTTTGCTGTGCTGACTCATTCGCTAAAACTTTCAGTGATAATAAT
>JAFMBH010000053.1 GCA_017858735.1 Bacteroidota bacterium
GTTTTCCCTGCAATGGGTTTATTTTCCAGTCCGTATTGCCATCTCAAACGACTGGCAGTACCAAAAGTAGCTACAGATTGTAGCATATTGAGTACTATTAATGCGGTATCAGATGGAATAACCCTATTTCCCAGGCTTGTTTGCGCCTGATAAATGATTTTCCCCTTTCCGTCAACTATTTTTTTAATGCCCCGTGGAGTATGTCTGCTGCCTAAATTTGGATAAACAGAGAACGCAGAAACCATTTCTAATAATGAAATTTCAGCAGCACCGAGCCCAATAGAGGGTTCATTGGGTATTTCACTGGTAATGCCTAATTTTTTTGCCAGTTGAATAACCGCTTTAACACCTACCTCAAAAACTAATTTTACCGTTATAGAATTTATACTATTAGTTAGGGCGCCCGCCATAGAATAAGAACCGCCATATTTTCCATCGGCATTTTGTGGTAACCAATCATCCTCATCTTTCCCGTTCGGCAATATATGAGGTTCGGGATCTACTCTTCCATATTGCTTTTTATCCCACTCATGTTTTTTATATTCATGATACATCTGCAATTGATTGGGAATTTGTTCGCAGGGATCGCGTCCATTAAGTAGCGCAGCAGTATAAACTAAGGGTTTGAAAACAGATCCCGTCTGTCTCCTTGAAAGGACATGATCATATTTAAAATGGGTGAAATCAACGCCTCCAATCCACGATTTTATGTTTCCGTTAGAAGGGTCTAAGGCAACAAAACCCACTTGTAAAATACGGAAATAATAGCGAAGTGAGTCTTGCGGCGACATCATTACCTGGTCTTCTTCGCCATCATAGTTAAATAAAACCATGGGAATAGGCGTATCAAAATCCTTCTTTATCGCATTTTCTGAATAACCTTTTAATTTTAGTTGTTTATACCTAAGAGATTGCGTTTTCATTAATTCAATGGCCGCTTCCTCTCCTTGAATGGGTTGATTTTTCCATTGACTCGTATAATTTTTTTGTAAATACGATAAATGTTCTAACATAGCTTCTTCAGCATGCCGCTGTAAACGGGTATCTAAAGTAGTGTATACTTTTAATCCATCAATATCAATGTTATATGGTTGACCATTATCTTTTTTAAGCTTACTTAAAATGGCATCCAGTTCTTTTTTGACATATAGTTGAAAATAAGGAGCAATGCCTTCATTTTTAATAATTGGATTGTAGCGGACGATAAGAGGGGATTGAAGCAGGCCTGAAAGATTGGTTGTAGATACATTTCCTATATTCTTTTTGTGTACCGGACTTAACCTGATAATTTCCTCTTTTATTTGTTTGTTTTCAACCATTTGTTGCAAAACTAAGTTCCTCCGTATTCTAACCTTCTCCGTCGCTTTTCTTGGGTTATATGAAGTATTTGCCTTCAAAGTGCCCATCAAAGCGGCTGCCTCTTGTATCGTTAAATCAATAGGGGATTTACTGAAAAATCTTTTACTTGCTACTTCAATACCATATACATTTTCGCTAAATGGCACGGTATTCAAATATAGCGTTAATAACTCCATTTTGGTATAAACCCTTTCTAGCCGATTGGCAATGACAATTTCCTTTAATTTATTCCTTATTAGGGAAAGGAACAGAAACTTTTCTCTGGGGAATAGATTTTTTGCTAATTGCTGACTTAGGGTGCTTCCGCCGCCACCTGATTCGTCGCCCCCAATGACAGTTCTAACTAAAACGCGCCCCCAGCTTTTTAAATCAACCCCTTGATGTGAAAAAAAACGTTTGTCTTCTATGGCTACGAGTGCGTGAAAAACAAATCCAGGGATAGAATCAGCAGGTATAGACGTTCTGGCCTGGATGAAATATCTTCCCATTAAAATATTATCATCGGAATAAATCTCCGTTGCATTCCGGGTTTCCAGTTCCTTTATAATAGAAACGGTTGGTATGGGCCTTAGGAATACAAGCCAAAGTAAAAAATAGGCCAAAATAAGGTATGAAAAGCGCTTTGACCACGTCTTAATTAAAGACGCGTTTTTGGGATTTTCAATTTCATATTTTTCCCAACGCACTTTAACAGGAAGCAGAGCCTTTATAAAAGGAGAAATAATTTTATCAATAACCAAGGGCATCTTGGGTAAATTCATACTTAGGAGCTTATTTGAGAGGATAATTTTTTATCACCTTCACAAATTTAATTAAGTCCGCTTAAATAGATGATTAATTACCTCTTATTTTTGGGAAAAGACAGACTATTCTAATTTTTTCTTTATTCCGTTTAACGGTTTATGTTTTGGAGGATAAGATTTTTTGCGTTGATCTGGTCTGTCTGGCCTTTTTTCAGAAGATTGATTGCCTGAAGATGCCCCTTTATTTGCAATAGGAATTTGCCTTCCCATCATTTTTTCAATGGCATATATTTTGGGTCTGTCTCTATAATTTACGAAAGTAATAGCCATTCCTTCGGCCTCAGCTCTTCCTGTTCTACCGATTCTATGCACATAATCTTCGGGATCGCCCGGGACGTCATAATTAATAACCAGATCAATACCTTTTATATCAATACCTCTGGAAAGAACGTCTGTTGCGACCACAATTTTTAATTTTCCGTTTCTAAAGGCTGATAGTCTGTCCTCTCTTTCTGACTGTTCTAAATCGGAATGAATGGCTGCGACATCAAAGCCAGCTTTGAGCAGACGATCAGAAACCTGTCTCACTTTTATTTTAGTCCCTGCAAAAATGAGTATTTTTTCCATTTCTTTGAAACCGGAAAGAATTTGTTCAGCTAAGGCAGGTTTTTGCTCATCTTCTACGCCGTACATAGACTGAATAATTTTTTCAGCCGGCTTTGAAATGGAGATACTTACCTCTTTAGGATGATTTAAAAGTTGTTGGGAAAATTTCCTTATCGGTGCGGGCATGGTAGCAGAAAATAACAAGGTTTGCCTTTTTTTTGGCAACATATTTACTATTTTCATAATGTCAGGAGCAAAACCCATATCTAACATTCTATCTGCCTCATCAAGCACCAGATACCTAAGGCTATCGAAATTTACGTAGCCCATGTCAATATGGGCGATAAGTCGGCCTGGTGTAGCCACAACGATGGGGGCGCCCCCTTTTAACGCTTTCTTTTCCAGGTCGAGTGATTGCCCGTCTCTACCACCGTACACAGCAATGGCACTGATGGGAGTAAAGTAGGAAAATCCTTCCAGTTGCTGATCAATTTGAACGGCTAGTTCTCTGGTTGGAACAATGATAAGCGTGGCTATTTTTTCTGATGGATTTACCGTTAAGCTATGTAAAATGGGTAGAAGGAAAGCAGCCGTTTTACCCGTTCCAGTTTGTGCGCAACCCAAAACATCATGTCCGTCCATAATAAGAGGAATAGTTTGGGTTTGAATTGGTGTAGGTTCTTTAAAAGACATGGCATTTAGCCCGTCCATTAAGGAAGGATGAAGATTAAAATCAGTGAATTTCAAAGTATAATTTTAAAAATTTATTTGCAAAGATGATTAATAATTCATTAACAATGGTTTATTTCTCAATGATAGCATCTTCAATGAGATCATCTGAATCATTTCGGTCATTTTTTGACGCTTGTTTTTTCTGTGTATCGCCGGTTAAAATAGTTGGTTTTGTTGAGTTTGTACCGTACTCATTATTGGCATATTTAGCTGCCTTGGTGAAAAAGTCATCCGTCAAAGTACTCTTTTTTGCCTCTCTGAGGCTGTCCTGAAAAGTACGCTGAGAATCGTTAACCTTTTCATCATATTCTTTACCTTTTCGATGTGCTTTTTCAAAGAAACTCTCTTTTTCAGATTTCTTTTCCTTCGCTGCTTCTGCCTCTGCTTTCTGCATAAGTGCCTCTGCTCTTTCTCCGAGAATATCACCTAATGCTATGGCTTTTTCCTTCCATTCCCGTCCTTTTTCAATGACTTGTTCACCTAATTTTTCCGTTTTTTCTTGTAAAATGTCCTTCACGGTATTACCCTTTGGTTCATTGGGGGCATGGCTGGTAGCATCAGGCACCTGAGTTTGAAAAGCTTCTTGTTCAAATTTTTTGAAGTCTAAAGTACTTTCCTGTTTTCTTTCAACGGGTGGAGATATCTTTGCTTTTTGTCCAAAAATTTTCTCCTTCAAATTATCTAATAGTCCCATAAATGATGAATTTTGTCTCAATTTACGTTAAAAATCAGTTTCTACTTATAAAGTTAATTGCTTTATAAATTATTAAACATTTTTAGCGACTTTTGGATTATGTTTTCTTTATTTTGGTAGAAATAACTTTTATTTGTCCTTTAAATTCAGTTGAATGGAATACAGTTTATTAGGTAGGTCTGAACAACGTGTTAGCAAGATTTGTCTTGGTACAATGACTTTTGGAGAACAGAATACAGAAGCCGAGGCACATTTGCAATTAGATTTCGCCGTAAATGAAGGTATAAATTTTATTGATACTGCGGAAATGTACCCCATTCCTGCCAGTAAAGATACTTATGGCAGAACAGAGGAAATGGTGGGTTCCTGGTTGAAGGATAGAGGGAACAGAGACAAACTGGTTATTGCATCAAAAATAATAGGTCCTGGTGCATTCGGTTATATCAGGCCAAATTTGAATTTTTCATCAGAAAGTATAAAAATAGCCCTGGAGAATAGTCTCAAAAGGTTGAGAACAGATTATATTGACCTGTTTCAGCTCCATTGGCCAGAGAGAAAAACGAATAACTTCGGGGTACGTGGTTATCCTGATGATGGTTCCGATTCCTGGGAGGATAACATGCTGGACATTCTTGAAACCATGGAATCTCTCATTTCGTCGGGGAAAATCAGGTTTTTTGGTGTGTCTAACGAAACTCCATGGGGTTTACAGCGTTTTATCCATCTTGCAGAGATGCATCATTTACCCATCTGTGTGAGTATTCAAAATCCCTATAATCTGGTGAATCGACTATTTGAAGTAGGCTTAGCGGAAATTTCTATTAGGGAGAAGGCAGGATTACTTGCTTATTCTCCTTTGGCTTTCGGCACCCTTTCCGGTAAATATCTCGATGGTACCGCAGATAGCTCTTCTCGATTAGTAAAATACGCAAGTAGCCCAAGATTGGTTCGTTATAACAGCGATTTTAGCCAGAGTGCAATTAAAAAATATGTTGAACTGGCAAAGGAAGCGAATCTTCCGCCAGGTTTGATGGCGCTATCATTTGTCAATTCCCGGCCATTCCTTACCAGTAATATCGTAGGTGCTACCAATATTTCTCAGCTGAAAGAAAATATTGATAGCATCAATTTAAAACTTCCAAGTGATTTATTGGAGAGAATTGAACTTATTCACAAATCAATGCCAGATCCGGCACCCTAGTTTAAATTTCTTACATGCAGTTAAAATCTATCATTTTACTCCTGAAAATTTATCGCCAGTATATAGAAAATGAGGAGCGATACAAAAGATCCTATATTTGGGAATCTCAACAGGTTTTTGTTCAGAAATGGGACATTAATGCTGTAGATATGAAGGCTATGTACCTGGCGAGCCTGGATAATTCCAGATCCAGAAGATTATGGAACAGGGAAAACTTTGAACCGAGAAAAGTAATGGCTGAAATACTAGGCCATCAACCTGATTATGGAAGAATGTTGTTTTCAGATTTACTGAATGAAGAACGCGATTTAACAGGTAGATTGCATCGGTTTGTCTATGGGTGTAACGAACTGTTTAGTGATTATCTCGATAGCCATACAGGTTCCCGTTTACAAAGTCATTTTCATACAGATAATTTTGAAATGGCCTTTTTATACCTCGCCTTCCGTTATCCTGAAAAATATAGTTTCTACCATCCGGAGTCTTTTAAGTATTTTCTGGAGGAAACAAAGGCCCGGGATATTCCAGAGGGAAATGATCCTGACCGATTCGTGAAAGTGGTAAATATGGTTAATGTCTGGATGCAAAAAGAACCCAACTTGTGGGAAATTCACCTCAAAAGGTTGAATCCATCGACAGATTATATGGAAAACAACCTGCTATGGGTATATGATTTTTTCTTATACGTCCAGGAAAAAAATATAAATGTTCAAAGTCTGTTCACAACTTAAAATCTTTTGTATGACTTCGAAAATGAAGCTTCTTCTCCTTTTTTTCTTTACCTTCTTTCTTCAAGGTTTTGCCCAAAATGCTGAACTTAAGTCGGGCCCAATGCTGGGATACTCAGAAATGAGGGAAGTGGTCATTTGGTTACAAACAACCTCAAAGGGGAAAGTTCAGCTTAATTATTGGAATCTGGAGACACCAAATAAAGTTTTTAAGTCCGACGTCGTGGAAACGGATGCTTCTGCCGCTTTCACCACTAAAATAGTTCTTTCATTGCTTGAGCCTGGAAATAAATATGGCTATCAGGTTGTATTAAATGATAAATCATTACTATTTCCTTATCCGCTTGAATTTCAAACCCAGTCATTATGGCAATGGAGAACGGATCCTCCTGCCTTTTCCATCGCATTGGGAAGCTGCGCCTACATTAACGATTCTCCTTATGACAGACCGGGGAAGCCTTATGGGTCAAATTATCAGATTTTCGAATCTATTTTATCCAAAAAGCCCGATGCAATGCTTTGGTTAGGTGACAATACTTATCTTAGGGAAGCTGACTGGAACAGTAAATCAGGCATTTTTTATCGTTATACACATACTCGTGCCACCCCGGAACTACAAGGCTTATTAGCGAGTGTTCATCATTATGCTATTTGGGACGATCATGATTACGGACCAGATAATAGTGATAGAGGCTTTATTCAGAAAGAAGCTACATTGGAGGCCTTTCGTTTGTTTTGGGCCAATCCGACCTCGGGGCTACCTGAACAGGAAGGAATTACCTCGCAGTTTCAATGGGCAGATATTGATTTCTTTTTATTAGATAACAGATTTTCTCGCGCACCGGATGAAAGGAAAACAGGAGAAAGAACACAATTTGGAAAAGCACAACTTGAATGGCTAATAGACGCATTAAAAACAAGTAAAGCGCCATTTAAAATGGTGGCCACTGGTGGACAGTTTCTAAGTGCCGCACCTACTGCCGAAAATCATATTAGATTTTATCCAGAAGAAAGAGCTTTTTTAATCAAACGCTTGGAGGAAGAAGGACTCAAAAATGTCATTTTTCTCACAGGTGACAGGCATTTTACAGAGTTAACGGAGTTGAAACTTGCCAATGGAAAATATATCTACGACTTAACGGTTTCGCCTCTAACGAGTGGGGTGAATACAAATCCTGAAATGAATATACTTAGGATACCAGGCACCGAAGTAACTGAACACAACTTTGGATTATTGACTTTTAGTGGTAAAAGACTGGAACGAAAATTAACCATAAAAATATTTGATGCCTTAGGAAATGAAAAATGGAAGAAGGAAATTCTTTCAGAATGAGTGGTCTAAAAATACTCGTTGTTCGCTTCTCAGCAATGGGCGATATTGTTCTGACTTCGCCTGTCGTCAGATTATTAAAAATGCAGTTAAACGCTGAGGTTCATTTTCTTACAAAAGATATTTTTACTGATTTATGGAGGGAGAATCCATACCTTTCAAAAATTTGGACCATCAATAAAGATCTGAAGGAGGTCATTTCAACATTGAAAAAGGAGAAATTCGACGCTGTTATAGACTTGCATTCCAATTTGCGTACTTTAAGTTTGCGTTTTTATTTGTGGGGAATTCCGTTTTACCACTGTAACAAAGGATCTCTTCTCCGCTGGTTTTATGTTCATACAGGGTTCAAACCTGTACTCCAAAAACATATTGTTACCAGGTACTTAGAAACATTACATTCATTTACAGTAAGTTACGACGGTAAAGGATTAGATTTTTTTATTTCTGATAAAGGAGACATACTTCAACAGAAACCTTATATAGTTTTGGTATTAGGTGCTGCTCATTTTACAAAAAGAATACCCTTTGAAAAATGGAAGCAGATTATCTCCTCTTTTCAATCCCATTCTTTGGTTTTAATTGGCGGAAAAGACGATGTTAATCTGGGTAAAGCGTTGGAAATATCCTTTGAAAATAAGGTGATTAACAGATGCGGAGAGACAGATGTACTGGCATCTGCTTTATTAATGAAAAATGCAGAACTGGTAATTACCGGAGATACGGGAATGATGCATATTGCCGCCGCCTTGAGAAAGCCGGTGGTCAGTATTTGGGGCGGAACCATTCCTGAGTTTGGGTGGCTTCCTTTTTATCCTGAAGGAATGAATAGAAACAAGACGATTCAGGTGGAAAATCTTTCTTGCAGGCCATGTAGCCGTTTCGGTAGATCGGAATGTCCCAAAAAACATTTTCGCTGTATGAACGAAATTTCCGCCAGTGCCGTTTATGAACAAGGACAAATATTACTTAAACATAATTATAGTTAATGCCTATTTAGGTATATTCTTTAATTTTTGATGAACTAATCTGTTCTTTTTGCTTAAAGTCTATTAAATTGCAGACAATCTTTAAAAGCTGATTAGTCAAATATCCTGATTATGAATAACTGCATTGTACAAATTTTGCCAAATCACCCCTTGATTTTTGTTAAAATTAAGTATCTTATTAGATCCTTTATTTTACTTAGTTGTTTGTTCGTCAATACTTTAAATAGTCAGGATATACATTTTTCCCAATTTAATTTTTCACCATTAACGCTTAATCCGGCGTTAACAGGTGCTTACGAAGGGACGGCAAGAATAGGTGGTATATATCGGGATCAGTGGAGAACCGTTTTAGCTAATCCCTACAGGACGCCTTCTTTTTATATAGACGCGCCAATTATTAAAGGCCTTCGGTCAAAAGATTGGGTAGGGGTAGGTATGACGGTGGTCAGTGACGAAGCGGGTAGTACTGAATTAAAAACAGGAGGATCTTATCTTTCTGCTGCCTATCACCTGGCATTGGACGATAAAAGGAATAAAATGTTAACTATTGGATTTCAAGGGGGTAGGTTTCAGCGAAGTGTCAATATGAATAGTCAGGAATTACGCTTTGCCGATGAGTTACCCAAAGAAATTGGCGGCGGTGGCCTGGGTATTGGTGCCGGAGCAAATAGAGATATTCAAGAGGAAGTAAACTTTTTTGATTCTGGTATAGGTCTTCTTTACAGATCAAAAATGGCGGAGGGAAATTCCCTCGATTTGGGTTTCTCGGCTTATCATGTTATTGGAGGCAGATATGGACTCATTCAAAATACAAAGGATGTTGTTGATCCCCCAAAACCAGGGGGTAAAATAAAAAATACAAATACAAAAAGACCAATGAGATTAACTTTACACGGAACATATCTGCGTAATTTGTCAGAAAGTTTATTTGTAGAGCCATCTTTTATGATGCAAAGTACAGGAGGTGCCACAGAATTGGCCTTACAACTGCTATTTGGAATGCCCATCAAAGAAAACATAAAACTACGTTTTGGGCCAGGGTATAGACTGGGCGATGCCGCACAATTATTCCTTGGCTTAGATTACGAGCAGTTTAGAGCTGGAATTAGCTACGATATAAATGTTTCTTCCCTTAGGAGTGCCTCAAAATATCAGGGAGGTTTTGAAATAGGGGGTTATTATATCATTAAGATTTATTCCAAAAAGGAAGTGCCTACCAGAATTTTATGTCCTCATTTATAATGTTATGTACAAAAAATTAAAAGCATTCATGCAATCTATCCCAACCAATAGCCTTATTTTTTATGGCGTAATACTGCTTATAATCGTAGCTGTCAATCCCTCTTTTTCCCAACCAATCAGAGGAGCATCTTATGATAGGACACTACAGGTGGCACGTGAAAAATGGGCAGAACAAGATTATGTAAATGCGCTGGATTACTTTGAAATGGCTTTTGAAGCTAAAAAAGATGAAAGCCTTTTGCCTGATATGGCCGAACTTTATCTGCAAATACGCGATTACTCTTCAGCCTCCAAAACGTATGCTAAAATCCTTAAAAAAGATAAAGAAAAAAAATGGGACCATCTTCGTTTTAATTATGCAAAGGCACTAAAAATGTACGGTAATTATGAAGATGCTATCGTTGAGTTTCAAAAATTTCTAGCCGTCGTTTCGAGTGATACCCTTAGAAAATTTGCTGAAAATGAAATAACTGGGGCAGAATTTGGAAAAGAAATTGCTGATAAAGAGGATGTTATTGAATTGACGAGACTTTCAACCGTTATTAATACGCCTTTTTCAGAATATTCGCCAGCTTTTAGTAGGGAAGGGAATTTATACATTTCCAGTTTTATGGCTAAAGATGTTATTGTTTTAGATTCATCGGCTAAAGATTTTCATGCTAAAATTTACTACGCTAAGAAAAATGAAGAAACAGGGGTTTGGGGAAAGCCGGAAGCCTTGAAAGCTAACATAAACAGACCCGAAATTCATAATGTCAACGTTAGTATTTCTCCTGATGGGAATAAACTTTATTTCAACAGACAAGTATTGCAGGGAAATGAGGTGGTAGAAAGTCAATTATTTTACAGCGTTGGCGGTGACGGGGCATGGAAAGGAGCAAAGGAAGTTGTTGGTATTGATCCGGAATATAGAGCAAGACACCCTTTTCCAGGGGAGCTTTATGGAAGGGAAGTGCTTTTCTTTTCTTCTGATATGCCCGGAGGTTTCGGTGGCGCAGATTTATATTACGCTCCTCAAAAATCAGAGGGTGTTTATGGTGATCCAGTGAATCTTGGACCTAAAATTAATACCTTAGGTGATGAGGTAACTCCTTTTTATTATAACGGTACACTCTATTTTAGTTCAAATATGCATCCAGGATTAGGTGGATATGATATATTTTATTCCTTTTGGAATGGCCAAAATTGGAGCGATCCGCTGAATATGTCTAAAGGATTT
Organism: Bacteroidota bacterium; assembly: GCA_017858735.1. Lineage (GTDB taxonomy): Bacteria > Bacteroidota > Bacteroidia > Chitinophagales > Saprospiraceae > BJGN01. Next base: position 10,844 of record JAFMBH010000053.1, read on the forward strand.
AATTCTCCGCAGGACGATCAATATTTTAGACTGGATGCCGATGGTTACAATGGTCTTCTTACCTCTAACAGACCTGCAGGCAAGTCGGTAAGGGCAAAAACCTGTTGTGAGGATATTTACTCTTTTACCATAGAAAAAATCAAAGCTGACTTAGTAGTTGGAACCTTTAATAGTGGTAGGCAGGCATTGAAAGGAGTGACTGTAATGATTATTCCCAAGCCAGGAGGAGATCCCCAAACCATTCAGAATGATAAGGGAAACAAATTCGATTTTAAACTGGAATTGGAGAAATCCTATAGAATTATTGCAACGCACCCCAATCATTTTCCTGATACGGCCGTTATAAATACGCTAAATCTAAAAGCAAATAAATCCTTCACACAACGCTTATATCTAAAACCTATACCTATTCCAATTCCTGAATATGATACTATTCTTTCAGAGAAGGCTATAGTAATGGAAAATATCTTGTATGAGTACGGTGATGACAAAATTTTACCGACAGCAGAGCCTGATTTAAATTTTCTCCTCGAAATTATGAATCAATACCCCGATTTAATTATTGAGCTGAGTTCACATACAGACAATAGAGGAAATGATGATTTTAATAAGGCACTGTCTCAAAGAAGAGCAGAGTCGGCTAAACAATGGTTGCTAAAAAAAGGGATAAATCAAACCAGGATCAAAGCCGTTGGTAACGGGGAAAATGTTCCTAAAGTTGTGGACGACAGGTTGGCTAATAAGCATCCTGAATTTCTGCCAGGCGATGTTTTTTCAGGAGAATACATAAATAAACTGGAAACGGAAGAAGATAAAGAACTCGCGCACGCGCTAAACAGGCGTACTGAATTTAAAATCATTGGCGGTCCAAAAGTTATTACCGTAAAAAGTACGCGGTTATTAAAAAGGGAGGCTACGACAGCGGCAGACAAATCGACGGGTGCCCTGAAGCCGCGAGGTGATTCTATTCCTAGTATTCACCCTTTTTCAACGTTAGCGGGTAAGAAAATTTACAAGGGAGTGCCAATACTTGATTTTACTGTGAGAGAAACAAATTTTGGAACAGTCATAAGAGGTGAAAAAAGAGAATTTACTTATGTGTTTCAAAATATTGGAGATACAAAAGCGGAAATTGATCTTATATCTGCTTGCGAATGCACAACCACTGAGTATAATGCACAGTCGATTCCACCGGGCGGGAAAGGCACCATTAAAGTAATTTTTGATAGCAAAGACAAGGTGCAAGGGGAAACCATTGTTATCGATATCTTTTTGAAAAATACCGAGCCAGGAACAGAAAGACCTATTATCGAAAAGTTAAAATACCAATTTGACATAAAGTAAAAGGTAATTTCAGGTCGAAATTTTCTTGAAAAACTAAAAGACAGGGTTGAACACGAGTAAAAAACGGTTCAACTCTTTTTTATTATTTAGATTTTTTCTAAATTAAATATTGTAGTTGAAATTTGTTTGTATTATCTCCATTTGGATAGAAAGGTATTTATATTTGCGCCTTAATATTAGTTCAATAAAGGCACTATACGTATGAATCGTGGAAAATTTTTATTCTTGTCCCTTTCTTTGTTATTGAGTAGTTTAACGAAAGTTGCTGCGCAGACAAATGGTGAAGGATCTCAATTTTTATTAAACAGCCTTTTTGTAATTGCTGCACTTGTGTTTTTTGCTATAGTTATCCAGGTTTCAGACAACTTGATGGCTATTGAGGCAAAGAGAATTGGTGCGGACAAAGACGGCAATCATTTTGGATTAATGCCAAGATTTTATGAATTGGTAGGAACAAAGTTACCTGCCTATTTAAAAAATGAAAAGGTAATTATTTCGAAAAAGGGATTTGACATACCCTTAGAGGGAAAGGCTGAAACTGAAAACTTAAAAGTTTCAGTGCATAGATTTGCAGTTAATCCTGCAAATTTCAAAGGTATTTCTCCTATCCCTAAAGTGGTGGTTGAAATAGGTGATAGTGTTAAGGCTGGTGATCCTATTTTTTATGACAAATCTCAACCAGATTTCATATTTAGTTCACCGGTGAGTGGAGAAATAGTAGAGATTAAAAGAGGGGAGAAAAGAGCTATTAATGAGATAGTTATTTTAGCGGATAAAACCCAGCAGTACAAAACATTTGATAAACCTAATATTTCAACGGTTTCAAGAGAAGAATTAGTAAAAAGTCTGGCTTCCTCTGGCTTAATGACTTTATTTCTTCAGAGACCATTCAATATTTTACCTCACTTAGATATCGTTCCAAGAGATATTTTTATTTCTACTTTTGACACAGCACCCTTAGCACCTGATTTGGGTTACGTTTTAAAGGGTAAGGAGATTGCTTTCCAAGCAGGTTGCGAAACATTAAGTAAATTAACCTCTGGTAAAGTATATTTAGGTTTAGACGGAAATGGTGATTCGGACGTTGAATCTATTTTTACAGGAGTTACCGGAGTTGAAAAATATTATTTCAGAGGGAAACACCCCATTGGTAATGTTGGTGTACAAATACACCATATCAAACCTATTTCACCCGAAGATAAAGTATGGACTATAAATGTTCAGGATGTTGCTATCATCGGTAAATTTATGTTAGAAGGTGTAGTTGATCAAACCAGAATGCTGGCAATCACTGGAGCTGAATTAAAGAACACCGGATATGCTAAAGTTCCTTTTGGTGCGTCAATTAGCGATCTACTTAGTTCAGAAGAAGTTACTGCAGAGCATAGAATTATATCTGGCGACGTTCTTTCCGGTACTCAGGTATCAAAAGAAGGTTTTGTTGGTTTTTATGACGATCAGGTAACGGTCGTCGAAGAAGGCAACAATTATGAGCTTTTTGGTTGGTTGCTACCTTTAGATATGAGACCGTCTGTTTCAAAAACTTTCCCAGGTACTTTACTGGGTGGCGTTGCTTCGGCAGCAAACACCAATAACAGAGGAGAAAAAAGAGCGTTTGTCGTTACCGGTGAATACGACAGATTACTCCCTATGGATATTTTACCACAGCAATTGTTCAAAGCTATTGTGGTAAATGATGTCGAAAAAATGGAAAATCTTGGCATTCATGAATTAGTCGAGGAAGATGTTGCTTTGTGTGAATTCGGATGTACCTCTAAACAACCCTTACAATATCTGCTGAGAAGTGGTTTAGATGTAATTAAAGCTGAAGGTTAAATTTTAAAAATAGTCACTAAAAGATATGAAAAATTCGTTATTATCATTTTTTTTAAAAATTGAGCCGGATAAAAAGAAATCTCCATTTCTACATACATTGTATGACGGTTTTTTTACTTTCGCGTTTGCTCCTAACCACGTGACAAAAGGCGGTGTTCATGTTCGCGATGGTATGGATTTAAAACGACTAATGTTTCATGTTGTTATTGCATTACAGTTGTGTTACCTTTTTGGTACTTACAATATTGGACAACAGCATTTTTCTGCATTGGGTATGTATGAGGGTTTTTTAGAAGGATTCCATTTAAAAATATTTTATGGACTCGTTCAAATACTCCCCTTGTTTGTCGTCGCTAATTTAGTTGGATTGGGTATCGAGTTCTTTTATGCCTATAAAAAAGGGCATGGTATCGAGGAGGGTTTTCTAGTGTCGGGTGCCTTAATTCCTTTGATAATGCCACCTGCGTTACCTTTATGGATTTTAGCTATTTCTGTTGCATTCGCTGTTATCGTAGGTAAAGAAGCTTTCGGAGGTACAGGAATGAATGTTTTAAATATAGCGTTACTCTGCCGGGTATTCATATTCTTTGCATACCCTACCACTATCTCGGGAGATGATGTTTGGGTCGCTGGATTAGAAAAAGTTGATGGTGTATGGACAGCAAGTTATAACTTTGTTGTCACGGGTGTTCTGAATCCTGTCTTCGAGTCTTTTGGTTGGGCAACTTATCAAAATGGTATGGCTGTGGTGGACGGTTATAGTGGTGCGACGCCACTTAGTCTGGCAGCCAAAGGCGGTTGGGAAGCTGTCACAGCTCGGTTTACACCGGAACAAATGTTCTGGGGTAATATTCCCGGATCTGTTGGAGAAACGCACAAATTATTTGTGTTAATGGGTGCTGGTCTACTTTTGTATCTCGGTATCGCTTCCTGGAGAATAATGATTTCTATGGTTTTCGGTTTAATAGTAACAGGCATCTTAGTAAATATGTGGGATGCTACGCCGGCAATGAACGTACCTTGGTATTATCACTTTTCCATGGGAAGTTTTCTTTTTGCTATGGCATTCATGGCTACTGATCCTGTTACGGCGGCGGCAACGGATAGAGGGAAGCTCTTCTACGGGTTTTTTATTGGTTCAGTGGGTCTAATCATTCGTGTTTTGAATCCTGCCTATCCTGAGGGTTGGATGCTTTCCATTCTTTTTATGAATGTATTTGCTCCGCTTATCGATCATTTTGTGGTTGAAGGACATATTTCTAAGAGGAAATCAAGATTAACCAAGTTGGCAAATTCTTGAGATTTAAATATTAAAAACCAAAAACTAATTCTATGGAAAGTAGTAATAAATATATCATTACCTTCATCATCATAATGACTGTTGTAGCGGCTGTTTCTTTAGCTGGCATGAGAGAGCTAACTTTAGCTATTTCAACGAAAAATGAAGAGATTTTTAACAAAAGGTCTGTCCTTCTTACAGTGAATGATTATTTAGGAAAGGGTATAAACGTTAATAATCTATCAGATGAGGAGGTGTTAAAAATGTTCAAAAATCAAGTGGAACAAGTAGTTTTGAATCTGGATGGTGAGGTTGTTCCAAATGTTTTAGCAGAAAAAGTTGATTTAGCTGTGGAAAAAAAGAAAGCTGAAGTTGACAGATTATTACCACTATTCGTTTTCAATAGTGAAAAGGAAAAGTTCTATATACTAAGTGTTCGCGGAAGTGGCCTTTGGGACGAGATTTGGGGTAATATTGCTGTAAAATCAGACTTAAATACGATTGCTGGAGTTACTTTTGATCATAAGGGAGAGACACCTGGATTAGGTGCAGAAATTAAAGATAATCCTTCTTTTCCGGGACAGTTTATCGGTAAACAAATTTTCAAAGACGGTGAAGTGGCTGTCCTTGTAAGAAAAGGTGGGAGTCAGGACACAACTTATGAAGTGGACGGTATTTCCGGGGCAACCATTACTTGTGATGGCGTAACAGAAATGCTTCAAAGAGGAATAGCATACTATTTACCTTATTTGGAAACCATTGAAAACTAAATAAAACGGTTAAATACTTAAATTATCTGAAAATGGCAGAGATATTAGAAAAAGTAAAAATCGAGGAAAAAGAACCTCTCTTCGGTCCCAAAGAAAAGAAATTACTATTGGATCCTTTAATGGATGTAAATCCTATTACAGTCCAGATTCTTGGCGTTTGTTCGGCATTGGCCATAACATCATTGGTTTATCCTTCTGTGGTGATGGCTATTTCCGTGATTTTCGTTACTGCTTTCGCAAATTTGTTTACCTCTTTGGTAAGGGAGTACATACCTAAACAGGTAAGGATGATCGTTCAGTTAGTTATTATTGCTACGTTGGTAACTATTGTCGAACTTGGTCTTAAAGCACTTAATTTTCCTATTTACAAGCAATTATCCGTGTATATTGGTTTAATAATAACGAACTGTATTGTTATGGGGCGATTAGAGGCTTTCGCTATGGCAAATAAACCTTGGAGATCTTTCCTGGATGGTATAGGAAATGGTCTTGGATATGGAGCTATTCTTATTATAGTCGCTATAATCAGAGAAATTTTAGGAAAAGGAACCTTATTCGCAGGAAGTCCGGTTGAAATAAAGATTATAGGTAACAATACAACCTACTTAATAGATACAACTACAAGTACTATGTTTGGTTGGTATGCAAACAATAATCTGATGGTTCTTCCAGCCGCAGCTTTGTTTATCATAGGTATATTAATATGGATTCATAGAACGATTAATCCAAAATTAGTTGATATATCCTAGGTTCAAATCATTAATTCTCCTTCAACAAAAAGAAATAAAATGGGCGATTTTCTAAACGTTTTCATCAAAACTGCCTTCGTAGAGAATATGATACTTTCTTATTTTCTCGGTATGTGTTCTTTTCTTGCCGTTTCTAAATCGGTAAAAACAGCGTTAGGACTGGGCATCGCTGTTATTTTCGTACTCGGTATTACTATGCCTATTAATTGGCTGATAAATGAGTATCTACTAAAGGAAACTGGTTTCTTTGGTCTTGACTTAACTTTCTTAAGATTTATTTTGTTCATTGCTGTAATCGCCGCGTTGGTGCAGCTGGTTGAATTGGTAGTGGAAAAATTTTCTCCTTCCCTTTATAATGCTCTCGGTATTTTTTTACCGCTAATAACAGTGAATTGTGCTATTCTCGGTGGTTCACTTTTTATGATATCAAGAGAGTTAACGCTCTCTAAATCTGTTGCCTTTGGTTTAGGTGGGGGATTCGGTTGGTTTCTTGCCATCGTTGCTCTGGCCGCTATTCGTGAAAAAATTCAATATTCCAATGTTCCTCCTGCGCTTCGAGGCTTAGGTATGGCTTTCATACTTACCGGCCTCATGGGAATGGCATTTATGAGTTTAATGGGAATTGATCCTGCAGCCTTCACAAAATAAATAAAAGCTATGTTTACAAGTTTTATGGTTTTGATGACTTCTAATTCTTTTCTTTTCCTGGCTGGTCTTCAGACGATATTGATGGCTACTTTCGTTTTTACGTTGGTTATTCTTGCCCTCTCGCTGATGCTCATAGTGGCACGCCAAAAACTGGTGGCTCAAGGAGATGTTAAAATTATTATCAATGGAAATGAGGATACCCCTCTTTTAGTTAAACAAGGTAGTTCTCTGCTTTCCTCTCTTGCAGATAATAATATTTTCTTACCTTCCGCTTGTGGCGGTGGTGGAACCTGTGCCATGTGTGAATGTCATGTTTCCGTCGGTGGGGGTGACGTGCTGCCAACAGAACTAAATCACCTGACCAGAAAGGAAGTGGCAGAACATAAGCGTCTCGCCTGTCAGGTTAAAGTGCGTCAGGATATGGAAATCCAGATTCCTGAAGAGATTTTTGGTATAAAAAAGTGGGAATGTGAAGTGGTATCCAATTACAACGTCGCTACTTTTATTAAAGAATTTGTAGTTAAATTGCCGGAAGGTGAAACTTTAGATTTCGAATCAGGTGGTTATATTCAAATTGATGTACCTAAAATTGAAGTAGATTTTAAAAATTTTGATATCACTTCTCATCCTAAAATGGGTAAAAAACCTGACGTTTTTAAAGATGAATGGGATAAGTTTAACTTATGGAGCCTTAAAATGGTGAACAAGGAAGAGCAATTCCGGGCCTATTCTATGGCCAATCATCCTGCGGAAGGTAATATTGTGATGTTGAATATTCGTATTGCTTCTCCTCCCTGGGATAGAGCAGCTAATGGTTGGATGAAATTAAATCCTGGTGTTTGTTCTTCTTATGTCTTTGGTTTGAAGCAAGGGGATAAAGCGACTATCTCTGGTCCTTACGGTGAGTTCTTTATCAAGCCTACTGAAAAGGAAATGATTTATATTGGTGGCGGTGCTGGTATGGCTCCATTGAGGTCTCATATCTTTCATTTGTTCCATACCTTAAAATCAAATAGAAAAGTTTCTTATTGGTATGGCGGTCGTTCCTTGAGAGAACTTTTTTACATAGATGATTTCAGAAATATTGAAAAGGAGTTTCCTAACTTTTCCTTCCATATCGCTCTGTCTGAACCTATGCCGGAGGATAATTGGACTGGCTTGACTGGTTTTATTCACAACGTGGTAATGGAGAATTATTTAAAGAATCATCCAGAGCCAGAGGAGATTGAATACTATCTATGCGGACCGCCTTTAATGCTTTCTGCCGTTCAAAATATGCTTTCTAATATGGGTGTTCCCGATGAAAATGTAGCTTTTGATGACTTTGGTAGTTAATCATTAAATTTTAAATATCAAAAAGGGGAGATAACGAAAGTTGTCCCCCCTTTTTTAATTTTTCCAATAGACAGGTGACCCCTCTGGGGGTCAGGGCATTTGAAAAGTGTTTACTAATATTTTTTATGCATCCGGGCTTTTTTAGGCAGCTCCTTTTTAATTACTATTTATATGAATAATACAAGTAGAAATAAAATGACTAAAATGACCAGTATAATTTGAAATAAATTACCACCACCGTTTTTATAACTGCGATGTAATAATTCAATAGCGTCTTTCCAATCTAATTTTTTACCAACTTCTTCCTTAACTAAAAATAAAAACCTTGACTTACCCAGGGGACTATTATCACCATGTATTTTTAAGATGAAGAAGTTGGCATCCAAAAAGGCAAGTTCATATAATCTTCCTTCTCCATTTTCAATCATGAGTTTTTTTCCCTGATTCATTTTTCGCCAAAAGCCAAACGATACTTCTCCATTGATGGAACTTAAGTATTCTTCATTTGGATTGAAAAAATGTAAAATAGATTCGTGAAAATAGTCGTCATCCCGAAATTCTAACCATGGATGTTCAAGATATAATGATTCCTGATCTAAATTTTCACTATATCCCTCTAACATGGGAAGCATTTCTTCCAAATATTTATCTAAGTCATTTGCCTGCGGCAAGGGCGTTTGAAAGGTATTGGTTATTGCTTCAAGAAATTTAGATGCCACTGTAAGTCCGTTTAATTAATGTTCTTTTTTAATTCTTTTTAAAAAGTATTTTGAGGATACCAAAAGTAATCCAAAGGATTCCCCTGCTTCTTTTCCCGTATGCGCGTGGTGTGCTCCATGTGCTCGTAAAATCGCTCTGGAATATGGATTATCTAACTGTTTAAACCAGGAGAATCGTTGATGGATATACACATCGTGAATTAAAAAGTAAATAACCCCATAGATAGATATTCCGATTCCTACATAAAGTAACCAGGTATGAGGAGTACTTAAACCAATGATGTAAGATGCTGCACTTGGAATGGCAAAAACGAGAAAGAAAAGATCATTTTTCTGAAAAAACTTATCGCCTTCCACGTCAGGTTGGTGATGATCTTCATGCCAAATCCATAGGAATCCATGCATTAAATATTTATGCGCCAACCAGGCAACCATTTCCATACAGATCACGGTGATAAGTACAATTAAAGCCGGTATAAGGAAAGTCATCATTAATTTTGGTTTATTTATTGTCAAAGATAAGGATTATTAAATCTTACAGTAATTCTACAGCAATCTTTGCTGATAAAAGACATAACGGAATACCTCCACCTGGATGAACGCTTCCGCCACAAAAATAGAGACCTTTTACTTCATTTGAAAAATTTGGATGTCGAAGAAAGGCAGATAAGGGCTTATTGGAAGCTGTTCCGTATAATGAACCCTGGTGGGATTGAGTTCTTGATTCTATTTCCCTCGGGCTTAAAATTTCTTCCATTTCAATGAGAGGTTTAATAGGTTCGCCCAGCACTCTGCTCAGTTTTGCAATGGCTTGTTCCCTCAAAGTATCTATATCTAAAGGTTCACTTTCAGCACTTTGGCTAGGTACGTTTATCATGACGAACCAGTTTTGACAACCTTCCGGAGCATCGGATGGGGTATGATCCGTTGTTAAATTTACATAAATAGAGGCATCTTTTGCTACCTTTCCTTCTTCCAAGTGTTTGAATTCACTTCGATAATCATCGGAAAAAAATAGGTTATGCATAGCTAATTGAGGAAAAACCTTTTTTATTCCCCAATAAAAAATAATAGCAGAGGTGGATCTTTCCTGCTGCAATATCCTGTTCGGTTTTGCGTGATTAGGCAGTAATTTTTTATAAACAAAAAATACGTCCATATTACAGATTATTCTGTCAAACGGGTATGTTTTTTCTTCCGTTCTTAGGCCGTATATCACCTTGTTTTTGGTAAGTATTTCATCAACTCTGGTGTTGAAATGAAAATTAACACCCAATCTAAGAGCTAGTTCATAAACAGCTTTGGTGATACTATGCATTCCATTTTCCGGATAAAATGCCCCAATATGATGCTCGAAATGGGGTATGATAGTGAGTAATCCAGGAGCTCTGTATGGATCTGAACCATTATAGGTTGCAAATCTGTTAAAGAGTTGAACTAACTTAGGGTGTTTAACCAACCTTTTATTTACGCTATTTATGGAGGAAAATAAATCGTATTTATGTATTTTTAGTAAAGCCTTAAAGACAGGCATATTTAGCCAGGTGGACCATTTGTGAAGAGATTTTTCTAAAAAAATACGTCCGTTAGCTTCATATTTATCGGCGCTATCTTGCAGGCTTAACAACACATAATCTTCTGGTACATTTAACTTTTTAGCAGCTTCAACACTGAATTTTTTCTTATCGGCATGAGCACTCAGGGTAGTGCCATCTTCCCAAAAGTAATTACACACCGGATCTAATCTTGTATATTTAAAATGATCCGCTGGATTTTCACCGGCTAAAATAAACAGATCATCTACATATTGAGGCATAGTAAAAAGGGATGGACCTGCATCGAACCGGTAACCTTGTTTTTCAAAAGCAGTAAGTTTCCCCCCAGGATAGCTATTAACTTCAAAAACGGTAACTTTGTGACCAGCTACAGCAGATCTGATGGATGCCGCTAATCCCGCAATTCCAGCACCTACAATGCCAATTTCCATATTTCTTAAGTGTAATGAATAAACTTTAGAAACAACATTTTAGATTATCTGTTCATTTGAAAATGCATATTAAGTGGCAAGGGCCATTTTGGCATCACAAAATGGCATGGAATAATTTAAAGGCATCTCTATCCAAAAACAAGCACCTGTGGTTGGTGATGATGTAAATCCAATGTTACCACCCGCATTTTCAATAATATCTTTGCACATTGCTAATCCTAGTCCTGTGCCAGAAGATTTAGTAGTAAAATTGGGCGAGAATATTTTTTCCTGTGTTTCTGCAGCTACCCCTTCTCCATTATCTTCTATTTCAAGTCGAACCAGATTATTCTTCATTTGAAATAATCTGATGTTAATTTTTCCATTTTTTTCAGTGGGTATAGCTTGAACAGCATTCATCAGAAGATTATTGATTACCCGTTGTATCTGATTTTTATCTGCAAAAATGGGATAACTATCTGCTTCAATATTGTAATAAAAGGAATCATTATTATCGTCAAAGTGGTGTCTGTGCATGTCTAAAGATTGCTGTAGCAGATCTACTAAATTGAAAGTAATATTTTGAGGATTTGGCATAGACGCAAATTGTGAAAATGAGGTAGCAATTTCATCTAAGGTGTTGATTTGCTCCATAATAGTCATTGTCAATTTTGGCAAAAGGGTCTGTATCAGGTCGGGTTGAAGTTTTCCCGCCCGTTGAAGGTATTGTAAACTTAGTTTCATGGGAGTAAGTGGGTTCTTGATCTCGTGTGCGACTTGTTTTGCCATTTCCCGCCATGCATCTTCTCTTTCTGTTTTCCGCAGTTTCTCATAACTTTGGTGCAGTTCGTCAATGGCAATATTATAGGCGTTAACCAACTGCCCAACTTCATCGTTTTTATGCCAGTCTATTTTATCACTCGCACCCATTTTTAGATTTTCCAAATGTCTGCCTAATTGATCTAATGGGTGGGTAAGAGAATTACTGTAGTAAATAGTTATAGCAGATATACTTAATAAAAGAAAGAGATAACCACTAAAAAGTGCACCCATAAAGTCGACAGCCTCAATGTTTTGAAGATTATCACCGACAGGAAAATATATGCCAATCATGGATTTATTTTCTTTACCTCCTAAGTTTTCAACAGGGAACCAAACACGCAATAACTCTTTTCCTTTCCAGAATATTTGTTCTTTTTTATATGAAAAATTAGCCTTGTTTTGAGGATTATGTTTAAATCCTCCCGGCGGTTGAAAAGAAAAAGATGTAAATTTTTTTCCTTTTTCGTCGGTAAGGACAAAATCATATCCATGTTGTTTTGCTATTGATGCTAACGGATGATTCGAACCGTGATACCTTCTTTGAAGGGTTGAAATGATTTCTTTCGCTAAATAGCTATACTCTCTTTCATTTTCTCGTTTTTTTGATTTGTCAAAATAGAAAACAGAAGCTAAACATAGGATACAGAGGGATGTAAATGTGATATAAAATAATGTTTTTTGTATGTTTAATCCTAAAGAATCAATCTTAACTGGTTTAGAAATACGCCCATCAGATTTTTTATAATGAAGGAATTGGCTATAGATAAAATAGAAAATAAGACTCAGGCAGGCAGTCAGAGAAAAAAATGCAAGGGGCTTGGCATAACCACCAAGGTTCTTACTAAGAATAACCGTTTTTCCATTTTTAAGAATGCGATAACTCATTTCTTTCGAAGTCAGTTCTTTTTTAATTGAATGTGATGAATTATTTTTTAGCTTTTCAGGTGCTACGGAATGCAGTTTTCCTTGTTGATAAAGTAGTTCGTTTTCCTTGAAAATGGAAACGGAATAATCAGACAAATGGTCGATTCCTTTAAAATTACCGGCATTTAAATGATGGAGCCTATTAGATTCATTTGATTTTAAGGTAAGTGTTAACCAACTATTATTGTCTAACTTTAAGGAGTGGTTTAGTTG
>JAFMBH010000054.1 GCA_017858735.1 Bacteroidota bacterium
TTAGCTTTTGTGCTTATACCTGGTAAGGCATCCACTATTTTTGTTAAGAAAGGTGCATCTCGTGAAATACCAAGGTCGAACCCATAAATTGAATTATTGATGGGGTCCTCCCCAATATTTACCTTTTGGGTAAAGGGTCTTTCAAAAAGTTTTAAAGCCGTTGCACCTATATTGAAATTCTTATCAACGGCATAATCAGCTCTGACGCCAAACATACTTTTTGTTTGGAAGTTGAACAGGCCGTTATCTTCATAACTTACGTTAACAGGAATGCCCGAATTGAGGATAGCATCATTTAAAATTCTTACGCGCCCAATATTATAGTCAATTTCATAATCCACCCCTTCTCTTAGCGTCTGTCCACCACCACTAACGGTAACAGAGCCGGGAGGAATATTAAAAGCACCTAAAGAAATTTCGGACGAAACGCTCGATTTATAATTACCCTTTATAACAAATCTGTTTTTCTCCTGGTATTCTTGCGCCAAAAAGAGCGTTTTCGAGTACAATTCCGGAAAAGTATATTTTGCCCGCAAACCAGCATCTTCAATCTGCCTTGCCAATGAACTGCCAAATGGCTCTAAGACGGGAAACATAACCCGACCATTCGATAGATTAATGGTCAAACCAGGCACAAAGTCAAATATTCCGTCCGGTGTTGGATCCCCCTGCGTATTTAATTTATCTACATTAAAAACCCTGAGTAAAGGTCTTCCCGCCAGATTAGTTTCTGGTAAAAATCTTTTTAATCCTTTTCCCGGATCTTCATAAAAAATATCCAAACGAAACTCATTCTGATCAATCTGCACGGCACCAATAGGATAAATATTTTTCATCATTAAATCCCACGTAGGTACATCTGTTGTTTGAGTGGTACTTTTCAACATTTTAACGAAGAGAACCGTCAAAGAAGAGTCAGGTTTCGTGTTTTCCGAGTTATTGGCTAATTCTCCTACTTTGAAGGTCTTGCCATTATAAGAATATTGATAAGCGACGCCCACAACCTGATCGGGCTGAACGTTTATATTCAAGGTCACAAAACCTAGTTCCGAATGAACGTTATATTCACTTGGTCTAAGTTTTCGCGCACTAACTTTTTCAAAATCTCTGGATTGATTGAGTTTAAACTCAGACTGAAGGATAGAAACAGCATTATCTATCTGGCGAATTCTGGGGTCACCAATTACCCGGTTATACAAATTATTTGAGCTATTATCTGGTAAAGGCTTGCCCGTTAAATCCTTAGGAGCGAAGGCTGTTTGAACGGGAACTGCTGTGGGATTCACCAAAATTTCAGGCTCGCCTAAATCGGCCAGTGCAACGATATCCCTTACGTTATCTACCTCATTTCTATCGTTGGTCAACCAAACCTCAATATTTTCAAGCTTGAATAAGCTTCGAATTTGTGGTAGATTTTCAAGAGCGGGTTCAAAGGCGCTTCGATTGTAATGAGAAAGAAAAAAGTGCCTGTTTTCGTCGTATTGATCTGCACGAACCTCGAATTCCTGCACCTGACTTCCTCCCTGAGTTTGAATATTTTTTCTCTGTGAACGTTGTTGAGAGGCGATAGCAGTTAGGCGAAGATGTCCAAATTGAAGTTCCGTTTTTAATCCGAAAAGACTTTCCGCCCCTTGAATCAGAGAACCCCTCAAGGGTAAACTTACATTTCCGGCTTCAATTTTTTTGACAATCTCATCCTCATTGAACAAATCACTGTTATAATTTAGTTTAATAACCTGTTTATCAACATCAAAAGTAGCATTCGTATTATAATTCGTTGCAAGATTCAATTTATCCCCAATTTTCCCCGTTATATTCATTTGAATATTCATATCAAAATCGAACAAGAGTTGTCTCCTACCTGCTTCGATAATAAAAGGATTTTCCATACTTTGATAATCCATACCAAAGGTAAGGTCAACGCCACCTTGCGGACGAATATCAATAGAATTACCACCAAAAAGTCTGTCAATCAGACTAGCTTTCACATCAACGGTAGATAAAGGATTTAGGGACCCCACATTATTTTCAGAACCGATACCAGCTAATTGCCTGAAATATTTTTGATAATCTTCGACTTCTCTTTTTTTCAAATACTGATCAAATGACATATAGGAAGGATATTGAAAATCATCCTCCCCAATTTTTTCTGTCATGATATATTTATTGGTTATCGGATCATAGGTAACTTTTTTATCAATAATGGACGGATCTTTTAAATCGATAATATTTACAGGTTTTGCGATACTAAAATTGTCTTTACGTTCCTTAATAGCAGGTAAAGTATCTCTTGGAGCCTGGGGTTTTACAGGGGGTAAGAACCTTACTAAATAGGGGTTTGATTTGCCCCAAAACGGCAAATTACCCCCGGAAAGATTTTGGAAAGTGATAACTCCTGCAAACAAAAAGAATAATACGATGGCTGAATATTTCATGTTAAACAAAGGAAAAGTCGTTAAGGTGCAAATTTCAGCCCCTTGTATTAATAAATAAATATTTCCAACTCATTGAGAAAGAAGCTTAAGCGCTTTTTTTATCAAATCTTCAACATTCTCCGTGGGGGCCGAATCCTGTAAAATTTGCTGAATGGCCTTTTGAACTAACCCACGGTTAAATCCTAAAGATACCAAAGCCGATAACGCTTCATCTCTAATTGTATTGTATGATGGGTTATTAGAAAATACTCCTTCCCCACTGTCTTTAACCATTTTATCTTTCAAATCTAAGATAATTCTTTTAGCTGTTTTGGGTCCAATCCCCTTTGCTTTTCTAAAAATTTCATCTTGTTCGCTTAAAATCGCTAATCTGATTTCGTCCGGTGAAATAGATGATAATAATACTTGAGCCGTGGTAGGTCCTACCCCGCTAACACTGATTAATAATCGAAAAAGCGTTCGTTCTTTATCTTCAGAAAATCCATACAATGTATGACTATCTTCTTTTATAAATTGATGTGTTAACAAAAAAATAGTGGACGTATCCGGCAATTGGGAATAGGTGTGTAAACTAATAAAAACCTGGTATCCAACACCTCCTGCTTCTAAAACAACAAAAGTGGGACATTTAAAAGTCATTGTACCTCGAAGGTGAGTAATCATGGTATAATTTTGATAAACAGATGCAAAGGTAAAAAAACAATCACTATGTAAAAGAATTTCCTACAAAGCATATCTTTACATTTCAATTTAAAAAATGAAAAACACTAAAATTAACATTCTTCTCCTGGGAAGTGGTGGACGTGAACATGCTTTGGCGTGGAAGATTAGTAAGAGTGAACGATGCCAACAATTATTTATTGCTCCTGGAAATGCGGGTACACGTTTACACGGGACCAATATTCTTCTGAATCTTTCCGACCTTGATTCCATCCGTGCACTGGTAATAAAAGAGGATATAAAGATGGTCATCGTTGGACCCGAGGAACCTTTAGTAAATGGTATTGTAGATTTTTTTGAATCTGATAGCGCACTGTCTCACGTTTTAGTCGTGGGTCCATCGGCAAAAGGTGCACAGTTGGAAGGAAGTAAAGCTTTTGCTAAAATATTCATGGCGGAACAATCCATACCTACCGCGGCTTATAAGTCCTTTACCCCTGAAACGCTCAACGAAGGACTTCGTTTTATTTCTGAAACCATGGGTCCTTACGTGCTAAAAGCAGACGGTTTGGCGGCTGGAAAAGGGGTTGTTATTTTGACCGATGCAGCAGAAGCGAAGGTGGAATTAACTGCCATGTTGGGAGGAAAATTTGGTGCAGCATCCTCCTGTGTGGTTATCGAACAATTCTTAGATGGGATAGAATTTTCTGTGTTTGTCCTTACAGACGGCGTTAAATATGTCCTTTTTCCAGAAGCCAAAGACTACAAAAAAGTAGGAGAAGGAGATGTCGGATTGAATACAGGCGGCATGGGTGCTATTTCTCCCGTTCCTTTTTTTGATACGCCCATGATTCAAAAAGTGACTTCACTCATTATTGAACCTACCCTTAAAGGCCTTCAAAAAAATAATATTTCTTATAAAGGCTTTATTTTTTTCGGCCTTATTTCTGTAGCAGGCGAACCCTTTGTTATTGAATATAATTGCCGCTTGGGTGACCCGGAAACAGAAGCTATTATACCACGACTGACCTCAGATATTGTCTCCCTTTTTTATGATTTACACGAACAAAAATTAGGAGAAAATCCCATAGAAATAGATCCCCGGTTTGCTGCTACAACTATGCTGGTATCAGGTGGGTATCCTGGAAATTATGAAAGTAATTTACCTATAACTCTCCCCGGTGAGGTAACAGAATCCTTTGTTTTTCACGCAGGTACCGGTCTGGATGACCAGGGCGGCATCGTCACTAAAGGTGGCAGAGTTTTAGCTATTACTTCCCTTGACGCCGATAAAAGTAAAGCGGAAGAAAAAAGTAGATGGCTCGCAGATAAAATTTATTTTAAAAATAAGTATTACCGAAAAGATATTGGATTTGACTTATGATTATTTTCAAACAATCTTTCTCTTAATAATTCGTTATCACAGGTAATTTGCTTTCGTTTTTAACAAGTCAGATATATTTTTTAATTTTGTTCTTTCAAAAAGGAAAATTATCACTTAAACTATACATTACTATGTATTTCCATAAAATCAATTTACTTTCTGTTTTATTTTTATTCTTATTTTCAGGTTTTGCCAGCGCTCAAAATGAAGAAGAGGTATTATTTACCGTAAATAATACTCCTGTTACCATCGGTGAATTCAAATACATTTACGCCAAAACAAATGGAGCAAATGCAAATTTCACCAAAGCCTCCTTACAGGAATACCTGGATTTATACACTAAATTTAAGTTAAAAGTAGAAGAAGCAAAGGCAGAAAAAATAGGAAATTTGCCTGATATAAAAGAGGAACTACTCGGTTACCGAAGACAACTTTCTGATGCATACATACTGAATAAAGAAGTTACAGGAAGATTGGTTAGAGAGCTCTATGACCGTTCTTTAGAAGATATTGATATTAGCCATATCTTATATACTATTTCTGATAGTGCCCCTAAAGATGATTCCTTAAGTGCCAATAGGTTTTTGATGGATCTTTATGCAAAATTGAAAAATGGTGCAGATTTTGAAGAATTTGCAAGGAATTATAGTCTGGACAGGTCTTCGAAGACCAATAGCGGCAATATCGGATTTATTAACGTTCCCTTTCCCAATGGGTTTTACGACCTGGAAACAGCCGCTTATTCAATGGCCCCCGGGGATATTTCATTACCCATTTATACCCCCGCAGGTCTTCATTTATTAAAGGTGAATGCCAGACGTCCAGCCCGCGGCGAAATAGAAGGTGCCCATATTTTAATTAGAAAATCAGGGGAAGGTGAAAATCCTTTTACTCCTAAAAATAAAATAGACAGTATTTATGCCCTATTAAACTCAGGCTCAAGTTTTGAAACGCTGGCATCAACCTTTTCAGAAGATGACAAAACGGCAAGTAAAGGTGGGTATATAGGCGTTTTCGGAATTAATAAATTCGAACAAGCCTTTGAAGATGCGATTTATAAACTTGAAAAAGATGGTGAATATAGTCAACCCGTGCAAACCAATTTAGGCTGGCATATCATTAAACGTATTTCCAGAAAGGGAATCCCAAATTTTGAAACCTCAAAATCAAATTTAGAGGCAGCTGTTCGTCAGGATTCACGCTATGCTTTTGCTAAGGAAAATATGTTTAATCAGATTCGATTAAATGCAGGCTTTGTTGAAAATAAAGGAGCACTCGCTCAGTTAATTCCTTTTGTAAACGATACATTCTATACTTTTCGTTGGAAAATACCCGCTCAATTACCAGCGGGGAACTTATTTACTTTGGCAAACCAGACTTATACCTTATTAGATTTTGCTCAGTATCTTGAAAAATCTGCCCGATTACGCTTCAGATTGAATCAGCAAGAACCCGTTCCTTCCATGTTGACAAAATTGTATGAAGACTATTTAGAGAACGAAACATTAAAACTGGAGGAGAGTCAGTTAGAAAAAAAATATCCTGAATTCAGACACCTTTTAAGAGAATATGAGGAAGGTATTTTACTTTTCGAAATTACCAGACAAACTGTTTGGGATAAAGCAAGTCAGGACTCCCTGGGTATCGCTAATTTTTACAAGCTGGTCCAGGGAAAATATACCTGGAATGAAAGAGCGTTGACTACCCGATACACCTTAAAAGCTTCAGCAAAAGAGCAAATTGCTCAAATTCGGGATTTTGCAAAAACACATAAAAAAAATGAGGTGCTCATTCGCTTTAATAAAGACGATGAACAGATTCTTAGTGCTGAAGAGGTTACCATAGAGAAAGGAAAATCTATCGAAGCTAGTCAATTGGGTGCGCAATGGAAGTCTGGCATTGTAACCAATGCTACACTCAATGCCTCCTCAACAGATATGGAATTTTATAAAATCGAAAAGATTTTACCGGTTAGTACTAAAGCACTCGATGAGTCGAAAGGCTATATCATAGCAGATTATCAAGATTTTCTTGAAAAAGAATGGGTTGATAGTCTAAGAAAAAAATATGCTGTTCAGATTTCAAAAGCTGCTTTTGAAAGCCTTATTAAACAATGATTTCTTTAGTCAAATTATTATTGGTTTGTCTTGTTTTTCTTGGATATTCATGTAGCGAGGATATTCAAACCAATAATGGCGACTTTATCTTAGCACGCGTTTATAATAAATCTTTGTATGTTAAAGATTTAGAAGGGATGTTTCCTCCGGGAACTTCCGCTTATGACAGCGCGCTCATTACCAATGCCTATACCCAACGCTGGGTTAGGGAAGCCGTTTTGTTGTATGAAGCTGAAAACAATCTTTCTAAAGATTTAAATATCGATAGGCTGGTGCGTGACTACAGGTCTTCCTTAGTTCGCAATAATTATGAACAGGTTCTATTAGAGCAGTTAATGGAAACTCAAATATCGAAAGCAGAACTTACTGATTTTTATGATAAAAATAAGATTCAATATCAGTTGGATAACCCTATCGTAAAAGCGTACGTTGTTGTTGTTCCAAAGATTATTTCCGTAAGGGATAGTTTAAAATACCTTTGGGAAAATGCTACCGACGTTAATCTGACCCGGTTAAAAAGTATTTGTGAAGAATATGAACTGGCCCATGTTCTTGACGCTGGCAAATGGAACGAATGGGAAAAATTAGCTATTTATCTGCCAAGAAACATAGATTTCGAAGCCTTTTCCAGAAAAGGAAAGGACTTTAGTATTCAGGACGGCGAATTCGATATTTGGATAAAAATATTAGACAGCAAGAAGCCGCAGGAAATTCCTCCCATAGAATATGTAGAGGAACAGCTCAAAAGAATGCTTCTTTTAAGCAGGAAAACAAGATTGCTCGAAGAAAAAAAAGAAGATATGTTTGATATTGCTAAACGGAAAGGTCAGATTGAAATTTTTTATCTAAAGTAAATTTTTAACCTTCTCTTAGGTAATTAACCAACTATTCCTTTCATCTTTGTATCTTTTTAGATAATAACCTTACTTATGTTAAAATATATTCTATCTCTTTTTCTTGCCGTACAGTGCTTTATCAGTTTTGGTCAGGTACAAGTAATGGATAAAATTATTGCTACCGTAGGTGGTGAACTTATATTGCTTTCTGAACTGGAGGAACAATTTGCCCTTGCTTTGTCTCAAAAGAGTGATATACCCCAGAACGCCCGCTGTGAAATTTTAGAGCAATTATTAACCAGTAAGTTATTGATAAATCAGTCCAAACTGGATAGTGTTGAAGTTGGTGATGATGAAGTAGAAAATCAACTGGCCGCAAGAATTGATAGAATTTTATCCTTTATGAATAATGACATCAAGCAATTTGAAGAATATTACGGCCAGTCTGTAAATGATGTAAAGGAACAATTTCGGACTGATTTAAAAAATCAGCTTCTAACCGAAAGAATGAGAGGTGATATCATGAAAGATATTACCATCACGCCATCAGAGGTGAAATCATTTTTCTCCAAAATACCAAAGGATTCACTACCCTACTTTAACTCTGAAGTCGAAGTTGGTGAAATTGTTATCGTCCCTAAAGTAAACGATATCCAGCGCCAGATAACTATGAATAAGCTGGAGGGGATTCGCAAAAGAATTATTGAAAATAATGAAGATTTCGCGGTGCTGGCTGGAAAGTTTTCTGCCGATGGATCTGCCCAGACTGGAGGTGATTTAGGTTGGGCCACCAGAGGAAAATATGTTCCTGAGTTTGAAGCTGCAGCCTACAAACTTGAAATAAATGAAATTTCTGATGTCGTTGAATCTCAATTTGGTTTCCACCTAATTCAATTAATGGGACGAAGAGGTAATAGTATCAATGTGCGTCATATACTTTTAAGACCTGAAATTACAGAGGAAGATTTCGATTTAGTCAGACGAAAACTAGATTCCATTCGTACGCTTATCCTTAAAGATTCTATTTCATTTTCCTTTGCGGTTAAAAGATTCTCCTTTGACAAAGCACAATCTTACAATAATGATGGCAGAATGGTGAATCCTGTAACCGGGAATACTTTCTTCGAAGTAGGTGATTTAGATCCAGATATTTATTTTGCCATTGATACTTTAAAACTCAAAGGCATAACAGCACCCCTTGAATTTAGAGACCCTTCAGGAGAAGTTCAGTTTCATATTATCCAATTACAATCAAAAACACCCCCACACAAAGCAAATTTGCTTCAGGATTACTCTAAAATTCAAAAAGCATCCATAGAATCAAAGAAAAATGAATATATAAATCTTTGGATAGACGATAAAATAGGTTCAACCTTCATTAGATTAGAACAAAAGTATTCGACTTGTCCAAACCTGGATATATGGATTAACCAAAGTAGGGGTGCCAATTAACAAGTAATCAGTAAGTTACATATATTAAAAAATAAAGCCAGAGCATTACAACCTGGCTTTATTTTTAGACTCAACAGCCATTTTCAATAAAAGTACACTTAATAGAAGAAAGGCAACTAAACCTATAATATCACCTGTTGACCCCATCGCATTTCCCCAACCTGTATTTATTTTAGACATGAGCGAAACGGGATTACCCTGCGCATCATTACCTATATTGGTACCCATAAAAATGGCGACTAAAATACCCGTAAGTGCTCCGCCGGCAATCAAACCAGAACTGAATAATGCCCCTGGACCAATTTCGGAATCATCCTTTTTCTTATTAAATTTATCAGCGATTAGTTTAATCAATCCTCCCACAAAAATGGGAGAAGTAGTTGAAAGAGGCAGATAAGCACCTACGGCAAATGCAAGAGAACTAATACCACACAATTCAACCATTGCGGCAATACCCATGCCGGCTATAACTAGTCCCCATGGTAATTGCTGATCCAATAATCCCTTAATTACCGTAGCCATCAGGGTTGCCTGTGGTGCGGGAAGAGGATTTGGATGCGCTGCAGTAGCTTCACCAATACCCAACGTTCGCTCCAATAACAACAACGTAAATCCAATAGCGACCACCGAAGCCAGAACACCTATCAGTAATCCAATTTGTTGTCTCCAAGGCGTTGCACCCAATAAATAACCTGTTTTCAAGTCCTGGGAAGTAGCCCCAGCATTCGCTGCTGCAATACAAACCATTGAACCGACGACTAAAGCCACCGATTGATAGGCAGAATCGGTCCAGCCAATACCTAAAAAAATCAAAGCCGTGGCCATTAAGGTGGCTATAGTCATACCAGATACTGGATTGGAAGAACTTCCAATGAGCCCAACAATCCTTGAACTAACGGTGACAAAGAAAAATCCAAAAACAAGGATTAACAACGCGGAAAAAATATTAGTAGGTAGATTAGGTAAAACCATCATCAAAACCAATAAGACCAGACTTCCAATCAATACAAAATATAGAGGTAAATCCTTTTCTGTTCTGGGGATTGACTCACTGCGCTCATTTGATTTTCCTTGTAGTTTAAAATCCTTTAAGGAATCTCTGAAAGCATTAACAATCGTTGGAAGAGACTTAATCAGCGTAATAATTCCTCCAAAAGTTACGGCACCGGCACCGATATATCGAATATATCTGCTCCAGATTTCATCGGGAGACATATCGCTAATCAATTTTACCGTTTCCGGCGCAAAAGGAACGGTTAAACCTTCTCCGATGAGAGTAATGAGCGGAATAAGTACCAACCAGGAAAGAACGCCTCCGGCCACCATGACGCCGGCAATTCTTGGACCAATAATATATCCAACGCCTAAAAGTTCAGGCGTAATTTCACCATTAATAGTACCATTAGGCAATGCCGACGTCTTCTTGAAAATTAAGGCTGGCACTTCTTTCCAAAGTCCAAAAATGGACATTGCCGCTTTATAAATAAACGCAATACCAAGGCCCAAAAACACTTTACCAGCTAAATCGCCTCCCTTTTCCCCCGCAATTAACACATCGGCACAAGCTGTCCCTTCCGGATAGGGAAGATTTCCGTGTTCCTTCACGATGAGGGCCCGACGGAGTGGAATCATAAAAAGCACGCCTAAAAAGCCTCCAATAAGAGCCAGCACGAAAATCTGGAAATATTCAAAATATTGCCTTCCCCCTTCTAAGAAAAGTAATGCAGGTACAGTAAAAACAACGCCTGCTGCCACAGATTCACCGGCAGAACCTATCGTTTGTACCATATTACTTTCTAAAATAGTGGCTTTCCCCCATTTTTTAAAAAAGGAAATAGCTAAAACCGCAATAGGAATGGATGCGCTGACCGTCAACCCCACTTTTAATCCTAAATATACCGTGGCAACACCAAAGATAATACCAAGGAAAATACCCGGAATGATGGCCTTTATAGTTAACTCCGGTAGCTGTTGCTCCGCAGAAATAAACGGCTTGAAGGTAGATTTATCCATACCTATTTTGTATTTTAAGGTTTAATGCACGCCGTGCATCCATTTTTTTAATGTAGGTGATATAAAAAACAAAATAGCTGCTACCCCTAACACAATATATACCCCCCAATTCATGTAAACGTCAATGAAGCTCTGTAATTCCATCGCTTTAGTGGCACCCTCCGGTGGGGAAGCTATTAATTTACCTAAATAGCCACCAATCTTGTGCCCAAAGGCAATGGAAACAAACCAGGAGCCCATTACAAATCCAACGGTTTTAACCGGTGAAAGCTTGGTAACTACAGAAAGCCCTACTGGTGAAAGACTTAATTCGCCCGTTGTATGGAATAAATACATGCCTAAAACGAAGACAATGGGAATCAATCCTCCCTCATTTACTTCTGGAAGAATAGATTTAGCACCTACCACGATGATAAAATACCCCAATGCTATCTGAAGCATGGCATAAAAGAATTTCATAGGTGTTCTGGGTTCTAATTTTTTTCTGCCCAGCACGGTCCAGATCCAGGTAAACACAGGGGCAAGTAAAATGATAAACAAAGCATTTACCGACTGGAACTGAGAGGTTTCAATGCCATGTTTATTAACGTATCTATCTGTTAGAATATTTATAGAACCTCCTGCTTGCTCAAATAAAGCCCAGAAAATCATGTGGACAAAAAATAAGGCCATAAAAACGAGTAATCGTTGACCTTCTTCCTTTTCATCTGATTTAAATGCATTAAAAAGAATATACCCCAATATACCAAAACCAACAAGTAGTAAAATATAGTCAGTTACTTCTTCTGCCTGAATAAGGAATGAAAAAACAGGCACCAATAAAAAGGCGCCAAGAAGAACGGCCCATTCTCTGTTTATACCTGCAATAAAAGAAGATTTCAAAAAAGGAATATCAGGAGGAAGTCCCTTTCCTTCAAAAACGGCTCTGTTTTTATAGAAAACAAGTACGCCGGTGAGCATTCCTAAGCCAGCGAGCAAGAATCCAAGAGAATAATGAACCTCTCTGGCAAGATAACCGCAGGTTAATGGTGCCAGAAAAGCACCAATATTTATACCCATATAAAAGATAGTAAAAGCACTATCCTTTCTATTGTCGTTACGGTCGTAAAAAGTACCCAGGAAACTCGAAATATTTGGCTTGAAAAATCCATTTCCAATAGCTAAAAAGCTTAATCCAACAAAGAATAATAATTCCGTATCGCCATTGAAAGCATTATAGGCAAGGACAATTTGACCAAACGACATAAATAAACCGCCCGTAATAATAGCCTTTCTAAATCCAATGAGTTTATCGGCCAACATACCTCCTAATAATGGTGATGCGTATAATAAAGCATTAAAAGCACCATAAATACCGTAGGAGGCTCCATCGGCATCAGATTGGTTTAATTTATCAAATAACCTTGAGGTCATATATAAAATGAGGAATGCACGCATTCCATAAAAGGAAAATCTTTCCCATAATTCTGCAAAAAACAAAGTAAATAATGCTTTTGGGTGCATTTTTCTTTGCGATAATACCACTATCGGTACCCAAATGAGTACGAATACCCATCCTGCAATTAATAAAGCTAAACCTGCATTCATTTTATATATTGATATTAAAGGTTGATGAAATTAAATGTTGAGAAAAATAAAGTTAACAAAATAGTTGAATAAATAGATAGCCTCGTTAAATAAAGCCACTGTCAATTCTCGTTTTTGTCTATTTCTGGGGTTAATGATTCCACTTCCACTATCCAACCAGCTCCTTCTGCCATAAATTTGATGAGATCCAATATTTCTAAACCTTGCTTTTTAGCCCTAATCATTAATTCTCCGGTAGCTGCCTTTTTGGCAATCATTTCCTTCGCATTTTTCTGAATCTTATTGTAATCCTTTTCGGAAAACGAATTAAAAGAACCCTGACTTATGTCATAATAGTCAATCTGATGATCGATAGAAATAATTTCGGGTTCAGTAGGTACATTTCTAATGTACAAGGTCCAGGTTTCTTTATCCAGGTCAAATTTCAGATTATTTAAATCGAACCCGACCGACACCTTGGCTTTCACTCTCATAATGGCCTTTTTCCGAAAGATCCACCAATCGTAGCCCCAAAAATCCTCATATCGGTAAAGCTCTGAGTAGTAACCCTCTATGGTTACCATTTTAGCTACAGATTGAATTTTCTCCAACAGGATAGTTGATTCCTCTATTCTGTTTTCATTATTTTCCTTTTCGCTCAGATAAAGTGCAAAAAGATACCCTGCTCCAAATAAAGCCAGGATAAAAATAATACCCATAAAAAGTTTGATACCCTTCGCCATTGTTTTTTTCGAAAATATACGAAAAAAGCTAAATATTTTATTACCTTTCCAATGTTCCGCCAAATAGAATTCAAGTTATATTAGTATTCACAATTTATTCCACGTAATAAATTATGAAGACGGCTTAACCTACGAGGATATCAAATAGCCCTTGATTATATGGCAAACCAGCAACAATAAACTAAAAATATATTTTTAGCCTATAGTACACTTATTTCCTATTGTTCCGTAACTTTCTATTTCTTAACTTAGAGAAATAAATAGGCTAAATGTTAACGAATACACAAGTTATAGATTATCATCGGGATGGTTTTCTGGTGGTTAAAGATTTCTTTTCATCCGCTGAAATTGATTTGTTATATCAGACGGCTACCGACGAATCGGTAGTAGATCATGCCTTCGACCTGAATGACCAGGAAGGAAAAAAAACAAAACTGACGCTTTGGTTTACAGCAGGTGACGACCCCTTTGGATTAATGTCTCGTTGTAAACGAATGATAGACAGTGTTCAATCATTACTTGGCGAGGGGGAAGTTTGCCATTTCCACTCCAAGGTCATGCAAAAAGAACCCAGAGTGGGCGGCGCATGGGAGTGGCACCAGGATTATGGCTATTGGTACAAAAATGGCTTTTTATTTCCCGAAGCCATGATTTCTGTCATGGTGGCTTTAACGGACGCTAATAAAGCCAATGGTTGTTTACAGGTATTGCGTGGGACGCATAAAATGCAAAGGTTCGAGCATCATTTTGCCGGAGAACAGCAAGGCGCTGACGACACTTTTGTTTCCGAAGCAGCTAAAATTTCTGACCTCATTTATTGTGAATTAACAGCGGGAGACGTACTCTTTTTCCACCCCAATATATTACACAGATCTGAAGCTAACTTATCAGAGTATGCAAGATGGTCTGTTATTTCCGCCTATAATTTGTCTTACAATAAACCCTTCAGGGAAAAACATACTTCCTGCATAACCCCTGTCTCCGTCGTTTCCGATGAGTCCTTGTTAAATGAAAAAAATAGCAAGGTAGAAAACGCTGATTTTTTACGAAAAGAACAAGAAATAACCCTAAAAATTGAAAAGTAATGGCTAAAGTATGCATTCTTGGTGGTGGCTTTATAGGTCGCTTTTATGCCGAATCACTTTGTGGAAGAAGAGGAAAAGATGAGGTTAAAGTCATTTACGCCAGAAGAAAAGAGACGGCTGAAAGGTTTGCAAAGGACTATGAAGTCCCTTTTTTCACTACCGATATGGAAGAAGCTATCGTTCATCCCGATGCGGAGTTTGTTGTTATTGGACTACCTAATAATTTGCACGAGGAAGCTGTTATGCTCTGTGTCAAACATAAAAAAGCGGTTTTATGTACCAAACCTTTAGGCAGAAATGCGGCTGAAGCTCTCCGAATGACTTTGGCCTGCGAAGAAGCGGGTATTTTTGCAGGCTATTTAGAAGACTTATGTTATACCCCCAAATTTCTGAAATCACTTAAAAGTGTACAAGCAGGTGCCATCGGCAGAATATTGTGGGCAAAATCAAGGGAAACTCATCCTGGTCCACATTCCGATTGGTTTTGGGATATCGAAAAGGCAGGCGGTGGTGCCGTACTGGATTTAGGATGCCATTGTATCGAAATCTCAAGAAGTTTTATTGGTAAAGATGTGTTACCCGTAGAAGTAATGTGTTGGGCCGACACGCAGGTTAAACCCATAGATGCAGAAGACCATGCTATCGGTCTGGTTAAATATGAAAATGGTGCGATAGGTCAATTTGAAGTTTCCTGGACATTTCGGGGAGGTATGGATTTGAGAGATGAGGTGATGGGTACCGAGGGTACTATTTGGTTAAATTCCTTTCTCAGGACTGGATTTGAAATGTACACCAGTGGAGCGGGAAATGCCTACGTTGCCGAAAAGGCTGAAAGCACATCGGGCTGGCAATTTCCTGTTGGGGATGAGGCACACGAATTAGGTTATCCTAACATGTTTAATGACATGTTTGATTCCTTTGAAAAAGGCACACCACCCCGCGAATCCTTTTACGATGGTTATGTGGTGAATGCCATAATTGATGCAGCTTATAAATCAGCCAAAACCAAATTGTGGGAACCCGTTGTACTTCCAATTTGGAGAGGCCGGACAGGACTTTCAAAACCTTCCGTTTATGTTGATTTTGATGCACAACACTGGTTCATTAAGGAAGAAATTCTACCTAATGGTGATAAAAAAGTGATATTGAAAAATAAAGAAACAGGTATAATCACAGAAAAAGTAACACAACAAGATTAGTTATCGTCCAGCTTTTATAATTGCCGTAGGTAACTTAATTTTAAAATGGCGTGCTGCTCATTTTGATTTATGCCATCTAATCTTTCAAATCCTCGTTTGTTTAAAACCAGATAAATGAACGAAAGAGGTCTGTATTCCCATGAAATACGAATGTTATAATTTTTCAACTTGTTCTCTGCATTTTGTTGATAAAACCCCACCAGCTGAAGTCTTGGATTTATGGCAAACCTTCCTTCAACACTAAATAAATCAATAGTTTCAGAGGTGCCATTTTCACCTAATTTTTTAACAACATTCCGATTTACCCTTCCCAGTAATGAAAAATGAGGAATGGGTGCAAATTGCATGGTAAGATCCAAAGAACTTAATTTTCCGTCAAAGTAATTTCCCCAACTAAAATCAGAAAAAACATTTAACATTTTTGAGGGATCTGAACTAAGGAAAATCTGATTCCTTTGATAATTATACGTTCCTGTTTGAATGCGAACCCCGAGAGGTTCAAAAGGTTCTGTTAAATTTTGGTAAGCAAAATAAGTACCATACCCAATAAAACCCCCATTTTGTAAATTGAAGAATAGCGGCCAAAGGTTCACCTGCCTTTCGATAAGTTTCCCTGTAGAAGCTTGATGATAAATCTCGATATTCAGCCCCGGTTCAAAGGCTCGAATGACTTTTTTAAATGGTAAATGTTTTCCGCGATAATAAATATTTACACCGGGCGTCGATCCAATTACATCCGTCCTGGAGACAAATCCAAGTTCAGGATTAAAACTTTTATTAACGATAGATTGAGTCCACCAAAATTTCAATTGGTTGGTGGCATAAAAATACTGAGCATATCCAGCGAATCCTGACTTTTCACCATTTGAATTGGTGGTATTCACCAACATAGTATTTAAGGAGTGTGATTGTCCCATGCGAAAAAAGCCATCTAACATACTGGTAGCGTGAATGCCATTTTGCCCTTCTTTTAAGGCAACCAAGCCACCAATCCTATGCTGTTCGCCCAGGTTTTCTGAAAATCTTCCTATAAAAAACCGGGTTGGATCCTCTCCGTTGAAACCCCGTTGCTGAATGGCCATTACGCCTGCATTTCTCTTTAAGGAACGGTAAACGTATCTGCTCCCCATATCAATGGGAATTGGATTGCCATTGTCATCCAGACCAATTCTTCTACTGAAGAAAGGTTGAATGCGCATAAATCCGCCAGAGAAATCAGGAGATGGACCGCCACCAACACCAAAAAGGGAAGCATTTTCAAGGAAGAACTGACGTCTTTCAGGAAAAAGAATAGAAAACCGGGTAATATTATTAATCTGCCTATCTACATCCGCTTGAGCAAAGTCCGTATTAAGGGTAACATCGAGAACAGAATTGGGATTAATGGCCCATTTTAATTCGCCCCCTAATTTAAGTGATTGTTGTTTTTTATCCTTTATTTCCGGTGAATATCTGTCCAAAGCACCCAAAACATAAGGTTGAACACGAATATTTGATTTTGGTGGGGGCGGTTTAAGATTAGTCAGCAATCCAGCATAAGCCATTCTTAAAGCACTGAAAGAACGGGGGAAGGGTGAAAATGCCGAAGTTTCGTTCGTTGCACGTCTGACTCTAATCATGTTGAACCCCCATTGTTGAATGGAATCCGTTAATTTTGGATATCGTAAGGTTTGCCAGGGAACGGCTACTTCTGCATACCAGCCTGAATCGGTCCTATTCGTGCGAACACGCCACAAACCATCCCAGTCTGAATCATAATAAAGGTCGTCGAACGACAACAAATCGCGTTGCACACCATAAGCATTCATGGTAAGAGCCATAGCATTCCTATTGTCATTAAATCCGTCAAAAGCTAAGGCAACCAGGTCATGCGAATTGAAATTGAAATCCCTTTTAAAATCTGTAGCACGAATGGCCTTTTTACCTAATGAATCTGAGGCAAAAATGCCAAAATATAAATATTGCTTATTGTAAAGGACGCGTAAAAAAGTTTGTTGATTAGCAAGTTCGCCTTGATTAGGTTCAATTTGAAGAAATGAAGAATTTGCCGGTGTATTTTTCCATTCTTCCTCATTCAGCATTCCATCAATACGAATAGATTTTTCAATTTTTTTTGTTTCAATAGCTCTTTTCACCTTCCCGGGTGGAAATATTTCAGCATCCTGACACAATAATGGGACAACAATAAATAGAGAAAAATAAGTACCCAGGTATAATATGCGAGTGAAAAAAGTCATAAGTAAGGATTAAATGCATACAAAAGTAGGTATTCACCCTCGTAAAACGAAAAAACCCTCTGGTTTTCACCAAAGGGTTTTTCTCAAAAATCAATAAAATATTAATCTTTTACACAACGTACGGAGAAACCGGACTTGTTACTTTCATAATATCTTACTACAGTATCTAAATTATATTCTAATCTTCTGGCGTAGGAATTACTCGAGTCAAATAGAGTGGAAGTCCACCAAAATCCTTTATTCGTAATATCTCCAAATAATCCACCACCGCGACCTCCACCTGGTGCTGCTCCAAATCCTGAAGTATTTGAATTCAAATTGGGTGTTGTCCACGAAATTGTAGATTTCAACTCATTGCCAGCTGCAGCATCTGTTCCATAAAGTGCCGTTAAAGAAGTCCAATCTGCATCAGTGGCAACATGCCATCCAGTAGGGCAAAGACCTCTAACATCAGAAACAGCATACCAGTTATATAATTTTCCGTATATAGGATCATTGGTAATATTGTTATCATAATAAGCCCAGGCGCCAGTACTTAAATTATTCCATGATCCATTATCTGTTACGTTTGAAATATCTGTACCATTAGCATATTTCGTTGTTTTCAGATTTTCCTTAAACCATTCCTTTCCGTTAATAGTAATCGTAGTATATTGATTTCCTATAGTATCTAATACAGGTTGAGTGGTGAAAGTTAATTGATTACCATAAGCTGTACCAACTGCATTAGTGGCATAAGCACGAACATAATAGGTTATTCCAGCATTAAGATTACCTAAATTGAGCGTATATAATCCAGTCGTCATAGAAGCATCAGTACGAATACTATCCGTACCGACTAAAGGATTCCCTGTTTTATTCCAAACGATCCCCCTTGCTGTAATAGCTGAACCCCCATCAGAAGAAATATTCCCACCACTTACAGCAGTAGTTCTGGTTATGGTTGTGACTGAGTTAGTTGTAATTGTTGGAATGATAGGCAATGTAACGAAACTGTCAAGCATACCATAAGACGTACCAATGATATTCGTTGCGTAAGCCCTGATATAATATTTTGTGTTCCCCGTTAATCCTGTTAAAGTAGAATTCCAAGTTAATCCAGGAGTAGTATCAGTCAATTTATTATTAGATATCGTTGGATTTGTTGTGGTTGCATAAACCATCCCTTTCTCTGAATGAGGTGCTCCACCAGGAAATGTAATAGTACCCCCACTGGTAGCAGCCGACTGTGTAATACCTGATACCGCTTTAGTTGTAACCGTAGGTAATGTATCAAGAGATTTAAAGGTTACCTCATTGCCATAAGCAGTTCCTTTATCGTTGGTAACATAGGCTTTAACATAATAAGTTGTTCCTGGATTCAATCCTAAAAGAGAATCCGTAAAAATTCCCACACTGCCAGAAGCTATCGTTTTGAAATTAGAAAGAGTTGGCCCCGCAACAGTATTCCAAACTAAACCTCTTGCACTAATATTACCTCCTCCATTTGAGGATATATTACCCCCAGAGAAAGCTTTACTACTAGTTATACCAGAAACTGAAGCTGTTGTTATCGTCGCTAAAACAGCTGGGGTAGCGGTAAAATTAAGTTGGGAACTATACCCAGTACCCGTAGCATTGGTTGCGTAGGCACGGACATAATATACAGAATCACCTAACAAACCTGTCAATTGACTTGTGAATGGTGCAACTCCTGAACTATCTGTTGTTTTTGAGTTTAAAGTGGTTGGATTAGGAAAAGTGCTCCAAACGACCCCTTTACTTAAAATAGCAGCGCCTCCATCAGAAGTGATTACCCCACCGCTTCTTGCAGAAACATTGGTTATCAAATCTATCGGATTAATAGTAACCGTAGGCACTACAGGTGTTAAAGTGGTAAAACTCACCTCATTTCCATAAGCTGTTCCTGCACTATTGGTAGCATAGGAACGAACGTAATAAACTCTTGATCCAGCTAAACCTCTAATCGTATCAAGAAAAATATTATTTATTGACCCATTGATTGACCTATTTTTAGTTACAACAGGATTTTGTAACGTATCCCAAACCACCCCTCTTGCCGTAATTGGCGCACCCCCATTATTCACTACAGATCCACCCGATGCAACACTTACACTGGTAATAGATGAAAGCGCTATGGTTGTAAGGGTAGGTGGCGTCGGCAAAGGAGTAGTAAAAGTTATCTGATTGCCATAAGCTACTCCCGTTGTATTTACAGCATAAGCTCTTACATAGTAAGTCGTACTCCCCAATAAACCAGTCATATTACTTATAAAAGAACCCGTTCCAACGCCATTTCTAGTAGTGTCATTTGCTACAGTTGGATTTGGTGAGGTACTCCAGCAGATTCCTCTGGCTGTTACCGGCGTTCCTCCGTCAGAAGATATATTGCCACCACTTATAGCCGCAATATTAGTCACGGAGGTAGCTACATTTGTTGTTAAGGTAGCAAAGGCAGGTCCGGACCACATTGGAACGCCTGTTTGCGATAAAAATAATCCCTGACCAGGGAGACCTTGTTGAATTTTCACCCAGGCCGTTCCATTCCAAAATAAAATATCTCCTGCGGTATTTCCGGTTTGTGGAAGTCCGACTTTTTGATTCCAACTAGCAGTATCCAACGCCGTAATGCCCTTTGCTACACTAGAATTATAAAGTGGATCCGACTCTGTATAACTATCCAATTTATCATTCCAATAAGCCGTGTCAACAGCGGTAATGCCCTTTGCCACACTTGCATTAAACAAAGGATCAGATTCAGTAAAGCTATCCAATTTATCATTCCAATAAGCCGTATCAACTGCTGTAATACCCTTTGCTACACTTGCATTAAACAAAGGATCAGATTCAGTGAAACTACTCAATTTTTTATTCCAGTAGGCCGTATCAACTGCTGTAATGCCTTTTGAAATACTCGCACTAAACAAAGGATCAGATTCTGAGTTCCATAATGCGGTATCAGCAGCGGTAATACCTTTCGCCACACTAGCATTAAATAAAGGATCATTTTCCAAAAAGCTACTCAGCTTATTATTCCAATAAGCTGTATCCACCGCCGTAATACCTTTCGAAATGCTGGCATTAAACAAGGGATCCAATTCTGTTAATGGACCAGTTACCTTTTCTGCAGATTTAGCATATATAGAAAAAGGCACACTAAGTAGTTGAGAAACAACCACCAAAGTATAATTCTTACCTCCTGTTGGATCTGTCTCAGATTTTACATAGAATGGACCTTTTGACCAATCTATCCCTGACATGGTACCAAACAATGGTGCGCCTGAACCTATATTTAAATAAACTAATCCATTCAAATTTGTTTTTTCATTGTGTTCCTCCTGATATAATAATACATCTGCTGCAGAACCCCTTAGAATACTTATACGCATTCCCACCGATACATTGGAAACCAATTCATTATTACTATTTCTAATAATAGCCTGATAACTGATTAAATCAGGGGCTTGACCAAAGCCAATGACATGTATCATACTAAAAAATAAGAAGAGAATACTTCCTTTCATTACTCCTTTCATAGTTTTAATTTTTTGTACTTTTTGCTGGTGTGCCTTCTTCCTTTTTGTCATCGGCCTTATACTGCTTTATGGCCTCTGGTTTAGATGTTAATTTAAAGGCTAAAAAAATAACATGATTCCCACCTCTCGAATAATCATTAATGGCAGACAATGGCATTTCAAACTGATAGCCAATAACAAATGGATGCCATGAAATTAAGGCATTTGCACCCATAGATTGCCTTCCCGTTAAGGCTGCATAACCATAATTCCTGAACACAGGAGAAACAGTAAAAAAAGAACTTGGTGACGATATAAATTTAAAATCTAACATCATATCAAATTGATAATCAGAGTTTCTTTGCGTTCGAATTAACACATTAGGCCTTATGACAATATTTTCTTTCGCTTTTAAATCAATCCCTGAATTAATAAAGACAGTAAAGGCATTTTGAATATCATCTTCATTCGTAAAAATAGTACTTACTCTTGGTATGATATTATAAGCTGAAACACCCAAATTAAAGCCATTCGAATAGAAATTGAACCCGAAATTAGCGTTAGGGTATGAATCCGACCATTTATCTGGATTATTAATAGTTAAATCATCTGATTCTTCAGGTTTGAAGTTTGAGTTGTCAACACTGTATTGGTTATAAGTTGCTGATAATCCAAAGGAAAAACCTGTCAACGGATCCTTCCCTTTTTTACCACCACTAATATGATAGGCAAAGGTTGATTCAAATCCAGAAAATCCAGTGGCACCATTCTGATCTTTAAAGCCATTAATTCCTACGCCTATTCTGCTCTTAGAAAATGGATAATCCATTGAAATCGCCTGTGAATTTGGTGAATTATCAAAACCTACCAATTGTTTTTTATAAATCAAAGCGATGTTACCATTATTTTGAGCTCCCGCCAAAGCAGGATTAGTCAAATATGGCTTAAAAAAATGTTGGTTTTGGAAAATATAATTTTGTCCATTTCCAGTGATACTATAGATAACTAAAAGGACAGGCAATAATTTTTTCATACACTTTTTATCTTAGTAATGTGAAATTCCCTTTCAACGGAACTGCGTCTTTTGATAGCTGAATGACATACCAATAATCACCTGCAGAAGCAGGATAGTTATTGACCATTCCATTCCAGCCCGGCGATAACCCTGGGTATTCAATTAATAATCTTCCTAATCTGTCAAAAATATATACTTTTGATTCTGGTTTGAAAGCGAGGGCAGGAACAGACCATAAATCATTTTTGCCATCTTCGTTGGGAGTAAACACGTTGGGTATTTTTATTTCACTCTCAATCACTTTAACCATAACATTGCACGTTTTTTCTCCAATAGTAAGTGGGAAAAAAGCTATTCCAGCTGTATCAGGAGTGCCCGTTAAATTGAAAGATAACATACCCCCAGTGCTATTTAATAGTATAGAATCGGCTTTTAATGTTAATCCTTTCACAACAGATGAGATAATTTCGACAGGATATGATTTCTTATTATTCCCTCCCTGATAACTAATGGTTACTGCGCCGGAATAATCTAATTTTGAACCTACATCCTTTGGATTAACCACAATGCTATTACAATTCAAAGTGGAAATTTTAGGTTCCAGTATGGTCACTGGCAGGTTAAATGTGCATGTTTTCGCACCAAATGTCAGGTTAAAAACAGCAAGGCCTGTGTCAGCAGGTGTACCCTTAATTACCAATTCAACAGACCCATCCCCATTAACAAGTTTTCCTGGCTGTAAACTCAGATTCAACCCTGAAACGCCGGATGATGGTAAATTAAGACCTAAAAAATAAGCCCCATTACCTTTTAAATAAGGTAATATCATAACCCCATTATAAACCTCCCCCTTGTATATCTCTTTATTATCTATAACAATCCCACTACAAGATAATTCCTCTACTTTAGATACAAGTTCATATACTGAGGGTTGTTGTATACCATGGTTAATATTGAAATCAGGACTTATTTCATTTAAAAAAAAGACCTGCCCGACAGTCACCTGAGCTGAACCAATGACATCATTAACAACACCACTTCCCCCTGAGGCTGGTATAAAAGGAATACTGTCTTGTCCGTTCGCCAAATTGTTTAGACTAATTCCAACAAACAGGGCGACTAATAAAAAAAATCACTGTTGTCCGGTAAACATTTTAAAAAACCGGGGGGACAATTATTGAATT
>JAFMBH010000055.1 GCA_017858735.1 Bacteroidota bacterium
TCTTAAGGAGTTTTCCTGTATTTTATATTTTATGACTTCAATGGGATCAGGATTTATGTAAACAGGCTCATTTTCCTGTTCATATTTATGAATTAACTTAACTAAAAGTTCAGCCTCGTCAAAATGGTCATCGCCTTTTTTACAATCAAATATTTCTTCCCGCCTGCTTAAAGCAGACTGATATGCTTCTTCAGTTCTTATGATTTTCCAATTAAGTGGCAAAACATAATTCATTTTTTACAAAGATAGGGTTTTGTGAATACATACTAGCATTTGATTTGGGAGTGGATCTGGGATATTTTTGGGGAATCTTTCCTGTAAATTATTTTTGAATCAGGATTTTGAGGATTATAGGATTTCACTGATTATTAATTACGTTTTATTCATAGATGTATACTTTCGCATAGACTGTCAGGGGCATAGCCCCGCCATCTTCGTAACTCTCCGCCGTAGGGTCAAAATCCAAGGGTATAAAATCAGAAAAGAAAGTAAAAACGGAAGTACAAGCCAAAAATTAAAGGGTTATAATAAAATATAATGGAAAACCATCAGGGGATTAGCAAGACGTCAAGATCAAGGCTAAGATCAGCATAACGCTGGGGCACCTTTTCAATTTTATAGTACCGCACAAAAGCCATGGACGAAAAAGAAATAGTGTGTCCAGAAAATAAATAGTAGGGGTATCTCTTGCGGATCCGCATTAAATAAGACATTTGCAAAGGAAACCCGTACCAATATTTAATATATTAAAGGTAGTTTTTCCAGAGACACAAAATCAGAAACCAAGGGTATAAAATCAGAAAATAAAGGGGATAAAATTGGAGAGGTAAGGATATAAAATAATAAAAGATAAAATAGGGCACATCTCATCGGAATGATAATATTGTTCCATCGAACGACAGAAAAATGAGATGTTATTTAAAATTAACCAGAGCAGAAATTCCGAAAATTTTGCCATAGCCATTTTATTAAATCAATGGTTCGGACCTTATTTTTTGAATTAAACCTTAAAAAAATCATGAAAAAACAAATTACTTACTTATCTATTTTTTTAATTTCCCTGACAACATTACAGGGTCAGGTGGAACAACAAAGTTTACCAACGTCTGAGGAAATCAGTAACAGGAGAACCAGTTTTAATCTGGATGAAATAAAGGTTCGCTGGAAAAAAGCTGCATTGGAGAATTGTCCTGGTGTGCCTTGTGTAACTACAACGGTCCCAGGACCTCCGACGTCTGTGGTTGCCACAGCAGGAAATGCCACGGCGAGTGTTGCGTTTGTGGCACCGGCGAATAATGGAGGAAGCGTGATTACGGGCTACACGGTGACGTCTAGTCCGGGCGGCATCATCGCCACGGGCACAAGTTCTCCCATAAACGTAACGGGTTTAACGAATGGAACGGCCTATACCTTTGCGGTAATAGCTACGAATGCGGTGGGTAATTCAGTGGCTTCCTCTGCTTCGACGGCGGTTACACCCGTAGCACCTGTTTGTCCAACTTCAACAGTTACAGATGTTGATAATAATATTTACAATACCGTTGCCATAGGCACCCAATGTTGGACAAAAGAAAATCTCAAAGTTACTAAGTACACTGATGGTACAGCTATTCCATTGGATGCTACCGGAGGTTCGGGAGGACCTTCATCAACGTGGCAAAATTCAACAACCGGGGCTTATGCCATTTATGCCAATGAAGCAAGTTCAGGCACGAATGCAACGAACTACGGATATTTATACAATTGGTATGCTGCAAAAGGTATCACGGCAGGAAGCACCACGTATAAAAACATATGTCCTACAGGATATCACGTTCCTACAGATTTAGAATGGTCAACATTAGTTATATATTTAGATGCAACGGCATTAGCTACAACTACAGGTGTTCAAAGTAGTACAGCAGGGACTTTAATGAAATCAACTTCAACTTTATGGAATGCTGCAACTCCAGCAAGTCCTGGAACTAATACAAGTGGCTTTACCGCTCTCCCAGGTGGTGCTCTCTTTATCGATGGTAGTTTCTTCTACGATATTAGAAGCAGCGCTTTCTTCTGGAGTGCGACCGAGAACGGCAGCAACGCCTGGTTTCGCCAACTGTACAACTACAATGGCAGTGTGAACAGGTCCAACATCTTCGATAAGACGTTCGGTGCTTCCGTACGCTGTCTCAGGGATTAACTATTTGACTGTTTTGTGTGCGAGGATCGAGTGCGCTCGGCACTAGGATTCTGAAAATTAGCTTATAGCTTTTTTGAAAAGAAATGTTTCTAAAATATAAATACCCCAATAGACACATAACGATGTCTGTTGGGGTGTTCTTTTTGGTAGGCATTGTAACTTTATCTTTTTTGAATCATGATTTTTAAGGATTACAAGATTACACGGATGATAACGTACGTCTTTGTTTTAAACATAATGTTTATTTGTAGATGTATTCTTACCTATAAACTCAGAGTAACATAGAGCCTCTGCATATTCCTACTAATATTTTAATGCATCCAGGCTTTTTAGATAGCCTTTTTTTTATTTTAATGCAAGCGTTTTATGGCGCTTAACGGTTATAAAACGGTAGATTTTGGCCCATCATAAGTTCTCATAACTCGTTGAAACTTATAAAAAATGAAAGAAATAATTTTACACTAGGAATAAATCAATACATAATTTTTATAATTGTATAAATTTTAAGAATTATGAGGATTTCAGTTTTTTATTTATACCTGTCTGTTGCCTTACTTTTTTCATTTTTAAAGTTAAAAGGACAAGATACTATTGTAATTAAAACGCTGTCTTTTCCTCATAATATCAGATCAATGGCTAATGATCAAAATGGTGATATTTTCATTGAATCAGCAGTTGGTCTTTATAAATTTGATGGAAATAAATACTGGTTATTCAATGCTTCATATAACGAAGGAGCGTTAATTTTTCATGAGGGTAAATTGTCAAATTTTAAAGCGATAAAAGATAAAGTTGATTTTATCGAAATAGGTGAAATAAACCAGGTTTGGTTGTCTTTTCTACCCTTAACTTCCTCAAATTTCATTTACCACGCAAAAGGAAAAAATGGAAGACAATTTATAGCAAGAAATAACAATATTTATGAGGTTACCATAAAAAATAAATTTAAGATCATTCAGAAAGGAAACTCAACCAGGGGCATTTCAATTATTGGTAAAGATTTATACGTAAATACTTACAGCGGAATATTTAAGAATGAAAATAGAATATTGCCGGATATTGGTAATGGAGAGGGGATGTTACATGATAGTCAAATTAACGCTATGTATTTCACCTCTGATAAAAATATCATTCGACTACCATTGGATTCTAATAAAACGGAGATTAAAAACTATCTTAAGGAAATTGGGGATCAACATTACATAACTTGTATCATAAATTTTAAAAATAAAATCTATTTGGGTACTTCTAAAGGTCTCGCTCAATTAGAACCTTTTTCCTTCCTGTCAAAAGAATTTTTGATCCATGATCTTTCAATTATAGAAGATGTCCTGTATATGGCAACTAATGAGGGGTCTTATCAATTCGATGGAAAAAATATCAAAAAATGTACCTTTTTACCAAATGAAAATACCAATGGAATATCAAAAATTGGGATTAATTTTTGGGCTTCGACAAAGAAAGGTCTTTGGGTTTATAACACTGAAAACAAAAAACTTGAAAATAAAATTCTCAATAGTGAATTACCTTCATTAGAATGTAATGCCATTCAAAAAGATAATAATGGTTTTTACTGGGTAAGTACTTCTTCAGGTCTTTATCGATTTGGAAACGCAAATGAGAAAACGGAGTTTTTTTTTCCTGAAATAGAATTCAATAAACGATCCTATTTAGTTCATAATGGAATTTTTTATTTTGGAAGTGTTAATGGTGTTTTCTCTTTTGATCCGCTCGATTTTCCTGACCTCGTCATTAGTAATGGCTTTATTGTAGATAACCTTAATATCATAGGATTTTCTTTATTTGTAATCATAGGACTTTTAATTTATTTGCTTATCAAGAGAAAACAAACGTTTAAAGTAAATAAAGAATTAAATGTATCAGTAGATAAAAAATTGGATTATTCAGATAAAGACAAATTTCTTTTTGATTTGGGTACTTTTATTTTACAAAATCTTTCCACTATAACTGTGGATGAACTCATTGAATATTCAGGAATGAACAAAAAAGCTTTTTATAAATATATCGATGAAAATTACAAGGCACTACCAAGTTTTATTATAAATAGTATAAAAATTTTAAAGGCCAGGTCCTTGATGAAAGAAAATCCTGGCATTACCATGGAATCTTTGACAAAATTTATCGGCTATTCTGCCTCTCATCTATATTCAATATTGAAACAAGAAGACGAGAAACTCCCAAAGGAACTTTCCATTTTATATGATTTAAAATATTGATTTTCAATAGGTAAAGTTGGCAGGGCGAGCGTTAAGTTTTTGACGCGGTGTACGCAGCGTTCAGGCGCAGTGTTTCGCAGTGTTTCAAGCAGGGAGGAAAAGGTAGGGAAGGAATAAGTATTTCCCTCCGTACCTGTTTGGGTTTTAATATTCGATGACCCTGGGTAATTCTTTTGCTTGCGCAATCCATTTTTCAACCTCTGTAGCAGAAGGCGTTTTTCTTGTCAGATTTTTAGCTTCATTAACCTCTTCCATTTTAGCGGTTAAATTGGCTGCATTTCTTTGAGCTAACTCTGGAACGGTGTCAACGCCAGCTACTTCCAATAGCTCAGCATACTCTTGACCAACACCATTCAGGCGAAATAAATCGGCCATGTTAGTGAATTTAAGAATTTGCTTTTCAGAGATACCAGTCTCTTCAGCAAGAGATTGTCTTTGCTTTTTAGTTGCTGCATTTTCAAGCAATTTGTCAACGGTATTGATTCCCGCCGCTCTCAATTTTTCACCAAGAACGGGACCAATCCCCTCTATTTCTTCTACTTTGTAAGTTGCCATGTTACTATGTTTTTAGTTATAAAAGTTCCTTACAAAAATAATTGATTTAACTTTGTTTTCGTTGGTATTGAATATTTTATTTCGCGAATTCATTATTTTGATGCATTTTTTAACAGTCTTGGTCAAATAATATAGTCCACAAATGCTAAAACAAGCCATTCCCAAATTGCCCATGCGCTTGAAAAGCCAGACAAAAAGTTACTATATCGGTCAACTTGGCTTTATGGAACTGGCAGATTATGGCGATTATCTGTTGCTCGAAAAGGACGGGGTTGAAATTCACTTCTTTGAATTCAAAACATTGGATCCTTTGGAAAATTATGGGCAAATCTATATCAGAACAAACCAGATTGAGGCTTTGTATAACCAATTAGTAGAAGCAAACGTAACTATTCATCCAAATGCACCTTTACAGCGGAAACCCTGGGGGCAAATGGAATTTTCACTGCTCGATCCAGATCATAATCTGATTACCTTCGGTCAGGCAGTTAATCCAATTGAAAATATTTCTGCGGATTGATTATACAAATTATTTATCTCATTTAATGAAATTTTCGCTATTTTGAGTAATAATTGAGAGAATTATTCTCTTAACTTACACCTAAAAACTAATGTATGAAAAAGGGGATATTTCTTCTAATTGCTTTTTCTTTGTTTATAGATGCAGTGATTGCTCAAAAAAAACCGCTGATTGTTTTTGTTACCGGTGATCACGAATATGGAGGGGAGCAAACCTTGCCCTTACTGGCCGCGGAACTTGAGAAAACATACCATTTTCAAACGAAGGTTCTTACATCATTTCCCAATCAAAATGGTGAAAAAAATATCCCCGGACTGGAAGCACTTAAAAACGCAGATCTTGCCGTTTTTTATCTACGTTGGAGGCAATTGGTTCCTGAGCAACTGGCGCTTATCGAAGAATATCTGAAAACAGGCAAGCCGGTCATGGGTTTCCGTACCACTACGCATGCTTTTAATTTTCCTAAAAATCACCCTGCTGAAAAATGGAATGCTTTCGGTGAATTCGCATTGAATGCTCCTCCGGGATGGGGTGGAAAAGCAGCTCATACCCACTATGGCCACGAGAGCTCCACAGATGTTTCTGTCATTGAAAAAGCAAAAAATCATCCCATTTTGACCGGTGTTGACCCCAATTTCCATGTCAGATCATGGCTTTACAGGGTCTTACCTGACTATCCGACAAAAGGTTCTGAATGGTTACTCATGGGAAAAGCGGTAAATGCCGATAAAACAGCCATCGAAAATCCTGTTGCCTGGGTAGGTACCAATTCGTTCGGAGCAAAAATTTTCACTACCACGATGGGCCACCCTGAAGATTTTTCCGTCGAATCTTTTCAACGTTTATTAGTCAATGCCATCCATTGGGAATTGGGATTGAAAATACCTAAAAAATGGAAAGGTAATCTCAATATCAATGTTCCTTACAGAGGTATGGTCAACGATTGATGGTCTCATTCTAAAATATTTATGCTAAATCAGTACAAGATGTTTAACCCAAATAAGTCTTTTTATTCATTTATATTCATCGTTCTCCTGTTCGTCTCTTTGATTAACTTTTTTGAGGATGATACCATAGAAATTTCAAATGGTGCCCATATTTCTCTGATCGGAGGTAACCTGGGGTCCAGAATGATGAATTATAGTCATTTTGAAACGGAAATGTATGTCCGGTATCCTGAAAAATCATTGATTATCCGGAATATGTGTGACGGAGGAGATACGCCTGGATTTAGGCCTCATTCCTCAAGAAATCTTCCCTGGGCTTTTCCGGGTGCAGAAAAATTCCAATCTGAATTTGCAAAAAAATCCGATAGTGAGGGACATTTTGACAGCCCGGATAAATGGCTGACCAATCTAAAAACGGATATCATTATTGCCTTTTTTGGCTTTAGTGAATCTTTTGATGGTAAAGAAAATCTGGAAAATTATAAGAATGAATTGGATGCATTTATAAAGCATACCCTGAGTCAAAAATATAATGGGACCTCAGCTCCTCAGTTGATTATCGTTTCTCCAACAGCTTATCAGAACGTGACTCACCTGATGGATGTACCAAAAGGTGATAGTCAAAATGAGAATATCTGGTTATATATCCAGGCTATGAAAGAGGTAGCAGATAAGAACAACGTAAGTTTTGTAGATGCCTTCACACCATCAAAAAAATGGTATGCGGAAACCGATAAACCTTTGACTATCGATGGGATGCAACTAAGTGGCGATGGTTATAAAAAATTAGCTGTCTATTTATCAGACGAAATTTTTGGTTCAGTACCTAAAAAAGCAGAAGCAAACCGCTCGCTGATCCATGATATGGTGATGGAGAAAAATTGGCTTTGGCATAATGATTATAAGATACCAAATGGGGTGCATGTTTATGGCAGAAGGTATGATCCTTTTGGCCCGGATAATTACCCTGCTGAATTGGAGAAAATCAGACAAATGCTTACCATCAGGGATAAGGCTATTTGGCTGGCTGCCCAAAAAGGAGAGAAAACCAATTTACAGGAAGCAGATAAAAGTAGCAGGAACTTGCCGGAGATTAAAACCAATTTCAATCCGGAGCAGAATGGCAGTTTAAAATATCTCTATGGCGAAGATGCTTTAGCTAAATTAAAAGTTCCCGAAGGGTATAAAATTGAATTATTTGCTTCGGAGGTTGAATTCAAGGATCTCGCAAATCCTGTGCAAATGTCTTTTGATAATAAAGGACGACTTTGGGTAGCTACCATGCCTAGTTATCCACATTATAAACCAGGAGATTCAAAACCTAACGATAAATTAATCATTCTCGAGGATACCAATAACGACGGGAAGGCCGATAAACAAACGGTATTTGTAGATGGTTTGCACCTTCCACTCGGATTTGAATTTGCTCCTGAAGGGGTTTATGTTTCCCAGGGTACCAACCTGAAATTATTCACCGATACCAATGGAGATGATAAGGCGGACAAAGAAGAAATTTTAATGAGTGGTTTCGATGACCATGATACCCACCATAATAGTAGTGCTTTTTGTGCCGATCCTTCCGGCGCCATTTATTCGGGGGAAGGCGTCTTTTTACATACCAATGTCGAAACGGCTTACGGAACGGTAAGG
Source organism: Bacteroidota bacterium (assembly GCA_017858735.1). Lineage (GTDB taxonomy): Bacteria > Bacteroidota > Bacteroidia > Chitinophagales > Saprospiraceae > BJGN01. Next base: position 8,089 of record JAFMBH010000055.1, read on the forward strand.
GCTACCAATGGAGGTTTTTACCGATACAGTCCGCAACGGCGCAAATTGGACCGGATAGCTCAATTATCTATACCAAATCCATGGGGTATTGCTTTCGATGAATGGGGACAGCCCTTTTTTGCAGAAACTTCCGGACCCGATGTCCGTTGGATGACTCCGGGCACCGTTTTGCCCCGTTATGGTGAAGCGACCAACAAGGGAAAGCAGCTCATTGAAAAGGATCACCTGGTAAGACCTACTTCCGGATTAGAATTTGTATCCAGCAGGCATTTTCCGGAGGAAGTGCAGGGAGATATGCTCATCAATAATACTATTGGATTTTTAGGGACTAAACAGCACAAAATCTGGGACAGTGGCACCGGGTATGAAACAAAACACAGACAAGATCTGGTGGTAGGTACCGATAGAAATTTCAGGCCAGTGGACATGGAATTTGCTCCGGATGGGTCGCTTTACCTCGTCGATTGGCATAATATTCTCATCGGACACATGCAACATAATGCCAGAGACCCTTTGAGAGATCATGTCCATGGTCGCATTTATCGTATAACCTATCCCTCCAGACCTTTGGTTACTCCGGCAAAAATTGACGGAGCTTCTATTGAAACTTTGCTCTCAAATTTGACTTTGCCAGAATATCGTTCCAGATATAGAACCAGAAGGGAATTAAGAGGTAGAAATGCAGAGGAGGTGCTGGCAAAAATGGATAAATGGATATTGACCCTTGATACCAAAGACGCCCGATATGAGCGCCATCTACTGGAAGGCTTATGGGTCAGTTGGGGCTTAAATAAAGTGAATCAGCCTTTGTTGAAGAAATTACTTTCGGCAAATGATTATCGTGTTAGAGCTGCTGCCGTTGAAGTTCTTCGTTTTAACGAACATCAGGTGAAAAATCAAGCTGAATGGCTAAAACAAGCTGCGTCTGATGATCATCCAAGAGTACGTTTAGGGGCTATCGTTGCCGCTTCCTGGTTGGAAAAAGCAAGGGGAAGGATGGTCCTGGAAGCTGCAAAAATGAAGACTTTGGACGAATGGATGGTCTATGCTTATGAAACGGCCGTTGCTCATTTGAATGAAGTGGCAGTGATTAAACCTAAAGTGGTTAAAAAGGTAGAGACGAATTTGAAAGGGGATGATTTGGCGCTGTTTTCTAAAGGAAAAGAAGTCTATAGTAAGGAAGGTTATTGTGTAACTTGCCATCAGGCCGATGGAAATGGTCTGACAGCTTCTGGCTTTCCACCGCTTTCCGGAACAGAGTGGGTGACGGGTGATCAGGTTCGATTGGTTAAAGTTATTCTGAAAGGATTAATGGGCCCCATTGAAGTAAATGGTAAGCAGTATGAGGGAATGGTTCCAATGACGCCTTTTGAAGGATTGAGTGATGATGATGTTGCGGCAGTGGCCACCTATATTAGGAATTCTTTTGGAAATACCGCTTCTCCTGTTCAACCCTCGTTCGTAAAGGAAGTTAGGGCTACTTTAAGTAAAAAGCAATCCTTTTACCAAAGTACTAAATTATTGAAAATGCACCCGTTGGAAAGTAAAATGACCAAAAAGGGATAAAGGTAATATTTAAAAAAAACAGACGAAAATGGAATTATCAATTCACAATTGGATGAGAGCAGAATCCATTGAAACAACCATTGGACGAATTTCTGCGCTGGGGTATGAAAAAATTGAAATTCAAGGTACGCCCGAAGCGTATGACACTAAACACGTGGGTAAACTATTGAAAGATCATAATATGACTTGCTGGGGATCTGTAACCCTCATGTTGGAAGACAGAAATTTGTTGGCAAAAAATAAGGCGCAACGGGCAAAATCGGTCCAATATGTGAAAGATGTGGTGACCATGGTTAAGGAATTGGATGGCAAAATGGTGTCCGTAGTTCCCGCTACCGTTGGTAAAATTATTCCCGACGGAAGACCCGAGGAGGAATGGGAATGGGCCGTGGAAGGTATGAAGGAAATTTATGCCTATTCCGAAAGTGTAGGTATTCTGCTCGGCATCGAACCTATCAACAGATTTGAAACCTATTTTATTAATAGGGGAGATCAGGCGCTCGCATTGGCTGAAGCCGTCGGTCCAAATTGTGGCGTTTGTCTTGATTCTTTTCACATGAATATTGAGGAAGACGATATGTTTGAAGCGATTCGACGGGCAAAAGGTCGTCTCGTAGGCTTTCATGTCGCTGACAATAACAGAATGGCGCCCGGCATGGGACGTTTAGATTGGAAGAAGATAGTCGCAACACTTAGGGAAATTGGTTATAATGAGGTGCTTTCTGTCGAATTTTGCTCTCCGCTGGATCGTACCCCCGCAAATCCTTATCCCAATTCTATAGAGGAAAATCCTCATGGGCTAAGTCCTGAAGCGAAAAAATTCCTTGAAGACCATGGAAGTTCCGCCGTTACGGAAGATTTTTATTCTATGCTTACCAGAAAATCCGTTGAAACCCTAAGACCCCTGATATGATTATTACGAATGTAGAGGCTTTCTGGCTCAGATGTCCCATACCTAAGGAGAAACAACATTTTTCCGATTATGGTCTGTTGACAGATTTTGATATGACGCTGGTGGTGATTACCACCGATTCAGGTTTGCAAGGTTTTGGTGAGGCTAAAGCAGCAGTGGGTTCCTCTGGCGTTTGTGCCTCCATTGTTACTTGTGTTGAAAATGAAATAAAACCGCTTCTTTTAGGTAAAGATGCCCGACAGATTTCAAAAATCTGGGAGCATATATATAATGGTACCCGTGATCATTATTCCCTAAGCAGAGGTAGGAAATTTCCTATCCTCGGACGAAGAGGATTAACTATTTCCGCCATGAGCGGTGTCGATACGGCTCTTTGGGATTTAAAGGGAAAGGCTCTTGGTGTTCCCGTAGTGGAACTTTTGGGTGGTGCCTGCCGCGATAAAATGGAAGCTTATGCCAGTGGCGGATGGGCCAGTGCTGACAATATTGGAAACCAATTGAATGGATATATTGAAAAGGGTTTCTCTGGGGTAAAAATGAGGGTTGGCATCATGGATCAAACCGTAGCCGAAAGTGTGAAACGCGTAAAAGCGGCCAGAGAAGCTATTGGTCCTGATATAAAATTGATGACTGACGCCCATGGTACTTTTAGCGTGCCCGAAGCAAAACAGTTCTGTAGAGGGGTTGAAGATTGTAATTTATATTGGTTTGAAGAACCTATCAGTCCCGATAATCGTCACGGTACCGCTGAAGTTCGCCAGGCTACTTCCATCCCAATTGCTTTGGGTGAAAGTGAATTTACCGCTTTCGATATCCGCGATTTAATAGAAGTAAGGGCCATGGATGTTGTGCAGCCTGATTCCGCTATTATTGGGGGTATCACCGAATCGATGAGGGTAGCCCATTTGGCGCATACCTATCAACTGGAACTTGCGCCGCATTGCTGGGGTTCTGCTTTTTCCTTTATGGCCGGTGTAAATGTGGCTTTCGCAGCGCCTGCAGCAGTGGTCATTGAGTTTTCCTTAGGGGGTAACCCTATGATGTATGACCTTGTTAATGAGAAAATTACCGTTGAAAATGGTATGATTTCAGCACCAACGGCTCCAGGTCTTGGCTTAACGCCCAATTGGGACTTTGTCCACGAATTCAAACAGAAAATTAACCATTAAATTACATTCGCTATGTCAAAAGCAATCGGTATAAATCATGTGGCGCTCGTTGTTAAAAATTTGGAGGAAGCCTGCGAATTTTATGAAAATGAATTGGGACTGGAAGTTATTCCTGCCTTCCTATTCGATTATCCCACTGCTTTTTTTAAGATTAATGAGACCCAGCAACTTCATTTGACCGAATGGGATGATGTATATTCTTTCAGAGGTCATGTTTGTATGCAAGTGGACGATATTAATGCGGTGTTCTGGAGAATGAAAGCCTTAGGGGTCATTGATATCAATCCATGGGGAAAAGTAAGGCAACTTCCTTTCGGCCCTATTCAGATGTTTGTTAGAGACCCTTCAGGAAATCTCATAGAATTGTCCTGTAAACCAGGTACTGAAATTGATCCTGCCATTTTTGACGATGAATTGTATCAAGCGGGAATCTATGTTTCCGGTAGAAACGATTTCCGTGGCTATAAATCACAAGATGCAACATTGTATCATAATGAATAAAGAATCATAGAAAAAAGCTAGCTTATGATACATGTCTTGCTTTTGGAAACCATTGAAAATGAATCTTTTGAATTACTGAAAAATGAGAAGGATATTCAATTGCACCTGGCTTGGAAAGGTATGCCCGCCGCCGATATACTTGAAAAAATAGATGCCGTCATTACGCGGGGTATTGGTCAGGTGAATAAGGATTTGTATGACGCCTGCCCAAATATGAAAGTAGCGGCTCGTTGTGGCGTTGGCCTGGATAACGTGGATGTGGCTGAAGCGTCAAAACGGGGAATAAAGGTGATCAATGCACCTGGTTCAAATGCTTCAACGGTTGCTGAACATACCATTTCTCTCATGTTAACCATACAAAGGAACTTGTTTGAAGCTTTGTCCGCGGTTAAAAAGGGACAATGGGCCTCCAGAAGTTCCTTTAAAAGTGATGAACTTCACGGAAAAACGCTGGGAATACTTGGCTTGGGAAATATTGGATTAAAGGTAGCTAATATCGCTGCCGCTTTTGGTATGAAGGTCATTTATTGGTCGCCTTCTAGCAAAGAAGTGCCATATCTTTTGGTCGATAAGGAAACGCTATTTCGTTCTGCTGATATTATTTCTTTGCATCTTCCTTTGAATGAGGAAACGAAAGATATCGTTGATGAGGAGGTTTTTAATAAATTGAATCAGGGAGCCATTTTAATCAATACGGCCCGGGGTGCATTGGTTAACAGGGACGCTCTTTTAAGCGCTTTGGATACGGGTAAATTAGCAGGTTATGCTGCAGATGTCCCCTTTTCGCCTCCTCCAACCGCCGACGATGCCTTGATTTCTCATCCTAAAGTTTTTATAACTGCCCATGTAAGCAGTTTAACGGCAACTACTTATAAAAATATGTGCCTGAGTACGGTTAAAAATGTATTGGCCGTATTACATGGCCAGGCACCAGATCCTCAATGTATTTTTAATGCCTCTTCATTAGGTCTTTAATTTTGAATGAATGAAAACATGGACACGCAGAAGCTTTTTAGAAACCAGTGCCAGTCTGGTTGCGCTGACTGCATTTAATTCATTCGTAACAAAAAATAAGAAATCACCCAAACTGGCTTTTTCCACTTTAGGATGCCCAGACTGGACCTTAAGTCAGGTGGTGAGAAGTGCCATTGAAAATGGCTATAAAGGATTTGAAATAAGAGGATTAAAAGGAGAAATGTTTTTACCCAATTGTCCTGATTTTAATACATCTAATTTACCGTCAACCTTAAGATTATTGAAGGACAATGCCCTTAAAGTTATCAATCTGGGCTCTTCAGCCAATTTGCATTTTGCCAATGAAGATAAAAGGAAGTCAAATTTGGATGAAGCTAAAAGGTATATCGATCTGGCCCAACAGCTCGATTGCCCCTTTATCAGAGTCTTTCCCGATGATCTTCCCCCAGACCAATCGGTAGAAAAGACCCTCGATTTAATTATTTCAGGTTTAGTTTCGTTGGCTGATTATGCAAAAGGAAGTAATGTATCTATCTTGTTGGAATCTCATGGTAAAGTGGTCTATAAGGACATGCTTTTGAAGATAATGGCTGATGCAAATCACCCAAAAGTAGGCCTCATCTGGGACTTCTTTAATATGTGGGTAGTTACTAAAGAGTCACCAAAAGAGATCTTTGCTACCTTACATCAATATATAAAACATGTACATTTGAAAGACGCCAGTCTGGTGAATGGGAAGCCCGCATATTGCCTTATTGGCCAAGGGGTTGCCCCTCTTATGGAGGCTATGGATTCCCTGAAAAAAGCAAATTATAAGGGGTATTATAGTTTTGAATGGGAAAAAAAATGGCATCCTGAAATTCAGGAACCCGACATAGCATTTCCGCATTTTGCCAAAGAAATTATCAACTATTTGTAATTAATACGCTCTTTCCATTTTCCCCACATACATTTTCACACTTTTCATACCTGACCCCCGAAAATACATCGGGCACCTGGACACCCTACCGTCAGTGGAAATTCTACGCGCAGCAGCTATTGGTTTTGAATCAGGATTTTCAGGATTTTCAGGATTAACCATAACGTCGCTGAGTGGCGTGGGAAGATTATTATTAAATGGCGCATCCATTACTCTTCTTTTCGCCGCTGCGTCACGCATCGGCGGAAAGAAGGGTAAAAAGTAATCCTCTACAAATAACCCTTACCCCCAAACCGAAGACGTTCTCTGCAATCCTGAAAATCCTGTAAATCCTGATTCAGAACCAGGCGAAAGGGGGCAAATTTCAAATATATACCTGTCGGGGAGAAGACGCGAAGCATCGCGTCCCAACAGTAATATTGTATAAAAATTCTATTATGCACCCATACACCCTACCGTCAATGGAAATTATACGCGCAGCAGCCATTGGTTTTGAATCAGGATTTTCAGGATTTCCAGGATTAACTATAACGTCGCTGAGTGGCGTGGGAAGATTATTATTAAATGGCGCATCCATTACTCTTCTTTTCGCCGATGCATTATGCATCGGCGGAAAGAAGGGTAAAAAGTAATCCTCTACAAATAACCCTTACCCCCAAACCGAAGACGTTCTCTGCAATCCTGAAAATCCTGAAAATCCTGATTCAAAACCAAGCGAAAGGGGGTAAATTTCAAATATATATCTGTCGGGGAGAAGACGAGAGGCATCGCGTCTCTACAGTAATATTGTATAAAAATTCTATTATGCACATCATACACCCTGCCGTCGATGGAAATTATACGCGCAGCAGCCAATGGTTTGAACCAGGATTTACAGGATTAACCATAACGTCGTTGGTTGGCGTAGGAAGATTATTATTAAACGGTGCATCCAATTCCTGGCTTTCCGCCGATGCGTCACGCATCGGCGGAAAGAAGGGTAAAAAGTAATCCTCTACAAATAACCCTTACCCCCAAACCGAAGACGTTCTCTGCAATCCTGAAAATCCTGTAAATCCTGATTCAGAACCAGGTGAAAGGGGGCAAATTTCAAATATATACCTGTTGGGGAGAAGACGCGAAGCATCGCGTCCCTACAGTCTGGGAATTAATCCAGATTAAGAAATCCGAGATGTTGTGAAACACGAAAGCATAGATGCAACTTACAAAAATGGAATTTTAAACATAAAATTTCCTAAAAAAGTAGGAGGTCCAAGATGGTTACCTAAAACTATTTCCGTTAGATAATTAAAATTTATTGTTGTTGTTAAGTGGAATGGCCATTCTTCGCAAGAGGAATGGCCTTTTAATTTTTTGTCTCTTTCTGCTTTTTATTTAGTTATTCTATAATAAAAATAAAAAATATGCAATTATTTTGAATAATTTAGAAATTATTTTATTTTTATAAAAAAGACGGAATGGTAGTAAATAGCCAGACTTCATCGTTGGCTTTAGATGAACTGAATTTTCAATTATTACTTCATCTTCAAAAAGATGGACGAAAATCATTTACAGAATTAGCGGAGGAACTGGGCGTTTCCGTGGGCACAGTAAGAAATAGGGTTACCAGATTAATTGAGGATAAGACCTTGCAAATTACGGGTAGAGTGGATCCTGAAAAAGTGGGCTTTCACGCTTATGCTCAGTTACTTATTTCCGTAAAACCTGTGAATCTGGTGGAGGAGGTAGCACAAAAAATTGCCCGATTGGAAGAGATTAGCTTCCTGGCAATGACAACGGGTATCTATGACCTGGAAGCCAATTTGTTGTGCCGGGATACCCCGCATTTGAGTGAGGTACTCCTGTCTATTCAAAAGATTGAAGGGGTCTTTGAAACAAAAACGAACATGTATTTTAAAGTATTTAAAATAGGTCAGCCTGCTTTAAACCTGGTAAGAAATCAATCATGACAAATCATTCGAACACAGATCTTTTATATCAAAGAAGGGCAGCTGTCGTGCCAAAGGGATTAGGTATTTTTAGTCCTGCTTCCGCAAAAGTGGCTAAAGGTGCATCGGTTTGGGATGCTGACGGAAGGGAATTGATTGATTTTGCCGGAGGTATTGGCGTGATGAATGCAGGACATTGTCCTGAAAAAGTGGTTAAAGCTATTCAGGATCAAGCCGCTACCTTGATTCATACTTGTTTCAACGTAGCTATTTATGAGCCTTATCTTTCCCTGGCTGAAAAATTGGTTTCCATTTTGCCTCATGGTCCGGAAACGAAGGTGATGCTGACCAATACTGGGGCTGAAGCTGTTGAAAATGCCATTAAAATAGCCAGACAAGCCACTGGCAGATCTGCAATTATTGCTTTTGAGGGTGCTTTTCATGGTCGGTCTATGATGGCCATGACGCTGACTTCCAAAGTGGGATATAAACTACATTGTGGCCCTTATGCTCCCGAAGTCTATCGAATTCCCTTTCCATACTATCAGGAGCATATTGAAACAATCTCTGAATCGGAATTTGGAAAAAAGCACCTGGCATATCTTGAAAGTTATTTTAATCAGGGCATTGCAGCCAGTCAGGTGGCGGCTATTATCCTGGAACCAGTGCAAGGGGAGGGCGGTTTTCATGTTGTTTCGCCCACTTATCTGAAGGGATTAAGGGAAATTTGCGATAAATATGGCATTATGCTCATTCTCGATGAGGTCCAGTCTGGTTTCGGACGAACGGGAAAATGGGCTGCTTATGAACATTATAACGTGATTCCAGATCTTTCTACCTGGGCAAAATCTATGGGCGGTGGTATGCCCATTGGTTGTGTTATGGGTAAAGCTCATGTGATGGACGCCGCTGCTCCTTCCACTATCGGTGGAACCTATCCGGGAAATCCGGTCTGTGCCGCAGCTGCTTTGGCAACCATTGACTATATGGAGGAAATAGATATAAATAATCTGGGCCTTCAAGTCGGAACTAAGGTGAAATCGTTTTTTGAAAGGCTTAAAGTGAAATTTCCTCAAACGATAAGCGCCATACATGGCCTTGGCGCTATGCTGGCCATCGAACTGGTTGATGCAGATAAAAAACCGGCAACAGATCTTACAAAAAAAATATTAAACTTCGCTAATGAAAATGGCCTGATTCTCATTAGTGCGGGGGTAAATGGAAATTATATTCGTATTTTAAGTCCATTGGTAATTACCGATGAGCAATTATTTAGGGGATTTGATATTATTGAAAGGGCTTTTGATTCATTAATATGAGAAAAAATTATATCGATGGCGATTGGGTAAATGCGTTGTCCGATCAAACCAAACCGTTAATCAATCCGGCGTCGGAGGAGAAAATAGCTGATTTGCCTTTTGGTAATGCCGATGATTATCGCCTGGCCATCTCAGCGGCTATCCGTTCCTGGGATAGTTGGCAGTCAAAATCGCCTTACTTTAGGGCTGAAATACTCAAAACTACGGCACGGATTATCAGGGAAAAAACCGAGGTGATTGCTCATGATATGGTGCTGGAATCAGGAAAACCTTTAGCGGAGGCTAAAGCGGAAATTGGCGTGGCGGCCAACCTTTTTGAATGGTTTGCAGAGGAGGGGAAGCGTTGTTATGGTCGAACTATTCCTTCTTTTCGGACAAATAAGCGGATGTCCGTCATTTATCAGCCATTGGGTGTGGTGGGAGCCATTACTGCCTGGAATTTTCCTGCCTATAATCCCGCCCGTTGCTGGGCGGCCATTTTAGCAGCTGGTTGTACCCTCGTTGCCCGTTCTTCAGAACATACCCCTTTGACGGCCATGCATATTATGTCGGCTTTGCATGAAGCTGGAATCCCACAAGGGGTTGCCAATTTTGTGCATGGAGAGGCAAAAATAGCGGGGACCCTTTTTCTTGAACATCCCAAGGTCAGGAAAATCAGTTTTACAGGAAGTACGGACGTTGGTAAATTACTTATTCAAGGTTCAAATATAACCAATACCCGTTTGGCCCTGGAAATGGGGGGAAATGCCCCTGCTATCATTTGTCAGGATATGGATCCGATCTATGCCGCTAAGGAAAGTGTCAAAGGTAAATTTAGAAATGCCGGCCAGGTTTGTATTGCTCCTCAGCGTTTTTTTATTCATCAGTCTATTTTTGATGATTTTGTGGCCACCGCAACCCAGGAAATAAATAGGATTCATGTGGGAAATGGGCTGGATGAAGAAACTCAGATGGGGCCGCTCATCCATGGAAATCACAGGGAGGGTGTAATGAAATTCATTGAAAAAGCAAAAGGGGAGGGGGCTAAAATTCATTGTGGTGGAGAAAAATTACCCGGAAAAGGCTTCTTTATGTCCCCATGCTTGATAGAAGCGAATAAAAATCATCATTTTCAAAAGGCTGAGGTTTTTGGGCCGGTGATGATAGTTACTCCTTTTGAAACCGATGAGGAAGCCATTGAACTGGCCAATGATGTTCCTTTTGGATTGGCTGCTTATGTGATGACTGAAAATTTGAATAAAGCCATTTATTTTTCGGAAAAGCTCGACGCGGGTATCATCGGAGTAAATGAATGGTTGCCTCAGGCGACAGAGGCTCCTTTTGGGGGCTGGAAGGAAAGTGGCATCGGGTATGAATCGGGTGCAGAAGGACTGTTGGAATATATGGATAAAAAACTCATTAGCATAGGAAATTTATAATGGAATTTGGAATATTAAGCCTCGTGCCTCCTCTTATTGTCGTTCTTTTTGGCATCTTTAGCAGAAGGTCTTTAGAGTCTTTGTTTATTGGTTGCATCGTTGGTTCGATCATGATAGATTGGAAACAATTCCCGGGGAATTTCCTTTCCTTACTTTCCGAAACCATGGCAAATCCTTCCCTTATCTGGGTGATTTTAGTTTGTGGCATTTACGGAATGCTCATTCAACTTATTGTCGCCAGCGGCAGTGCCGTCGCTTTTGGGAATTATCTGTTGCGTTTTATTAAAACCCGGAAATCGGCATTGTTGACCACCTGGTTTACAGGCTTATTTGTTTTTCCTGACGACTATCTGAGTGCATTAAGTACAGGGGTAAGTATGAGGAATATCACGGATAAATTTGGCATTTCAAGGCCTTTACTTGCTTATTTGGTTAATACTACGGCTGCCCCAGTCTGTGCCATTATTCCTTTATCAACATGGGGCGTATTTACCTCCAAATTATTGGAAGACAATAAGTTAGTTCCGGTTGGACAAGGTTTATGGGGCTTTGCCGCTACCATTCCATTTAATTTTTATGCGCTTTTCGCCCTTTTGGTATCCTTCCTCGTTGCTTTAGGAATCATTCCGCTGTTCGGTAAAATGAAAGCGGCGGAAATGGCTGTATCTACTGTGGATATCACAACAGATTTGAATCATATACAGCCAGCAAAGGTTAAGCCTATCGATTTTATTTTTCCAATGTTTGTCCTTATCGGAGGTACACTTCTATTGAAAGGCGATGCCCTGCAAGGAGCTGCTCTGGCCTTTGTCTTAACTATCGCCTGGTATTTTTTTAGAAAAGTGATGACTTACGACCATATCAGTAATCAGGCTTTGCTGGGTTTCAAGGAAATGATTTTGCCATTAGCCATTTTAAGTCTTTCCTTTTTTTTAAAGACAATCGGTGATGAAATGGGATTGACGCCTTATGTGATAGCGGAGGTAAAGGGAAATTTTCCACCATTTTTGTTGCCTGCCAGTTTATTTGTCTTGCTGGCCTTCATTTCTTACACCACCTGTTCCTCCTGGGGCTTATATACGGTGGCTTTACCCATTGTCATTCCTTTAAGTATGGCGCTGAATATCAATCCATTTTTAATGGTGGGTTCTGTCCTTTCCGCCGGAGTATTTGGTAGTAATGCCAGTTTTTTTTCCGATTGTACAATATTGACGGCATCCAGTACGGAATGTTCACCAACGACACATTCTTTCAGTCAATTACCTTATGCCCTCCTCGCTTTTCTGCTGGCTACCGCCGGTTTTGCCGTTGGCTTTTGGATTTTTTAATAAAAATGAATCTTTATGAACATATTAATCAGGAAAATAACATTATAAATAAATGATTTATAATAAAATACATATTTTATTATTTATATTAAAATGCTGATAACCTCCTTTCATCCCTGGCATGTTTTCAAATATCTATTTTTGACGCAACGAAGGGAAAAACCCTTGGATTTAGAGTGGTAGCCTATGGTTACAATATTAATGAAAGGATTAAAATTAACATCAACCTCTCTACCCCCCCCCCATGGGAGTGCATTAAAACCTATAAGGTCTGTTCCTTTTCTTAAATCTTCCACCCATTTTTTGATCTTAATGTATTGCAATCGACTATTCCCAGGAAATCTAATGGTTGATTCCATTCGTTAGCGGTGGCAATATTAGGCGTTTAAAGTATTTCTGGCGATGCGTTCTTTGGCTTCTATTAATAGCTGGTGCAGCTTTTGTTGCAGTACTTGTTTGCTTGGCATTTCTGTCCAATACTCAGCTACCATGATGCCGTCTTTGTGTATTTCTAATAATTCTATTTGTTCTTTATTGCTTTCGGCACAAAGGATCAAGCCAATGGGTTCGTTTTCGCCTTCGGTTTTTTCATATTTGCTCAGCCATTTTAAATATAATTCCATTTGTCCTTTATGCGCCGCTTCAAACTTGCCCAATTTTAGTTCAATAGCTACCAGGCGTTTTAGTTTCCGGTTATAAAACAATAGATCTAAGTAAAAATCATCGCCATCAATAATCATTCGTTTTTGGCGTTCCATAAAAGCGAACCCTTTACCCAATTCCAGAATAAACGTTTCTAATTCTTGTAAAATGGCTCGTTCTAAATCTTGCTCAAAATAGGTGTTCTTGAGGTTTAGAAAATCTAAAATGTAGGGGTCTTTAAAGGTGTTTAATAATTCAGACTTAAACGTACTCATTTGAGTATTGGCTATTTCGTTTCGTTCAAACGCTTTTCGTTCAATTTGCTGTTTTAGGGTTCTTTTGCCCCAAGATTCTTCAATGGCTTTTTTTGCATAAAAAATTCTTGCTTCATCCGTTTTGAGTGGAAATAACTCAATAAAATGGGACCAACTCAATTGTGTAGCCAGTGGTGTCACAATCTTGAAATCATTAAAAACAGTAGCAAATTGCATCATTCTTCGCAAATTCCTATCAGAAAAACTCCTTCCATATTTTGTTTCTATTTGTTGCGACACTGTTACTACAATCTATTTCCCATAATCTGCACGTTTGTTTTGCAGTATTTCATCATTAATTCGTTTACCAATTTGCCAAAATAAATGTGTAAGTGCACTATTTGCCTGGGTGGCAATATGATTTTGGCTTTGCTCAATAAGCAAGCTGATGGCGCTTATTAAATCAGTATTACCATTATTGATTTCCAAGTTACTCATACTTCAATCCATTTAAATATTCCTAAATTTTTTTCTAAAGTTGTGCTTTCAGCAAAAAGATAGTCTAATTTTTGCAACGAATAAAAGTATTATCGTCATAAGTAAATGTACCAAATTAAAATGAGGTTAATCTTACTTTTTTACCACTGTGTAAGCTGGCAAAATTGACCAACCTAATCCGAAGCGATTTTAATAACCAGTTATGTTGCATTTGCGGCTTGAATGCAGCCCTTTTTTAATGTTTTGTTTGCTAAAGTTAACTAAAAGCTGGTTTAACCCTTTCTAGCTTAATTCATATTATACATAGCTAAAACGTTGTTTACCATATATTTAATGACAAATCTTTACTAAATCCTTTACTAAGCTTATCTAATTCTTTACTAAAATCCATTGAGGTTTTGTTCTGCCTCCTTCATTTTGTTTGTCCAAGGCTTCTCCTTACGCTTTTTGTGGTAAGCCCTGATTGAATTTTTTTATTTTTTCAAAGAATATTTTTTTCAGCACCACTTCTTTGTTGTATACTAATATCGTTTCCCAGCCCAATCTGGTTGAAAATAAATTGTACATTCCGGTCTTATAGTGCCAGTGATTGACTAGAATGTGAGCTTTTAATAAATTATATATTTATATAGTATGTAAAGTTAAAAATGAAATTCATTGTTTGAACACCAATAATATGTAGGGGCGAATTGAATTCGCCCTTTTATTATACAGGAAAATTTACCAATTCTCGGCAAAAATCATTAACACATTAATGTATATAGGAAGATTTACCCAATAATGGAAACGGGGATTCTACGAAAAAAAGGGCGAATTCAATTCGCCCCTACGGCAACCGTCAATTAATACATTACACGGTGATATTTACATATACCGCTTCGATGTCTTGCATATTGCCTTATTATAGTAACTCGTGGAGTTTATTAATGGAATGATTCCTAATTTTGTTCAGGATTCTGGTCAACCGTCATAGGGGTGAACTTAGTCTTTTAACTAGAAGAAAAAAAGTAGTCCGAAGCAAAAAGGACCATTTTTAACAAAAAAATATGTATTTATGCAGAAAGACACCGTAAAATAGCACTCTTTACCTTTGGGTTCAACATAAAACGCTGTTCAATATTGCACCTAACGATTAAAAAAATCTGGATGAATATTTTAATATCGGAAGGTAGGGGTATTATCAAACAAAAAATTGACCAAAATATGGTCGATGTTGGATATTTGGCAAATTACCTTTTAAAAGTTTAGAGGGAAATTTATTGTTTTAATACCCAGTGAAAACAAATAGAATAGAGCAAAATCAATTGAATATGTTTTTATTCATGGCTATGAGCAATATATAAACAGGGTTAGATTTATTAACAAAAATGCTTTGTTCAACAGTGCCGACATGGCACTTATAGAAACAAAAGATGGTAAAAATTAGGTGGTAGGTTTTGTCCTGTTGATTTTTCTAGTTTTTTGAGAAAGGTTTTTACAACAGATATGGAAAATTTTATATTAATCGGTGCACTTTTCTGGTTATCATATATATTTTTTACGTATTCCTCAAAAAATGAGGCATTCATTTCATTCATTGGAATATCATCTTTTTTTTAAGTAAATTTTATAAAGTTGTCAATGGATAAAAGAATATATTTTATCGTATTATTGTAAAGTGTTTTTGAACGTTTTTATCTCTTATATCCAGACAGGATACTGAAAACAAAATAATTTATAGTGGCTAATACTCATCTCTTTATGAACATATTAATCAGGAAAATGGAAAAGAGAGATGCCGATCAATTGGC
>JAFMBH010000056.1 GCA_017858735.1 Bacteroidota bacterium
GTTCGCCATTTAACATAAAAGCAAAATCTTTTTTTCTACCCGCATTTTCAAAGGAAGAAGTACGTGTATTATTGGATCAACACACCCAGGATACTGGTCAGGTTTTTTCTGAAGAGGTACTGGAAAAGTTATACGACTATTCTGGCGGCCAACCCTGGCTGACGAACGCACTAGCCAATGAGGTAGTAAGGGAAATTTTAAAGAATGATTATTCTCTCGAAATCACTCTGGACTTGATTGAACTGGCGAAGGAGAGGCTCATAGAACAGCGTCAAACCCATCTGGATAGCTTAGCGGACAAGATAGATGATCCCCGTGTGCGACCTATTATCATGAGCATCATCACGGGTGATTCCCCTGCTTTTGATGGTGCAGATGATGCTATCCGATATTGCCGCGATTTGGGCATTATCAGCACGGGAAATCCCATCCAATTTGCTAATCCGATATACAGAGAAATTATAACTCGTATTTTAACCATTGGCTTTTCTGTTGGTATTAATCAAGATATTGCCCAGACGATTTGGTACCTGAATATTGAAGGTACGCTGAATATGGACAAATTACTGGACGCATTCACCAAATTTTATCAACGCAACGCTGAATCGTGGATTGACAGATATCAATACAAGGAGGCAGGACACCAGCTAATGTTGATGGCTTTTTTACAACGGGTCATTAATGGGGGAGGACGCATCGAAAGGGAAATGGCAGCAGGAAATGGACGGACAGATCTGGTTGTTTTTTGGAAAGAACAGGTCATTACGATCGAAATAAAAATGCACCATGATAAATGGTCAGAGCCAGAGGGTATTGAACAATTAGCACGTTACCTGGATAGATTAGGTCAGAAAACAGGATATATGGTATTTCTCGAGAAGAAAAGCGCGGCAGAATTATCATGGGAAGACCGAATCCGCCGGGAAGTACACATAGTAAACAACAAGGAAATCATCATTTATGCCATGTAGTGGCGAATGGCATTTGCCCTATCATGATACAGATGCATTTGCCTAATTACGGTAAAAAAATCTCCCCGATAGGTTTTTAATATAAAATTTACCCGCTATCAATTATTTTTGAATCAGGATTTACAGGATTTCGAGGATTACTGAGGACGTTTGCAGTTTAGTGTAATGGGTTATCCGTAGATTAGTTAATTTTCATCATCCTTTTCGCCGATGTGTTACACATCGGCGAGAGGCTTAGTAATGAATACACCGTTTAATAATAACCTTCCCACCCAAACCAGAGACGTTATAGTTAATCCTCGAAATCCTGTAAATCCTGATTCAAAAATTTACGCTGCCATTCACCCAAATTTAAACCAACGCCCTATTCGTCCGTAAATCCTGATTCAAACTATACACCGCCCCCCACCCAAATTTTCCATGAATTATCCGCCTTTTTTCCATACATTTATACATGTATTTTTAAAACGCTCCGTCAATGATGAAAAATTGGATATTGATTTTTATTGCAGCTTTTACCTTTCTGTCAATCACCGATGCTGGTAGGATTATTAAAAACAATCAACCCGAAATCAAGGAGGTTTATACTGCTGATATTATTATTTATGGGGGTACTTCTGCGGCTATCATCGCCGCTGTGGAAGTGGTGAAGTCCGGTAAAACGGTATTGATTGTTTCCCCCGATCAACATCTCGGTGGCCTGACTTCAGGTGGATTGGGATTTACAGATACCGGAAATAAGGCAGTTATCGACGGACTTTCTCGTGAATTTTATCATAGGGTCTGGCTGCATTATAAGGATGATGCTGCATGGAACTGGCAAAATCAAAGTGATTTTGGCAATAAAGGTCAAGGAACTGTCGCTATGGATGGTGAATTTCGCACTATGTGGCTGTTTGAGCCGTATGTTGCAGAAAAGGTTTTTGAGGATTTTGTACGAGAAAATAATATTAAGGTTCTTCGGGGTGAATGGCTGGATAGAAAAATGGGGGTGGTAAAAAAGAAGGGAAATATTATTTCTTTTTCAACACTTTCAGGTAAGGTTTTTAAAGGTAAAATGTTTATTGATGCCACTTATGAAGGTGATTTAATGGCAGCTGCCGGAATTAACTATCATGTAGGTAGGGAAGGTAACGCAAAGTATAACGAAACGTTTAATGGGGTCCAAACGGGTGTTTTTCAACATGATCATCATTTTAAATCTAACATTTCACCCTATAAAATCAAGGATGATCCGTCTAGCGGATTACTTCCATACATTTCAGCAGAACCTCCTGGTGAATTTGGTGCTGCGGACAAAAAAATTCAGGCTTATTGTTTTAGAATGTGTATGACTAATCATCCAGAAAATAGTGTGGCATTTCCAAAACCTGACAATTATGATGCCTCCAAATATGAGTTATTGCTAAGGGAATTTAATACGGGCAGGAATGATTGGTTCAGTAAGTTCGATGTTCTGCCCAATAAAAAAACGGATACAAATAATCATGGAGCCTTCAGCTCTGATTTTATTGGTATGAATTATGATTATCCGGAAGCTGATTATCAGCGACGCGCGGAAATCATTAAGCAACATTATGATTATCAGGCGGGCTTATTATGGTTTGTTGCCAATGATCCCCGTGTTCCCGATGCTATTCGAACGAAGATGGCATCCTATGGTCTTGCTAAAGACGAGTTTAAAGATAATAATCATTGGCCACACCAAATTTATGTTAGGGAGTCGCGACGAATGATTGGTGATTATATTACGACAGAACATGATGTGATGCAAAGAATTGAAACCCCTGAATCCATTGGAATGGGATCTTATCATATCGATTCTCATAATACCCAACGATATGTCACTTCGGAGGGATATGTCCAGAATGAGGGAGATATTGGGGTTAAACCGCCAGGGCCATATCGTATTTCCTATGGTTCCATTGTTCCCAAAAAAGAGGAATGTACCAATCTGTTTGTTCCTGTTTGTGTTTCCAGCAGCCATATTGCGTATGGCTCCATTCGTATGGAACCCGTATTTATGATTCTCGGGCAATCGGCAGCTGTTGCCGCTTGTTTGGCTATTGATGAAAAATGCGCCATTCAAGATGTATCTTACATTCAATTAAAAAAGTTGTTGGAGAATAAAAATCAGATTTTAACCAATTAAGAAAGTAGGTGCCGGAGGATATTTTAGAAATTTATTCGGAAAGCTGCTTCTTTTGTCTAATCATCTCATGAATTTGAAGAATGGTATCTTTTTTGAACGTGCCATCTACTTCAAAAAGTAATTCTTTTTTGCCTTTTTTACCAATTGGAAAGTAAAATACTTTTTGCCCTACCTCCAATGTAACTCCGCTATCCGATAAGGGAGATAAATTGGGGTTCATTACACCTGGTATTTGTAAAGGTATTGATTTCAAGGAGCCATTATGAAAGGTCATGGGGATGGCCTGAGCGTTTCCATTTGCTAGAAAAAACAGATTAGAAAGGATAAATAGGGTAAAATACCGGCGATTCATAGATTATTTTTTATCTCTAACAATAGATTTTCTGAATAGTTGCCATTTTAATAAAAGGATGTTTAATGCCTTATGTGATTCATATTACTTTAGTTTCTAATCCTTTTTTTGATCTTTATATAAAAATGAAAAGTATGTTCCTACGTTTTAATTTTCTGGGTCATTGGGGTAAGGTTTTATCCATCGCCTTTTTTATGATTACCCTCATTTCCTGTAATTCTTCCCTCAACAAAGGAAAAGATAGTCAAAATGAAATCCCCATTTCTCTGGCAGAAAATATAGTTGGCATTAGTCTGCAAACCCTGGTAAAAACAGTTTCCCAGAAAATTTCGGAGCATGGAGCACCTCATGCCATTACTTTTTGTAATGAAAACGCCCTTCCTTTGCTGGACAGTATCTCAAATATTCATGGTGTTTCTATCACCCGCGTTTCAGAAAAATACAGGAATCCGATGAATAAACCATCGAAAAAAGACCTGGTCGCTTTAAAGGCACTATCAAAGGGGAATATTAAGTATTATCAAAATAAAAATGCCTCCATTTATTATTCACCTATTCGTATTGGTATGCCTACTTGTTTGAAATGTCATGGGGAAGCGAAAGATATAGACGCTCCTACACTTAGTAAAATTAAAGAATTGTATCCTTCCGATAAGGCGCTCGATTATAAAATAGGTGAATTCAGAGGTGCCTGGAAGGTTTCTTTAGCAAAAAAATAAAAAGTTGGATTTAGGTTTTTATTTTTAACTTGTAGTACTTAAACCTAAATCCTATTTATTATGACCATTTTTTTTCGCAAAAGTGCTTTTTTTCTTTTATTGCTTGGTTTCATTTCTTGCTTGAATGTTAAAAATCTGGACATTATCAGGCTAGATAATGGATTTATCAGTCAAAAAACGAAGCAAGTATTGGATAAATCTTCCATTCAATTGGCTGATGGCCTTAAAATGGATTTATGGGCATCAGATTCCCTTTCTCCAGATCCGGTTTCCCTGGAAATTGACAACCTGGGTCGGGCTTACATCACCCGTGCCGTTCGTCAGAAAAATTCTGAATTCGATATTCGAGGTCATAGAGACTGGATGACGGCATCCATTAGCTTGCAATCTGTCGAAGATCGACGTGCTTTTTTAAGGAAAACATTTGCCCCTGAAAATTCAGAAAAAAATAAATGGCTGAAAGATTTAAATGAGGATGGAAGCCATGATTGGAAAGATTTGACCGTTGAAAAAGATGAAATCTGGCGGGTCGAAGACAAAGATGGCGATGGTGTCGCTGAAACATCTACAAAGGTTTTCGTCGGTCCAAGTGAGGAAATTACCGATGTTGCAGGTGGTGTTCTCGTCAGAGAGGATGATGCATTTTGGTGCACTGGTCCTGATATGTGGCGTTTGACGGATAAAAATAAAGATGGATTTTATGAGTCCAAAGAATCAATTAGCCATGGTTATGCCGTTCATATTGGTTTTGGTGCCCACGGTATGTCGGGGGTAATTCAAGGCCCGGATGGTAAAATTTATTGGCAAATTGGTGATATTGGCGCAAATATCGTAGATAAAGCGGGTGTGAAACACGAATATCCCAATGAAGGAGTGTTAGTCCGTTCAAATCCGGATGGTACCGATTTCGAAGTCGTAGCGCATGGTATCAGAAATGATCATGAGTTCGTTTTCGATGAATATGGTAATCTAATTTCTTCTGATAATGATGGCGATCATCAGGGGGAGAGCGAAAGATTGGTGCATTTGGTCGATGGCAGTGATTCAGGTTGGCGTTCCAACTGGCAATATGGAAAATATACCGATCCCCGGAATAATGGATATAATGTATGGATGAAGGAGAAACTTTATACCGCCCGTTGGGAAGGACAAGCTGCCTATATCATTCCTCCCATTCAAAATTTTCATAATGGCCCTACAGGAATGGTGTATAATCCTGGAACCGCTTTGGGGAAAGAATATTTGAATAAATTCTTCCTGGTTGAATTTGTTGGAAATGCTTCCGGGTCTCATATATGGTCCTTTGGCCTGAAACCTAAGGGTGCCTCTTTTGTCCTGGATGGTGAAAAAATGTTAACTACAGGTATCCTGCCAACTGGTATTCGTTTTGGTATTGACGGTGCTCTATACGCTGCCGATTGGGTTACTGGCTGGGATACCAAAAATTATGGACGAATCTGGAAAATTGATGTTAAATCAACAGATGATGCTTTTGCCGCAAAACGTTTAGAGACAAAAAAATGGATGACTCAACGTTTCAATAAATTAGCTGAATCCCAACTGGCAAGTCTTTTAGCTTTCGAGGATTACAGGATCAGACTTAAAGCGCAATTTGAATTGGTCGCTCGTGGCGCTAAGGGTTTGGAAATACTTAAACAGGTAATTGGAGATAGGAAAAATCAACTGGCGCGCATTCATGCCATTTGGGGCATAGGTCAATTCGCTCAAAAAGATGTAAATGCCGCTTCATCACTTATCTCCCTGCTAAATGATGCTGATCAGGAAATTATTGCACAAACCCTAAAAACATTGGGGGACGTTCGTTTTGCTGCTGCAAATGATAAAATTATCACGCTAATTAATCACTCAAATCCGCGCGTAAGTTTTTTTGCCACTCAAGCCATTGGTCGAATGAAAGATAAAAAGGCAATTAACGCCATTTTAACCATGGTAGAGAAAAATAAAGATGAGGATGTTTATTTGAGACATGCCGCCGTTTTAGCGCTAAGCAGAATCGGGGAGGTGGAACCTATCTTACAGTTGAAATCAAATGCAAATAAATCGCTTCGCTTATTGGCAGTTTTGGTTCTTAGAAAATGGAGTCATAAGGAAATGGCTTCTTTTTTAAATGACGAGGATGAATACATCGTTACTGAAGCAGCAAGGGCTATTAATGACGATTTGTCCATCGTTTCTGCATTACCTGCCCTGGCCAATATGTTGGGACAATCCCGTTTTAATAATGAACCGTTAATCAGACGTGCCATCAATGCTTGTTTGAGAGTAGGGGGTGAAAAGGAGCTGGATCTGCTCATTGCTTATGCTGAAAAGGAAAATATCCCGGAAGAATTGAAAGCTGAGGCGCTATCTGTCATTGGTACTTGGGCGAATCCTTCTGTACTCGATAGAGTGGATGGAAGATTTCGTGGTGAATTAGTGCGCGATGCCGCATTGGTCAATGCAAAAATCAAAAATAAAATGGTGAGCTTCTTGCAAAGTAATAATCCCGCTGTTTTAATCTCTTCTGTGAAATTATTGTCGGAACTTAATATTGCAGACTATAACGAATCACTGGCAAGTATTTTTAATGCATCAGAAAGTCCTGAAGTCCGGGTTGCGACCATTACCTCTTTGGCAAATTTAAAATATACATCGATTGCAGATTTAGTAAAAAAAGGGATTAGCGATAAGGACAAAACAGTGAGAACAACCGCATTGGGCCTTATAAATAAACTTAATGTTAGTAAGGAAGGCCTTTCCCTGATTGTAAATCCTGTTTTTGAAAATGGTAGTTTTCAAGAGCAACAACAAGTTTTTAAGGTATTGAGCCAAATGCCTATTGATAATACCCGCGTTGTTTTGTCAGAATTAATTGATAAAATGGCAGAGGCTAAACTTTCTCCTAACGTAAAACTTGATCTGATAGAGTCGGTAGAGGCTACAAAAGATAATGATTTATTGGCGAAAGTTGACAAAATTAAAGGTAAAGGGTCTGAAACAGATCAGTATAATGACGCGCTCTTTGGTGGCAATGTTAGAGAAGGAAGAAATATTTTTCTCAATAATTCGGCAGCTCAATGCATTCGCTGTCATGCCATTGGTGATGGAGGAAGTATAGTAGGCCCAAATTTAAAAGATATTGGTAAATCATTGACTCGCGAGCAAATTCTCCAGTCTTTGATTGAGCCAAGTGCTCGTATTGCGCCCGGATTTGGTATGGTGTCCCTTGTTTTGGCCGACGGACAGGAAGTGAGTGGTGTTTTGATGAGGGAAAATGCAGAGGAGCTTTTATTGAAAACTTCTGCAGCCGAACCATTAAGAGTACCTATTTCAAGGATAAAAAGTAGAGAAAATTTCCCTTCTGCCATGCCGGCCATGGGATCCGTTTTATCAAAACGGGAAATAAGGGATTTGGTAGAATATCTTTCTTCCATTTAACAAAAAAGGGAGGCTGTCTAAAAAGATAGCCTCCCTTTTTCATATAAACATGCGACCCCTTCAGGGTCGATTCCCCCAAAATCTCCCTTTGGCCCCTGGCGTCACAAATATCCACATACTCTCAGGGGGACTAGCCAGAATGGAGGTAAAAATAAGCCCCTCAATATTTTCTATATTTTCCTCAAATTCATTTTTTTCAATGATAAAATGCTCCTTAATTAAGGTAGATAATACCATGTTATTTTGTGTAATCGTACCTGTTTTATCACTACACAAAACGGTGGCTGAACCTAAGGTCTCAATAGCAGAGGGTTTTCGGGTCAGGACATTTTGCTGGGATAATCTCCATGCGCCAATAGCCAGAAAGATAGTTAGCACAACGGGAAATTCCTCGGGAAGTATGGCCATGGCAGATGCCAGACCGGATAACAGGGAAGCGATAAAATCTCCTCTAGTCAGGTAAAAGGCAATGACGACTAAAACACTTAAAAATCCTCCAATGATGAACAGATTTCTAATGAGAACCTTCATTTCTTTTTGCAAACGGGTAGGGTCTTGAACAATTTGTTGTAAGGATTTGCCGATTTTTCCGAATTCAGTGTGAATGCCAATGGCATTTACCTCCAATTTACCGCTTCCTTGAACGACCAAAGTACCGCTAAAAACTTGCGAGCTACCTTCGTATGCCAGGGTATCTTTTGATACGGGAATGGACTCACCCGTAAGCATAGATTCATCGACGGAAAGATTTGTACCATGAATCAAAATACCATCGGCAGGTATGCGATCTCCTTCATTTATAAGTACAATATCACCGATAACAATCTCTCTACCAGGGATTTTAACCGTCTCTCCATTTCTAATGACCATCGTTTTTGGTGACGATAACTGTCGCAGAGATTCAATGGCTCTTTCCGTTTTTTGATATTGGTAAAAGGTGATGAAAATAATGATCAAAATGGAGGCTGACAACATAATACCTTCCGTATAATCACCTAATAACAGATAAATACTACTACAAACCAATAATAAGATAAACATAGGTTCTTTAAACACCTCGAGGGCAATCTGACCTATATTTTTTGATTTTGCCGTGGGAAGTTCGTTGTATTCTTGCATGTATTGACTGTTAACCTGCTATGGAAATTCCGATAAAATGACCAATACCAAAAGTTATTGCGGCGGCAATCAATCCGAAGGCAACTTGTCTGAATCCCGAAAAAAGTACATTTTTACCTGTAAATAAAGTGATAGCTGCACCGATAATAAATAATCCTATAGCACTTAAAGTGGCACTGAAAAGGATGGCCATCATACCACCTACAAAAAAGAAAGGAATAACGGGTAATATAGCGCCAACAGCGAATAAAACAAAAGAAGTGACGGCTGCCTCCATCGCTGAACCTTTCATTTCATCGACGTTTATACCCAGTTCTTCCCTGACCAATATTTCGTGTGCCTGACCTTTATCTAACATGATTTCTTTAGCCATTTGAATGGCCTGGGCTTCTGGAATCCCTTTCGTTATGTAAATCAGAGCAAGTTCCTTTTCTTCCCCCTCTGGATTTGTTTCCAGTTCTTCCATTTCTAAATCCATCTGATTTTCATATAATTCCTGGGAACTTTTCACCGATATCCATTCACCCAATGCCATAGATAATGCACCGGCTAATAGTCCGGCTAAGCCAGCCAGTAAAACTTCCGATTGGCCACTGGTTGCTCCCGCGATACCCATAACAAGACTGAAATTGGAAACCAAGCCGTCATTTCCACCTAAAACAGCTGCTCTTAAGGCATTTCCACCCACAGATCGGTGTTTTTTCTCAAATCTTACTACATTATCACTGGAAATGTGTTTGTGATTATTTAATATATTTTTCAAGATAGTTACATGCGCCGTATCTGAAATGGAGCTTTGAGTATTCGTATTTTTTCGGGCGTGTTGTACGGCCGATGATATACTTTTCTCCGTATCAAGCAATACGCCTAATACATAATCGTAACCAATGATTTCTCCAATTTTATTCAGGATTCTCGCCCTGCCTGATGGTTTTGGAAGTTGATCTGCATTTAAATTAAATTTTTTGGCAAAGGCCACAGCATGACTCAGTTCTATGTCACTCATCTGTGCAAAAACTTGGGCTACATTTAAATCCTTTTCTGCGATGCTTAGCTGTTTATATAAATAACTGGCATCAATCTCCGTTTGAATGTTTTTTAAATCCATAAAATGGTTCTTTTACGTAAAAAATGAGGGCATAAATTGGTTAGAACAAAAGTAGGGACAAAGTACGATGAACTTTAACTAATTCTATATGATAATATTTATAAACTATTTAAATAAAAATCAGCTTTTGTTAGATGTTCTTCCTTTTTCTCGTCCGACATTTTATCAAAGGTCCTTACTAACATGCCTAATCTTGGATTTCCCAGAAAAAACGCCCGTTGTTTATCCATAAAATGCCAGAATAAGCTATCCCACACTGGCTGCCAATCCCCTTTAGGATAATCACTCATTTTCATTAAATAATTACTTCCGCTGATGTAGGGTTTTGTGGACATGATACCACCGTCTGCAAATTGACTCATACCATAGACATTTGGCACCATAACCCAGTCAAAGGAGTCAATAAAGAGCTCCATAAACCAGCGATAAACCTCTTCTGGGTCAAACTCGCAGAGGAGCATAAAGTTACCCAGAACCATCAGTCTTTCTATATGATGGCAATAACCCGTTTCCAATACTTTTTTTATGGTCAGGTCAATGGGTAAAATTCCCGTTTCCCCTTTCCAGAAAGTTTCTGGAATTTTCCGTTTAAAGCCCCAAAAGTTTTTAGTTCGTTCTTCGGTTCCTTTTAATTCATAAACCGCCCTGATGAATTCCCGCCAGCCTACAATCTGACGAATAAAACCCTCCAGAGAATTTTGGGGAATCTGATGTTCAGCGGCATATTTTAAGGTTTCATCAATAACAAAAGAAGGGCTTAGTAAACCAACATTTAACAAGGGAGTCAATAGGCTATGATGTAACCATTTTTCATTATGGACAATGGCGTCCTCGTATTTACCAAATTCTTCAAATCTGGTTTGAAAGAATTCCTGTAACCATTTTTTACTCTCTTCGTAGGTGACAGGGAATAAATATTTGGGATCTATTTCACCATAATGGCTTGAAAAATTAGCATTTGTATAAATGATAGCCTCCTCGTGAAATGAATTCGTGCGTTCAAAAGTAGTTTTTGGGGGTGTTTTCCCTTTTGGATATTTCAATCGGTTTTCATCGTCAAAAGACCACTTACCACCAATAGGTTTTGAAAAATCATCCACCAGTATTTTCCTTTTCTTTCGCTGATGAATGTAGAAATCTGTCTGAAAAAACCGCTTTTTATCTGCGAAATACTGTTTGTTTTCGTCGGACGTATTTAGAAAAAGAGGAGAAGAAAAGGAGGTCAGAACTACTTCGTTTTTCTCCGCCGCTGTGTTTATCCTTCGCGCTAACAAATAGTCTGTAGGGTCAATATAGGACAGTTCCCTGATATTTAAGGAAGGTAGATGCGCTATTAACTGCCGAATATCACTTAGTTCATTAAAGGAATCGATATAAATGACCTTCTTATTTAGACTTTCTAAGTAAGATTGGTGAAATTTCATGCTTGCTCTGTGGAAAGCAATCTTCTTTTTATGGAAACGATATTGCCGAAAAAAAAGCCATTCTTCTATGAGAAAAATGGTTTGGCATTGATCTATAATTTCACTACGTTCAAATAGTTGATGTGGGAAAACAATTCCAGTATCAGGCATTTTTAGTTTTATTAAGGCTGCATTTTTGACTACAATATTTTACTTCCAACCAATTTTTCTCCCATTTTTTACGCCAGAAAAAGGGCCTGTTACAGGTAGCACATATTTTTTCCGGTAAATCTCCCTTCTTTATCGCTTTCATGACATTTGGTGATTAGAAATGTCAACTAATAATAACAAATGGTAAATAAAGTTTAAACTTTCCTCAAGGTAGATTATTCTTCCTCCCAGGGAATGGGGCTTACATCGTCATGATTTAGTACCCGTATTTCTTCCCTGTCAATCCTTAAAATGAGACCACAGGCAGGGTCAGGACAAGTTACACGCGCATCGGTTTCCATCCAGTCTGCTGGGTGATTTTTTCTTTGTTTTGCGGGTAAAAGTGGAATGGCTGATTGTAGGGCATACAGGCAGAAATCAGCTTTGTCGGGCATGGATAATTTACCCCCACGAAGGTAAAAACAGTCCCCGATATTCATGTTGCATGTACAGTGTCCGTTAATTTGTTCCACAACTATGCGTAAATCATAAAGTTCAAACTGGTCAGACCTTAAAGTATTGGTTTCACTCATTTTATTATTGTTTATTCTTTTTCCACATAAGAGAGCCGATAGTGATAATAGCCAGACCCCAGGAAATGAAATTATGCAAGCCAGCTTGTAAAGGAGAAACGGCTGCAATATCAAATGGTTTTCCACTATTAGTTGTATTGGCCATTAAAATAACTGGAATGAAATAGGGTAGAAGGAAGGGGAAAACGCATACCACCATACTTAGTAAATTCGCTCTTCTGACAGGATCAATCCCCTGTTTTTCCCCTGTTTGTCGCGTAAAATCAGCCACCATTAGTATCGCTACAATGCTATGCGTGGTTAGGAGAACAGCTATACTTCCGGCCGCAGCTATCCAGCTTTCTGCTTGCCGCGGGTTATGGCTATGATTTGCAGCCCATTGAACTAAGCGGTCAATTAATCCACTTCCTTTAAATGTTTCTACAAGACCCATAAGAAGGATGGTGAAAAAACTGATGCCTGTGGCTCTGTTGATGCCTTCGATGATAAAGCTTTGGGCACGGAAATTCTCCAAATCTAAAGATATGATTTTTGTTACTGGCAATAAACCAAGTCCCCAACCAAGAATTACTCCTGCCAGGAGACCAAATAATAATCCGTGCAATAAATGTTTACCTTTTAGAAACAGGTAAATAATAAACGCGGGAATGAAGAACATGGGAAGTCCGGCCGGGTCACCCGTTAATTGTTCTCCGTTGGAAATATTTCCTGAATAGGCTTTACTTAAAAAATAATAAATGGGTAATACAATGATGGCCAATGGTATTATAAATCGAAGCCTACTTTTAACCGTTGCACCGATGGGTGCTTCCTGGCTTAATGCACTGGCAATGGTGGTATCTGAAATGGGAGCAAAAAAATCGCCAAAGGTTGCTCCCGCTAAAATAGCGCCGGCAAGTAGGGGTAAATCGGCACCTAAAAGTCCTCCTGCCGGATAAAGTAAGGGTCCTCCAATGAGTATGGTGGCAAAACTGGAACCGGTAGAGAGGGATATCAAACAACAAATGATAAAGGTGACGGCGGTAAATCCGGCTGCCGATAATTGTAACTGGCTCGCAACCCAAAGCAAGGCATTGACAAAACCCGTTTCAGACATCAATACTCCGATGGTTGAAGCTAACATCCAGGCAGTCAACATTATCATGACGATGGGCTGAGCCATTCCATGAATAACCGTTTCACTGTAAACCTTTCTATCTTTGGCCAGTAACATGCCTATGGTTAGGGCTGCAATGAGTATGGGCCAAAATCCGCGTTCATCGGGTGCACCTGAGAGTGCGAGGAAAACAACGCCTGTGGCAAATACAACAAAGGGTAAAATGGCGCCTATTGTTCCGCCGTAGAACGATAAATTTTCCTTATTTAAAGTTTCCTTTTCCGTCATTACCTCTTCGCATTTTGTCCATTCAGATTGTAGCGCATAATGGCACCATGAGGCCCATTTTTATCTCTTTCCAAATCGTAAACGGGACCAGCAGGACCAGTTGACTTTTTGGTAACCTCTTCAATGGCAGAAATATCAGCTTGATCTAAGGTAAAAGATTCGATTTTTAATAATTTTTCCAGATGATTCCGGTTTCGTGCGCCAATGATGATGCCACCCACCTGAGGTTTCTGAAGGATATATCTGGCGGCAACTTCGGCAATCCCTACTTTATGCTTCTCTGCTATTTCATGCAGTTTTGCGAGTAAAGATTGAAAAAGGTCATAACCACCATATTCCTCAATGATGAGTCTGTATTTTGTAAGAGATCGATTTTCCAAAGGTTCGGAAGGCGATGAAGTGTTCAGGTATCGGTCACTCAAAAATCCTCCGGCAATAACGCCATAGCATAGATAATGAAAGCCAGCCTCCCTGGCCAGTGGATTCATATCCTTTTCGGGTCTATGATCGAATACGGAATATTGCACCTGATTGGCAATAATGGGTACACCGGCATCCAGTATCTCTTTTAAATGAGCTGCATCGAAATTAGTCACACCAATATGTCTGATTTTTCCAGCCAGCTGCAATTCATGTAAATGCATAGCGGTCTCGACATAAGAGGGAAATTGATAATCCCACCAGGCAAACTGGACCAAATCCAGTTGTTCGACGCCTAATCTTTTTAAAGACCGATCTATAATTGCTTCCGTATCTGATTTTTTTATGGTGCCCAATACGTCATAATCCGGCACATATTTGGTATGAATCTGGACAGCATCCAGATTTCCAGAGACAAAAGCATCGTGTTCGGTGCGTAAGAATTTACCAATCAGTTCCTCCACACCGGTATAAATATCGGCACAATCAAAGGTGGTGATACCAGCTTCCACGAAGGAACGCATGTCTTGAATAGCCTCAGCTTCATTGACAGGTCCATGTCCACCGGACAAATGCCATCCACCTTTAATAATGTTGGATATAGAATAGTCTTTTGTTAAAAAAATGCGTTCCATTTCAGCTTTTTAATTTGTATTGGGTTGGTCAGAATCAAAAATAGGAATAAAAAACCGAAAAGGCAGAGAGGTCCCTTGTTTTTGAATCACGGATTTTAAGGATTACACTATTTCACGGATGATAGACAGGCTTTACTTGTAAAATTTACCCTTTTCACTTGGTTTTGAATCAGGATTTTCAGGATTTTCAGGATTACAGAGGACGGCTTCGGCATGGGTATAATTGGTTTTCGTAGAGGATTACTTTATGCCCTTTTTTTCGCCGATGCGTAACGCATCGGCGAAAGGATTTAAAATGAAATCACCGTTTAATAATAACCTTCCTCCCAAACCGGAGACGTTATAGTTAATCCTGGAAATCCTGTAAATCCTGATTCAAAATCCAGGTGATAGAAGTGAATTTTATATTGCCACCTGCCAATTAAATGACGATGCGTAACGCATCGACGAGAGGCCTGGCAATGAAAACACCGTTTATAAATAATCTTTCCACCCAAACCGGAGACGTTATATTTAATCCTGTAAATCCTGATTCAAAACGTCAAATTACAGGAATAATCTGGAAATTAACCTTCCACATACTAAAAAACTTGCTCTTTCCTGTATATCCTGATTCAAAATCATTATTGTTATACACCCCCCCCCATCAGTTTTACCCCTACGTTCGCCGATATAATTTCTGGTACTGAAGGGGACTTACCCCTTTCAACGATTTGAATTGGTTGTTGAAATTCGATACCGTGTTATACCCACTTTCATAACAGGTTTGTGAAATGGATTTATTCTCATCCTGTAATATTTTACAGGCATTACCAATGCGTATTTCTTTTACAAAATCGGAAAATGTCTTATTGGTCCTGCTTTTGAAATACCTGCAGAACGCAGCTTCTGTCATGTTGGAAAGGCTCGCTACGGTGGACAAATTAATGTTTTCTTTAAAGTGTTTCAATACATATTCGTGAACTATTCGCATCCTTTCCGTTTCAGATATTTTATGCGTATTGGTGTAATTTGAACTGGAAATGTATTGATAATCATTTGTGACAGATAGTTTATGTAGTATATTTAGGAGTTTTGATATCCCTTCAAATCCAGTTAATCCCAATAATTCGTTTAAATCAATCACTATTTCTGCACCCATTTTACCCGTGATATCAAGACCTCGCTCACTATTTTTTAAAAAGCTTTTGATGTCAAACATTTCAGGTTTTTCAAAAAAATCAGTACCCAGAAAATCTTCCTTGAAATATACCACAATCCCCTCTGTTTGAAGTTGAGATTCTTTCTCAAAATAGTTGCGGTCACTTCGCCAAAGATGGGGCATGTTTGGTCCTAAAAACACTGTGTCGCCTTCCTCGAAATGCCTGATATCGTCTCCTATAAATCTTGTTCCTGTCCCTTTTATAACAGTGAATAATTGATAGTGCGGATGAAAATGCCAGTTTGGATCAAAAAAGGGTTCCTGCAGTTTTTTTACAAGAAAAGATTGATTCAGACTTTCAATTGATTTTTCTAAAAGTGGCTTCATTTTAACTAAATATTGACAATATTATGTAGAATAATTGGAATAAACATCAAAATACAGTAAATATTGGTAAAAAAAAACGTATTTTGATTGATATTTAGATCTTATATTTGAATAAAAAAAATGAAGATTGGGATGAATCTCCTGCTTTGGGGAACAGAAATAAACGATTCTCTTTTTCCTGTGCTCGAACAAATCAAATCGTTGGGTTTTGATGGCGTTGAGGTTCCCATATATAATTTGAATAGTCAGGATTGGCTAATTTGGCGCGATAAGTTGGATGAACTGGGGCTGGAAAGACTTGCTGTGGCCATTAATGGCCCTGATGCAAATCCCTTAAGTTCCTCTCCTGAAATGAGAAAGCACGCCCTTGAAAATAATCTAAAAGCTATTGATTGCGCAGAAATAATTGGTGCAAAATACCTTTCCGGTCCATTTCATTCCGCTTTAGGTGTTTTTTCCGGCAAACCTGCAACCAAAGAGGAATGGCAATACGGCATTCATCATATTCGTACACTCGCTGATTATGCCGCTGAAAAGGATATTACCCTTGGTGTTGAATACCTAAATCGCTTTGAATCGTACCTTTTTACCTGTACAGATGAAATGTTGAGATTTGTGGAAGAGGTGAATCATCCCCATTGTAATATTATGTTTGATACTTTTCATGCAAATATTGAGGAGAAAAATATTGAAAATGCCATTAAATCGTGTGCAAATCATTTGATTCATGTGCAACTTTCAGAAAATGATAGAGGTACCCTGGGTAAAGGACATATCGATTTTGAATCCATTATAAAAACCCTGGTTGATATCAATTATCAGGGAATGGTCAGTATAGAGGCCTTTAGTATGAAACTGGCAGCAGCAAATATCTGGCGTCCAATGTTTGAATCTGAGTACCAGTTAATGGCCGATAGTATAGCGTATTTAAAGAATTTGGGTCTGTAATCCCAACATATAAACACCTAAAACCCTTTTTTAACAACACACCTGAACATTTTTAAAAACACCTAAAATCCTATTTTCATGAAAAAAATTAACATTGCGATTGTAGGTCTTGGCTTTGGATCGGAATTTATTCCCATTTATCAACGACACCCGCACGCTAATATGTATGCCATTTGTCAGCGAAATAAGGAAAATCTGAATAAATTGGGCGATGCGTTCCGGATTGAAAAAAGGTATGATGATTATGACGAATTGTTGAAGGATCCTGAAATTGACGCCGTTCATATTAATTCGCCTATTCCAAATCATGCGGAACAAACTATTAAGGCCTTAAAGGCTGGTAAACATGTCGCTTGTACCGTTCCAATGGCTACCTCCGTGGAAGATTGTATGGAAATTGTCAAATTGTCCAAAGCAACTGGGAAAAAGTATATGATGATGGAAACGGTCGTCTATAGCAGGGAGTTTTTGTTTGTCAAGGATTTATACGAAAAAGGTGAGTTGGGTAAAATTCAATTTTTAAAAGCTTCCCATCAACAGGATATGGATGGCTGGCCCGATTATTGGCCTGGCCTTCCTCCCATGCATTACGCGACCCATTGCGTTGGGCCCGTGGCAGGTTTATTAAAATTAGAAGCGGACTATGTGTCCTGTTTCGGTTCAGGAACGATCAGAAAGGAACTTGCGGATATTCATCATTCCCCTTTTTCAGTGGAATCGGCACATATTAAGTTTAAAGACAGTGATTTAAGTGCTTATGTGTATCGCTCTCTTTTTGACCTGGCTCGTCAGTATAGGGAAAGTTTTGAGGTTTATGGCACGAAAAAATCGTTTGAATGGCCTCTTATCGAAGGGGAGGATGCCGTCATTCATACCGCGAAAAAGGAAGAGCATGAAATTCCGGAAAGAGTTCAAGTACCCGATTTTGCCCATTTGCTACCTGAGGAAATACAGAATTTCACCACCCAAGGGGTTTATGATTTAGCGGAAAATACTCACCTTAGTTTTACCCAGGGTGCTGGTCACGGCGGATCTCATCCACATTTGGTGCATGAATTTTTAATGGCCTTGATTGAAGACAGAGATCCATTCCCCAATGCTTGGGAATCAGCCAACTGGACTTCCGTCGGTATCCTGGCTCATGAATCCGCTTTGCGTGGAGGCGAAATCATTAAATTACCCGATTTTAAAGCGGCCTTTTCCTGATGTTTAATCCGTCTTTAACTAGCATGTTTTTAATTGTCAAATAACATTTTTATGAAAAAAATATTCTTTCTCGCACTGGTTTTGTCCGCCTTTACCGCAATGGGTCAGTCTGCCAGACGCTTAGAAATCCTGTTCCTGGGCGATAATGGGCACCATAAACCAATGGAACGCCTACCTTCTATTATGGCAGCCCTGGGTGATAAAGGGGTGAATTTTACCTATACAGATCAATTAGAAGATTTGACATTAAAAAATCTTAATAAATATGACGCCTTACTCATTTTTGCCAATTGGGATAGTATTCCCCCGCATTTAGAAAAGGATTTATTGGCTTATGTCTCCAGTGGAAAAGGCATTTTACCCATCCATTGTGCTTCCTATTGCTTTAGAAATTCAGCTGAATATGTTAAAATGGTCGGTGGGCAATTTTGGAGACATACCATGGATTCCATTGAGGCAAAAATTATTCAACCCGATCATTTTATAATGAAAGGCCTCCGTCCATTTAAGGTGGTCGATGAGACCTATTTGCATGATCACTTTCAGGACGATAATAATGTCCTGGCGGAACGGGAAATTAAAGCCGATCAGTTTAAAGATAAACCAGGGGTTAAAACGGAACCTTATACCTGGACCCGTCAGTATGGGAAAGGGCGTGTTTTTTATACCGCTTATGGTCATGATGAACGCACCTGGCAAAATACCGATTTTCAGGAACTGATCTATCGGGGTATCCTTTGGGCAGTGAATGACGACGCAAAAGCGGCTCATACTGCCTTGAAACCAGCTCCTTTTGTATATCGGGAGGCTAAATTACCCAATTATGAGAAAAGAGAAGGTACCCAATACAGACAAGATCCACTTTCTCCGGAAGAGAGTAGAAAACATATTCAGGTGCCAATGGATTTCAACATGGAACTATTTGCCGCTGAACCTGATGTAGTTCATCCTATTGCTTTTTCCTGGGATGAAAAGGGGAGAATGTTCGTTCTCATTACCAAAGATTATCCCAATGAAAGAAAGGATGCCGGGGGAAGCGATTATATACTGATTTGTGAAGACACTAATAAAGACGGAAAAGCAGATAAATTTACCCGTTTTGCCGATGGCCTAAGTATTCCTACAGGAATGGTTTTTAGTAACGGCGGTCTCGTCGTTTGTCAGGCACCTGATATGATTTTTCTAAAAGATACCGACGGCGATGATAAGGCAGATGTGAAAAAAGTCTTGTTTACTGGCTTTGGTACCTTTGACACCCATGCTGGGCCATCAAATCTGCATTATGGTTTTGATAATTGGCTTTGGGGCGCTATTGGGTACTCCGGATTTAAAGGGGTAGTTGGTGAGAGTAAGGATACTATCCGTTTTGCTCAGGGCTTTTTCCGCTTTAAACCCGATGGAACTAAACTTGAATTTATGACCAATACGTCCAATAATACCTGGGGCCTGGGCTTTAATGAAACAGGGGATGTTTTCGGATCTACCGCAAATAACGCCCACGGTTGGTATATGGCTATTCCAAATCATTTTTATCCGTCTGCTTATGGTATAGATAATGGAAGTAGAAGTACCGATACCCATAAGGATATGAAAACCATTACGCCAAAAGTAAGGCAAGTAGATGTATTTGGTGGTTATACCGCCGCAGCTGGACATAATGTTTACACTGCCCGCTCATTTCCTAAAAAATATTGGAATAATATAGCTTTCGTGGCTGAACCTACCGGACACGTTTTACACCAGAATATTTTAACGAAAAAAGGAACTAATTTTAATGATACGGAAGGATTCAATCTGATGGCAGGTGCCGATGAATGGTTTTCTCCTGTTTTTGCTGAGGTGGGTCCCGATGGTGCCGTTTGGGTCGCAGATTGGTATAGCTTCATCATTCAGCATAATCCAAGACCTGACGGATTTATTATGGGTCAGGGAAATGCGTACGAAACCGAATTAAGGGATTATACCCACGGTCGTATTTACCGTGTGCAGCACAATGACGCCCCTTCTTATTCACCTCTTTCGTTGTCAATGAATAACCCCGCAGCGTTGGTGCAGGCTCTGAAAAATACCAATATGTTTTGGCGCAGCCATGCCCAGCGTTTATTGGTAGAGAGAAATAATAAGGATATTGTTCCTGATTTATTGACCTTGGTTAATGATTTTTCAGTAGATGAAATTGGGATTAATGCACCGGCCATTCATGCTCTTTGGGTGTTGCATGGACTAAATGCCATGGAAGGAAATGTTATGGATGCCTTGCTTAAAGCATTGAAACATCCTTGCCACGGGGTTAGAAAAACCATTTTACAAATGCTGCCCGCTACCAGTGAAATGGCGAATTATCTTATAGATAATAAATTAATGGAAGATAAGGAACCGCTCGTAGTCCTGAACACGTTATTGGCTTTAAGTAAAATGCCGTTAGATGAAAAAGCTAAATCGTTTGTCCTCAATGCATTGGAAAATTCTAAGGACATCGACGATCGTTGGATTCCCGATGCCTATGCTTGTATTATTGGAAAAAATGTAGATTTACTTAATAAGATTTTTGACGATCAGGTCACATTATCAGCTAAAAAAACAGCTGAAAAGACAACTGAACATACTGCGCATCATCACGCTGCTACTATGGATAAGCCAGTAGATGCTAAAAAAACAGCGGTATCAAATCAGAATAAACCTGATTTAATTATTAATAATATCAAATTTGAACCTGCTAATCCTGCGCCAAGAGACAGGATTAACGTTTCTATCGAAGTGACAAATCAAGGGGATGTCGCCGTGCCCAAAGGAACAGTTTTAGCCCTTAATATTCGTTTTTCAGGAAAGGGACAAGTTATTGATTTAGTGAGTCAGGTGCATGCTGAAGGAGTAAAGCCAGGCGAAACGGTTACTATTACTAAAAATACCAATGGTCCATGGTCTGGAAACATTTCATTTGCCGGTGAATTTGCCGGTGATTATAATATTTCAGTCAGTGTTGATAAGGATAATTCAATACTGGAAAGTCTGGAAAATAATAATGCCCTGACTAAAAAGGTTTCATTCGTTCTGGCACAGACGATGCCTCAGTTTGTTTTGGCAAAAAGTGTGAAATCTCATGCATCTTTAGCCGACGTAAATACCGTGATTGCTTATTTGCAGAAAGCAAAAAAATTAGATGCTAATGGGTTCGATGCCATATTGAAAGCCGTCAGTGAAGGTTGGAATTATAGGAAAAAAACGGTGGTTCCAAAGGAGTCAATTCCTTTTTTAAATGAGTTGCTTGCCTCTGTTTCCGGAGTTAATAAAGATCGGTTAACAAGACTAATGCAAGCCTGGGATATATTGAAAAAGGAGGAGATGAATGATCCTAATGTGCAGATTGTTAAAATTAAATCCCTACGGGAAATGATGCAATATGACCTGAAATCCTTTACCGTTTCTGCTGGTAAAACGGTAGAGATCGTATTCGAAAATCCTGATGCCATGCAACATAATTTAGTTATAGGGAAACCTAAATCGTTGGAAAAAATAGGAAAGGCAGCTGATAAGATGATTACCGATCCAAACGGCGCTACCAATAATTATGTACCTGAAATGCCGGAAATTCTTTTTGCAACCGCGCTG
Source organism: Bacteroidota bacterium (assembly GCA_017858735.1). Lineage (GTDB taxonomy): Bacteria > Bacteroidota > Bacteroidia > Chitinophagales > Saprospiraceae > BJGN01. The sequence continues at coordinate 21,736 of JAFMBH010000056.1, forward strand.
GTTAACCCGGATCAAACGGTCAGATTAAGATTTACAGCGCCATTAAAACCAGGGGATTATCCTTATATATGTACTTTTCCCGGGCATTGGAGATTGATGAATGGTATTATGACCGTTAAATAAATAAATTACTCCCAGGAAAATTAAAATTTTTTGGCTGACAAATTAATGCTTTTTAGAGAAAAGGGCCTCAATTTCGATTGGGCCCTTTTTTAATAGTTTTCATGCCAGGAAAATACCTCGTTTACAATCTTTTCCTTTTCTTTTTCTATATGTTTAATGAGTGAAATAGAAATTGGGCCATGTTTCTTCCCTTTAAGCCATATTAATTGCCAGGTTGAAATAATAGGTAAACCAGGTAATGGAATAATATGAAGCTCATTATTTAATAACTCCCTTTTTATACCTATTAATGGCATAATAGAAAAACCAAATCCTGCAAGAATAGCCTGTTTTACGGCTTCATCTGAGGTAAGCTCCATTTTTTTTGTTACTCTAATATTATTTCGCTCAATAAACTTTTCCATAATTTTCCTGGTTCCAGACCCTTGCTCTCTATAAATTAAAGGTAAATTATTAAATAAATCTTTTAAAGTTTGCTCCTTTTCAAGGTAAATTTTGGTCTTTCCAACAAAAAATAACTTATTCTGAAGTATATCCAGTTGATCTGTTTGAATGGTTTTTGGCAATAAGGAGACCAAGGCAAAATCAACCTCATTGGAATTCATACTATCAACCACTTTATTTTTATTGGTAACATCCATAATTAGTTCAATACCAGGATGCATTGTTAAAAAGGAAGATAAAAAATAGGGTAAAATATATTTACCAGTTGAAACCGTTGAGATGGTTAACCGACCAGATAATTGTCCCCTGTAGGCCATGGTTTTAAAATTGATAGCCTGCACCTGCTCTAAAATATTTTCAACCGACTCAGCAACTTCACGCCCAAAGGCCGTTATGTAAATCCTTCTTCCAATAACCTCAGTTAAAGGTATATCAAACTGTTCTTGAAAGTTTTTAAGTTGTATAGAAACAGCAGGTTGGGTAAGGTGAAGTTCCTCAGCGGCCCTTGTTACGCTCTGTGTTTGCACTATTTTAAGAAATATCTGCAATTGATTGAGAGTATAATTCATAAATAATGTTTATGTAAATGATTGTAAATATAAATAAAAAGTTATGAATTAAACATAACAATTTTGCATCACAAAAAAATAAAATCATGACAAAGTTAACAATTAAATTTTATTTGATTTTGAGCTTATTCATATTCCTGTTTATTATTGCGTTTTTTACCAAAGACGCTATTCAAACAAATTTACTTGCCTCCATCGCATTTCTTTTGTTTGTAACAGGGATAAGAAATTTTAGTCGGCAGGCTGATAAAAAACAGGAATAAATGTTTGAAGGAAGACGCCTTGTTATTGCCACAAAACATGGAAAAGAAGAAGTTCTTGCACCCATATTAGAAAGGGAATTGGGGGT
>JAFMBH010000152.1 GCA_017858735.1 Bacteroidota bacterium
TTTATTTATGATAATCTACAATACTTATTTCGTAAGCATCATTATTGATCCATTTAAAGATGATTCGCCATTGATTGTTAATCCGAATACTATAGTATTCTTGCAAAGCACCTTTTAACTTCTCGAGTTTGTTAGCGGGAGGAATGCGAAGATCATTAACATCCTGAGCGTTATTGATTATCCTTAATTTTCGACGCGCAACATCTTGAATCTCGTTTGGCAATTTTTTCGACCGAATACCATTCCAAATTTTCTCGCATTCTTTATCGCCAAAACGCTTGATCATTAATTCTGATTTATGCTACTAACGTCAAAAGTAAGTATTTATTTTTTCTTAGACAAGTTTTTCCGTTAGACTTACTCCGGAAGAGAGTGTTTTTATAGTGCCAGCGTTTTGGGTGCTACACAAAGGGCGGGACTTCTTACCACAAACCTGTCTTTGGAACAATGGCATTCGTTATTCATACCACCAAACCAAAGCTGTTTTCTGTCATCCTCAAAATCCAGTAAATCCTGCTTCAAAACCAAATGTTCGGGATAAATTTTACCTGTAAAACCTATTTAATTTGGGTGTCCCGTTATCGTAGGGGCGAATTGCTGTAGAGGCAAATGGCATTCGCTCTCCCATGATACAGGTAAATTTCCCTATTTCCGGAACAATATGCCTTTAACCAATGGAAATGTTAAGCTGTTTTCCTAAACCGATTTCAATTAACTTATAATAAGTAGAAATTTGGATATCACTAGATCCACGTTCTATTCTAGAAATATAACTTTTTTTCGTGCCCGTTTTCTCTGCAAGTTCTTCTTGCGTCAATTTCGCTTCAACACGCGCTTCTTTCAACATTACGCCTAATCTAAAAGCAAGCGAACTAGCATCAAACCGATCTCTTTCAATGTTCCCTTTCTTTCCGTACTTCTCATCAAGAAGTTGATCGAATGTTTTAACGTTTTCCATCTTCTTTCTGTTTTAAATATTCAATTTTTAAACGCTCTGCAAGTTTAATTTCATTTTTCAGCGTCTTTTGCGTTTTCTTAACGAACGCATTAGTTAAAACCACCAATGTTCCTTCATCCTGAAAACAAAAGATTCGAATGCTTTTTTGTGATGCAATTACTCTCACTTCATAAATTCCATTCGTACTTTCTAGTTTTTTAAAGAACTTGATTGGAACTTGCCATTCAAAACGAACTAGATCCAAAACATATTCAATTTTCAACTGAACTTTTGAATCCTGAGATTTATAAAAATCAGTTACCCGCTCACCGAAAAAAATGATTTCTCTTGCCATAAAAACAAAGTTAACTAATTAGTTTACTTAATCCAAATTTCTACGATGTTTTTTATTCATCATGGAATAAAAAATGATGAATGGTTAAAAAAGGGCGAATGCAAGTAGCCCCTACAAACCATTACCTCCAAACCGAAGAAGTTATCTATAATCCTCAAAATCCTGTAAATCCTGATTCAGAACCGAGTGTTAAGGATAAATTTTACCTGTAAAACCAATATTCTGTACCCCACTAATTATTGGCTTTTTTATTTTTTGATTATCAGTTAGTTAGGTTTCAACTGCGCACCAAATTGCGCACCATGTAAGTTACTGATTATCAGCGTTAATAGTATTTCGATTTTTCATTCACGCAAATTTTTAAACTTCAGCTGATTCGCTTGCAGGTAGCTTCGCTTAATCCTGTCTTTCAGAAAGGATGCATCAATCAAATTTGTAACCTGTTCCGTTTTTGACAACATCAAAGTCATAATGGCGTTTTAACAAATATATTTTATAAATTTGCATTTCCGAAACAAGCATTTCGGAACTATTATTTTTTAAACATATACAGAAATGAAATTTTACAATAGAGTATCCGAAATCAAACTTCTCAAAGAAATTGAGATTAAGAGTGATACAAATGCTCAATTCACAGTTATCACAGGTAGAAGAAGAATCGGCAAAACACAACTTATACTTAAAGCATTGGAAGAAAAAACGATTCTGTATTTTTTTGTAGCAAGAAAGTCTGAAATCCTTTTATGCAAAGATTTTCAAAGGGAATTGCATGAAAAATTAAAGATTCCCATTTTAGGAGAAATTCAATCTTTTTCTCTGTTGTTTGAGTACCTGAGTGAATTGTCGAAATCTCAAAAAATCACCTTAGTCATTGACGAGTTTCAAGAATTTTTCTCCATCAATTCTTCCATATATAGCGATATGCAAAAGATTTGGGATTTGAGTCACACGACGAGTAAATTGAATCTAATTGTTTCTGGATCTGTTTTCTCATTGATGCACAAAATCTTCCAAAACAATAAAGAACCGCTTTTTGGTCGCGCTCAACATTATATTCATCTGAAAGCCTTTGATACACAAACATTAAAAACAATACTGGCGGATTATAACCCGAGCTATAAAGCTGACGATTTACTAGCGCTGTATAGTTTCACAGGAGGTGTAGCTAAGTATGTTCAATTATTGATGGACAACAACGCTCATAACAAAGAAAAAATGATTGCTTATATTACGGCTGAAAATTCAATTTTCATCAACGAAGGAAAAAACATGTTGATTGAAGAATTTGGGAAGGATTATGCCATTTACTTTAGTATTCTCTCATCTATAGCTAATGGTAAAAACAGTAGAAGCGAAATTGAAAATAGCTTAAACAAAGAAATAGGGGGTTATTTAACCAAAATGGAAAACGATTATCACTTAATCAAAAAAGCAACGCCTATTTTTAGGGAAAGTAAAACCAAGCAGGTGAAGTATGTGCTGGAAGATAATTTTTTGACTTTCTGGTTTCGATTCATTTATAAATACAGTCACATGATAGAAATAGGAGCGCACCAACAGCTTAAAACGGTTATTGATCGAGATTATGATACTTTTACCGGAATAATGTTGGAGAAATATTTCAAAACTCAAGCTATGGAAACAGAGGCTTTTACTAACATTGGCGGTTATTGGGATAGGAAAGGTGAAATAGAGATCGATTTTATAGCTGTAAACGAACTAGAAAAAAAGATAACAGTGGCTGAAATAAAAAGAAATAAACAAAAGATAAGACTTTCCGCTCTTCAGCTCAAAATGGGACAACTTTTGGCACTATATCCTAAAATTTCTGAATACGAAATGGCGTACTTTGCATGGGGATTGGAGGATATGTAAGCTTATTGTCGATTGTAGGTGGTTTGTATCCGTCTGTCCAAAAATGAGACAGGTTTACACAGAAAGTCAGCGACGGAAATTTGTAGAGGATTACGAGAAATCTTCTTTATCAGTAAGGGATTATTGTCAGTCAAGAAACATATCTACTTGCCTTTACTATCATTGGAAAAAGCCCGCTGTGTAATCCGCCCAAATCTGATCCAACTTGTCCGCGAACTTGTCTCCCAGGACTCAATTTAACTTAATTTATGAATTTCAGGCTCACATACAAGGCATTTCAAGTTCATTCCAAATGATTTTTGAGCTATAAATAGAAGTTTTTTGAGCCCAAAGTGTAATTTCAGCGCATTTTATATTACCTTCGAGCTCATGTTTAGGACGTAATGATCTCTATATACACTTAATTTGAGCTACAAATGAACTCACTAGAAAATTTAATCCTGGCTTATTTAGAAAATAATCCAGCAAGTTCATCAAAAGATGTTTTCGATGGATTAAACGTCACTAAAGGCTATGCAACCGTAAAAAGGTGCCTCACTCAGCTCATTGAGAAACGATATGTTTCTAAAGTTGGTATCGGCAAAGGAACAAAATACGCCTTAAGCCATTCTTACGCAATCATTAAACCCATAGATATTGATTCATATTTCAATCAGGATATTGACGAGAGAATAATTCAATCTTCATACAACTTCAATCTAATCCATGATATTTTACCCTCGGTAGAATTGTTCAGTCAGGACGAAATGAACAAACTTCTATTGCTCCAAAAACAATTTGAAGCGAAAACCAATGTTCTGAGCACCAATCAATATGCAAAAGAATTAGAACGACTTGCGATTGATTTAAGTTGGAAATCTTCGCAAATAGAGGGCAATACCTACTCGCTATTAGAAACAGAATGTCTACTCAAAGATAAACTAACTGCAGCCGGTAAAACACAGCAAGAAGCCACCATGCTGCTCAACCATAAAGCAGCAATCGACTTTATCATTGATCACCCCGACTATTTAATTCCGATGAAAGTATCTGCTATTGAAGATATACACGGCATTCTTGCTAAAGACCTTGGCATTAATAGAAATATACGAAATCACAGAGTGGGTGTTACTGGAACCAATTATGTTCCACTAGACAATGACCATCAAATTAAAGACGCAATGGTACAAATGTGTAACTTGGTGAATTTGAAACAAAGTGTTTTTGAAAAAGCACTGCTATTGCTGGTGCTATTATCCTACATTCAAGCATTTGATGACGGCAATAAAAGAACGGCAAGAATTGTAAGTAATGCCTGCTTAATTCATTACCAACACTGCCCCCTTTCATTTCGTACTGTTGACCCATTAGCGTATAAAAAAGCCATGTTGCTATTTTATGAACAGAACAATATTTCAGCATTTAAAAACATTTTTATAGGTCAGTTTGAATTTGCCGTCAATACCTATTTTTAGGTAGATGAACTCAACCACGCTCCACCCAAATCTGTTCTAGCTTGACAGCAAACTGCTCACCGGACACTTTGATTTGACTTGCTCTAAAATAGGTTTACACGAAAATCATGTAAATCCTGGTTCATAACCAAATGGACTGGGTAAATTTCAACTCATAATACCTAACACTATTAAATTTTACTATAACAGCGTTCATTTTATATAATCATGATAGTAAAATGAATAATCTTGTTTAGATGCAAATAATTACAAGATAACGTAAATTCTAATTTTGCTTCTGAACTCATTAAATAGAAAATACGGCTGATAATTCGTTTGGAATTTAAATTCAACAATATCATTTTTATATAATACATTATGCAAACTGCCATGTTGGTTTACAACAAAAGTACTGCTTATCAATTTGCAAGGTGTGTCATTCAAGTCATTGTCGGTTGTAAAAAAATTTGGTGCTGGAAATAAATTATTTAAGGGAACCGATTGAGGATATGAATGTGATAACTTAACCACAATTATTTCATTATCTAAAAGCACATTTATTGTAAAATTACTCACTGTAATTTCAATTGGCCTATAAAATACATGGTTATATCCCGTTATCGTAGGGGCGAATTGCATTCGCCCTTCCATGATACAGATAAATTTTCCTATTGTCAAACCTGGCATTCGTTATTCATGTAGCAGACGCATTAGCACCTAATTTAAATGGATA
>JAFMBH010000153.1 GCA_017858735.1 Bacteroidota bacterium
AGAATTTCCAATCTGTTTGATTAGCTTCAGACCTATTAAAAGTAATGTATTATTCCCATAGCTTTTACTAAATATCTTTCCCAAAGTGCATGAAAAAACAGGAAAAATTCACGCAAATTGAATGAATTATTAATTCCAATTTTTTTATAATGAGTCATAAATAACCCGAGTATAGCAATATTTGTATCTTATGTAATACATTAGATGAATAAGATATTTTGGGAAGGAAGCTACGAGATGCTGGAATACTTGCTAAGAAGAGAGCGCCAAAGTTTAAGAAAAGCAATAAATAGACCAGGTGTATTTGTAGATGTAAAAAAACCTTATTGTTCATTATTGGGTATTGATTAGCTTTTTTGATGAAAATTTATTTGTTTTTGGAAAATAAGTAAGTATATTTGTGAAACAATCACAAAAAAGATGTTTTATGATAAATAAATTCTCTTTTGAAAATGTTCTTTCCTTTAAAGAGCCCCAAGAGTTATCAATGATTGCTTCCGCAAAAAAAGAGCGATTGTTTGACGACAGTCAGAACTACGTGGAAAATACAAAGGATATTAAAACGCTATCTACAGCAGTCTTGTACGGCGCCAATGCAAGTGGGAAAAGCAATTTAATTAAGGCCTTGCAGCATTTCAGAAATTTTATTGTTACAGGAAATAAAAACTTAGACAGTTTAGAATTCGCTATTCCAAATTTTCAACTTGATGCCGAAAAAGCAAAGATGCCTGCACAATTTGAAATTGAATGTTTCTGGAAAGATAAAAGCTATCGTTACGGATTTAGTGTGTTACATTCTGGGGTGGAAGAAGAATGGTTGTATGTAAAGGATAAGCGAGAGTCTGAAGTATTTTACCGTAAAAAACAAAATTTCACGATACCTGCAAAGAATAAGATTTTAAATGAATTGACATCTAAAAAGATGGTTCATTCCAAGGCTTTTCTGGTTACAATTGGTGCACAGTTTAATGATGCTTCTTGTGCAGGATTTTTAGAATGGATTTATCATTTTAACATTATTTCGGGTATTGATGACCGCTTTTATAAAGCTTACACTGTTAAGCGGATGAAAGAGAGTAAAGAATTTAGCCAAAAGGTGGTTGAATTAATCAAGTTTGCAGATTTCGGAATTGAGGATATTTCTATCAATTCGATACCAGGCCAAAATAATAAATTCACTGTAGTCGGAAACTCAGCAGTAGAAGTTGAGCCGAGCAACATGGATGATTTAATATCGAAAAGGTTTGTGATTAATTCAAAAGGACATCCTGAATTAAAAGAATTTCACTTCGGTTTATTTGAATCAGAGGGAACTCAAAAGTTTGCGCATATTGCAGGTCCCATTTTAAATGTTTTAGAAACGGGCAGTGTTTTGGTGATTGATGAATTAGATACAAAACTTCATCCTGAACTGACCGAACGCTTGGTACTCTTATTCCACAACAAAGAAATTAATAAGAACCATGCTCAATTGATTTTCACCTCGCATAATACGAACTTGTTGGATGCTAAAATTTTTAGAAGAGATCAAATATTTTTTGTAGAAAAAGATTCCTTTGGAGCTTCACATTTGTATTCCTTAGCTGATTTCAAAAAAGATGGAAAGTCAACTAGAAATGATGAAAATATTGAACTGAATTATCTCAAGGGGAAATATGGATCTTTACCATTTTTAGGTGATTTCGATAACCGTTTAAATCGTTAATGGATGGCAGGAAAAATAATACATAAAAGTCCGATGAAAGGTCGTCAGGTTGTGAACGCACGCAATCTGCGAAAAACTTTTATGATTTTCACTGAAGGCCAAACGGAGGAGGGATATTTTAAAAAGTTTAAGGCTCGTTGTAAAACAATCACTGGAGGAAATGCACTCAGTATTGTTGAAGAGGCTATCATACAGAAAAACAATATCAAAAAGCATGTAGATGAATACTGGGTGGCATTTGACAAAGACGACACTTCGAAAAGTGACTTTTTGAAAGCGATAAAATTAGCTGCTGATAACGGATTGAATGTCGCTTATAGCTGTGAAGCCTTTGAAATATGGTGGCTTTTTCATTTCATGGAAATAGCAGCACCCATTCAACGTAAAGATTACGAGAATAAACTCAAGAAGCATTTGCCTGAGTACAAATTCCGGGAAAAAGGTCTAAGCCAAGGCGAACTAATGTGGATGCAACTAGACAAACTCAAAGAAATTGGCATCGTAAATGCAAAAAAAGCACATTCAAAATTCGAGCACCCAGAGAATGCATTTGAGCAGAGTGTGACGACGGTGTATGAGTTGGTAGATTTATTGATATCTAATTTGATATAGTTACAATTTAATCTGACAGTTAAGGTACTTTGTCCCGTCATTTCTCTTGTCCAATAAGTTTGGTCTTACTGTCTTCAAGTTGTTTTTTATAAAAGCTCTCATCATTTTTACAGCGTCAAACTGTTTTTCTTTTTTAGTCGATTCCATAATTTACCAAGTCTTTTGGGCTTCTTATTTCAATCATTGAATATCCAGCTTTGTAATCCGGTGAAATTGAAATTGACCACCAAAGCCGGTTTAAATTGACCAGGGTAAAGAATGGTTTTTAAAGGTGGATTATTCAGATTGTGTAAAATTTAACTATTGTAAAACCCGGATGCGCCGGAATCGGGCGGCTCAAATATGGTATAATATTCAATCAGTTATGTGTGCCTTTTTTCAGTAATATAAAATCTATGCTCTCTGTCAAGAAAAACAACATAAAAAATATTATCAATGATATGCCCTGCCACTCTTCCCTTTTGTCCCTTGACATCCATAATTACTGCCCAGTTAACACAATATTGTTTATGCAAATTTTGACCATACCATCTTAACAGAGCTTGTTATGTCGGTGAATACCTTAGCACAAAATTATTCATGCAACCAGCCCTTTTCCTTCATTTATACCCTTAATTCTCAAAGAGTGCCGGTAAGTTTTACTCCTCAATCCCTTTTTGTGATCCTTCCAGATGGTATTTACGATTTTTATATTTGAGGGTATCTCAATGCCTGGCTGGAGAGATTTAACGATTGCAAAATCTCTGAACTGCTTTTTAATATCTTCTATAACCCGTATTTTCCATTGTTTCATTTTTTCCTCTCCAAGACTAACTATTCCCTTTTTATAGGTTATACCGATAAATTTGAACTCAGATGCGGCATTTAAAATTTCTGTTTTGTTATGATTCCGGCTTATTCCATATCTAAAGAAAATTTGATCCAGTTTAGCTAAAAATGCCTGTTCAGCTTCATTTTCATTGATGATAAACAAAAAATCGTCTTCATATCTTATTATCTCTGCCTCTGCAAAATGAGCAGATAATTCCATCTGGCCTATATAATTACCCAAATAAGGAATGAAAATAAGGAAACCCTGTTTTTGTGCGAAGTATATCTGCTCAGCTAAACTACCTTAGCCCTTGTTTTAAAAACATTTGAATCTGTTAAATATTCACGTACTTTAAAGTATAATTTTAATAACTTTGTAAAGTTGCATTTTTGACTTATTAATAAAGCAACTCTGCATAATCTTATTTGTGGGATTATAAAATTTTTATCTGCTCTGAAACTTCAGTTAATATATTTGATTTCAAATACAAAATTTCTCCTTGTCAACTACTAACATTAATATCAATCGTTTAAATCACTTACTGAAGCTCTATAAGCTTTCAGAAAAAGATTTAATGACTTTCTTGAACCAGGGTAGAAAAAAGATTCTTTCTGAAAGAGATGTTTTTGGGAATCAAATAAAAATTAGTATTCTTAAAAAAGTGGATTCACTTTTCAAAAAAGGCTTAGAATATTATATTGACCCAAAAGATTTAAAAGAATCCAAAGAAGAAAGTATTTTTTTTAGAAAAGATACCTTTAACGCTGAATTAAGCTTCGGAGCTAAACAAATAATAACTCATTTTGAAGAAGAAAAAATAGGATTTTCAGCATTATCTAAACTTGCAGATTTTAAAAACGAAAGAACACTTCCATTTTACACCCTAAAAAATAATCCTAAAAAAGTTGCAGAGGAAGTTCGCAAACAAATTTATCCTGCATTTAATAAAGATCACAAAAGATTTTTAAAATCAATTATCACTAAGCTTGCAGATTATAATGTTTTAGTTTTTGAATTTATTGAATCCTGGAAAAAAAAGAAAAAGCAAATATTAATGGCTTTTATCTCTCCCCTAATGTAATTGTTTTAAAAAGGCAGAAATCATATAGAAGAGAAATATTTACCTTAATTCATGAACTTGGCCATTATTTACTCAACGTTGAGGAAATAGATGAGAAAATTGGAGACGATTATTCTGCTTATGAAAGTTTAGATAAAATTGAAAAATGGTGCAATGATTTTGCTTACCATTTTTTAATTGGTGAAATGGATAATATTATTTCCAACATTGAAAAAGCATCCGCTAAAAATGATTACCATCATGAATTAATTAAGGATATTTCTAACCGAACAAATTTAAGTGAGTATGCACTCTTTACCCGACTTAGAATTAATGATAAAATCTCATTTAATAATTATCAAGCTGTAAGAGCAACATTAGAAAACAGATATCTTAAAGACGAAGAAAAGTTAAGAAAGGAGAGTGAAAAAGATATTCAAGAAGGTAGCGTATCAAAAATACATACAGCAAAACCTATTTTATCTCCACTTTTTGTAAATACTGTGCAAGCTGCTTTTATTATGGGGATAATAGGCGAGTCAGAATTTTGTAAACGTCTTAATATTAAACCTGAAAACATCGATAAACACCTTAAATGAAAGTAGTAATTGACACAAGCTCCTTAATTGCTTTGGTACGTTACTACTTGCCATTTGACAAAGATGATACTTTGAAAAACTTTTTTCAAAAAAGTTCAGTTATTTTTTTGATTTTTTAACCCGTCAAATCATACTCTGAGGTGGCTCAGTTTGACCGGAATATTCATACTGAACCGCCACTTTTGCCAAATCCGTGTTATGCCTCCGTTGTTCTTTCACTCAAAAGTAAAATAATTTTCAAAATACTAACAATCAATAAGTATTATGACGTACATTTAATGTATTAATTTTACTTAAAGGTGAAATACATTTCAATATGCCCTAATTATAAAACCTGTAAAAAGCAAAGTGAACTACGAAATTGTCGAAATGGAACCATTCAGCGGCAGCGAGGCAAAAGTTTACTCTATTATTCCGGAGGGTGAAAATGTAACGTTGTTCGAAAAGTTTGTAGATGAACATAAAGTAGCATTTAAAAAATTACGACAATGAATAAAATAACCAAAGCAAGAAAATATAACAGCT
>JAFMBH010000057.1 GCA_017858735.1 Bacteroidota bacterium
CTGGATTTTTATAAAGATTTAAATATTCTTGAATTTCTAAGAGTAGCCGGAAAAACATTGACCGTTAATTATATGCTTTCTAAAGATTCTGTTCAAAACAGATTGGAAAACGGCCTTTCTTTTACCGAATTTAGTTACCAGTTATTACAAGCTTATGATTTTCAATGCTTATATAACGATTACGGATGTAAATTACAAATGGGCGGTTCAGACCAATGGGGCAATATAACCTCCGGCACTGAATTTATTCGCAGAAATATCGGTGGTAAGGCCTACGCTTTGACTACCCCACTTTTAACCAAAGCGGATGGGACAAAATTTGGAAAATCGGCAGAAGGTAATATCTGGTTAGATAGTAAGCTGACCAGTCCTTATCGGTTTTATCAATTTTGGATAAATGCCGCCGATGCAGATATTCCTACTTTTGTTAGGTATTTTACCTTTTTTGACCAGGATACCATTCTAAAAAGAGAAAAAGACCTCGACATAAGGGAACAAAAACTATTATTAGCAGAGGAATTAACCGTTAGAATACATGGGAAAGATGCCTATCAAGCTGTATTGAAAGTTACCGATTTACTTTTTAATAAGCCATCCGATGATCAAATCGATCTTTCTGAAACAGAACTTGAGATGATTGCTAATGAAATACCAACTTTTGATATTTCATCTGAGGCAATAAATAAAAATCTGACTATCAATGATTTACTAACCACTGAAAGTCAGATTTTATCATCTAAAGGAGAAGTTCGACGAGCCATTCAAAACAATGCGTTGAAGCTTAACAAGGAAAAAATTACTTCAGGAGAAGACCTAATAAGCTTACATCAGCTTATTAGGGATAAGTATATAATTCTTGAGAACGGTAAAAAGAATAAATATCTTTTCAGGTTCAATTAAAAAATCAGGGCTTTAAAATAAGGTTGATAAAGTCTGCGGTAGCGTTATCAACCTCATTTTTATCCTTCAAATGTTTGATGAACGCACTTCCTATAATAGCCCCATTAGCATATTTACTAGCCGTCAGATAACTTTCTCTATCACTTATACCAAAGCCAATTAATTGAGGGGTACTTAAGTGAAGAGACTTTATTCGTTCAAAATAACTTATTTGGTGGTTTGAAATACCTGTTTTCATGCCCGTAATGGAAGAATCAGATACCACATAGATAAATCCAGTTGAAAGGGCATCTACCTTATGAATCCTTGACTCCTCCGTTTGAGGTGTAATAAGAAAACTAATTGAAATATTTCTTTGCGTTAATTTATCTTTATAAAACTGTTCGTATTCCATAAGGGGCAGATCAGGAATAATTAAGCCATCAATACCCGTTTTAACACAATCATCTAAAAATTTATCTACCCCATATTGTAACAACTGATTGAAGTAACCCATTAAAATGAGGGGAACCTGCGTTTTAGTTCGTATGTCAGTAAGCTGATTAAAAAGGACTTGTAGCGTCATCCCACCGTCAATGGCAGCCATTCCACTCTCCTGAATCACAGGGCCGTCAGCCAAGGGATCACTGTATGGAATGCCTATTTCAATAATATTTGCCCCTGATTCTGCCAGGGAACAAATAATAGTTTCAGTATCGTCTAATTTAGGATAACCAGCTGTAAAATAAACGGTTAATAAATTTTCACGTTTATTTTCAAACAATTTTGTTAATCTGTTCAACACTTTTTTCGATTTTAATATTTATCCAGATATTCCATGTAAGTATTCAAATCTTTATCGCCTCTACCAGAAAGATTAATAACGATAACGTCGGAAGATTTAAACGAAATATCCTCTAATGCATGAATAGCATGGGCTGTTTCCAATGCGGGAATGATGCCTTCAATTCTTGACAATTCAAAAGCAGCCTTCAGCGCGTTTTCATCTGTAACACTCACCGCCTCTGCCCTACCAGTCGTAATTAGATGAGCATGCAGGGGACCGATGCCAGGGTAATCCAGACCAGCTGAAATTGAATGAGGCTCAACAATTTGACCATCCGTTGTTTGCATCAATAAGGTACGGCTTCCGTGAATAATACCTTCAGTGCCAAGAATACTTGTAGCCGCTGATTTTCCTGAATAAACCCCCTCACCTGCTGCTTCAACGGCAATAAGTCTGACATCCAGGTCATTTAAATAATGATAATAGGCACCTGCGGCATTGCTACCACCGCCCACACAGGCAATAATCAAATCGGGATTCTCCCTTCCCGTAGCTTCGAGTAGCTGACTTTTCATTTCCTCAGAAATGACCGATTGGAATCGTGCCACCAAATCAGGATAAGGATGAGGACCAACTACAGAACCAATAATATAATGCGTATCAACAGGATTATTGATCCAGTCTCTGATAGCTTCATTCGTAGCATCTTTAAGGGTCTGACTACCTGAGGTGGCAGAAATTACAGTGGCACCCAGCATTTTCATGCGGGCAACATTTGGTGCCTGTCTTTTAATATCGACGGCACCCATATAAATAATACACTCTAGACCCATTCTGGCACAAACGGTAGCAGTGGCAACACCATGTTGACCTGCTCCGGTTTCAGCTATGATTCTTTTTTTATTTAACTTTTTTGCCAGTAAAATCTGCCCAATCGTATTATTAATTTTATGCGCTCCAGTATGGCAAAGATCTTCTCTTTTCAGATAGATGGTTGCATTGTGTTTCGCCGACAGATTTTCAGCTAAATACAAAGGGGTTGGCCTTCCCACATAGTCTTTTAATAAATAATAAAACTCACGTTGAAAATCGTCGGCATAAATCATGCTCAGATAATTTTCTTGCAATTCCTTTACGTTTGGGTAAAGCATTTCGGGAATATAGGCACCTCCAAAAGAGCCATAATATCCATTTTCACTCAATTGTATCATATTAAAAATTTTGAGTTTAACCTAAATTCATTTAAACTATTAAAAAAAACTTGTAAGAGAGAAATATTTTTCATGCCAGGAGACATCTCAAATTTACTATTTACATCGAAACCAGCCAATTTGGGATGATCTAAACGCTTAAGTTCTTCAACATCGAGAGGACCAATGCCACCACTCAATAAAAAGGGCGTTGAAAAAGCATATTCCTCCAATTTTGACCAGGGAAATTTCAAGCCACTTCCCCCTTTTTTCTCTGTCTTAGTATCGAACAAAAAATAAGAAATAAAGATGTTAAAATCTGACAAAGTTTTAAAATCGAAAGATTCCGACACGCCAAAAGCCTTAATTATTTTAGTGTGCCCAAGATTATTCTCATTCAATAAAGTAATTAGAGATTTTAAATAGTTGGTATCTTCATTTCCGTGAAGTTGTATAAACTGCAAATCAAAATCAACACACCTCGCCATGATTTCAGAGGGCTCCTCATTCACAAAAACGCCAACCTTTTTCACATTACCCAAAAGATTGTTACCCTTTGACTTAAACCAGGTAGATAGAGGGAGAATATCAACAAATCGAGGTGATTTCTTATAAAAAATCAGCCCAATCATATCTGGTTCCAACTTTATTAGGTCCACAATATTATGAGGATCTGTAAGGCCACAAACTTTAATAAGATAATCGTTAGTTTTCATTATTCACCTTAAAACGTTGCCATTTGTCAGAAAAATCATGCATAAAAGTAGCTGCGGCCATAGGGGTGTCTTCCTGAGCCATAAAATATTCGCCAATTAAAAAGCCATTAAACCCGGCCTTTTTTAAATCGACCAAAGTATCAGGATTATTTATACCTGATTCCGCTATTTTAATTGCTTCTTCAGGCATTAAGGGTAATAAGTCGAAGCTATGTTGAACAGAGACCTCAAAAGTTTTAAGATTCCGATTATTTACCCCCACTAAATGAATGGCGGGGTTCCATTTATCGAGTTGTTCCTTTTCATGAACCTCTAACAACACCTCCAGACCTAAATCTGCTGCGATATTGGAAAAAATTTTAATTTCAGAAGATGTCAAACATTCTGCAATAAGTAAAATGGCATCGGCACCAATGGCTTTTGCCTCAATAATCTGAATGGCATCGACAATAAAATCCTTTCTCAAAATGGGTAGCGGATTAAATAATCTGGCTTCAGCCAAATCCTCCACGGAACCACCAAAAAAAGTAAAATCTGTTAATACAGAAAGAGCCGATGCACCATTTTCAAAATAGGCACGGGTAATTAATTTGGGGTTTGCCTTATCTTTTATGATGCCCTTCGAAGGAGACTTCCTTTTAAACTCCGCAATGATGCCTGTTTTATCGTCATCGAGTATAAAATTCTTCAACGAATAAGGCGACCTATTAAAAAGAGGATATTTAGCAAGGGAAGCCTCATTTTCATTTTTTTTGAAGTTTTCCACTTCCAGTTTTTTAGCAGCAACGATTTTAGTCAGGATATCTACCATTTATGAAAGTAATTTTTTTAAGGTCAATAAGGCATTTCCACTTTCAATACTCTCCAAAGCTTCTGCCACACAATCGTTTAAGGATTTTTCCGGATGAATGGTATGAATCGCTAATCCAGCATTAGCCAAAACAACATTTCTCTGAGAAATGGTTGCTTTATTTTCCAGTACAGACAAAAAGATAGTGGCGGCATCTTCCGGCGTTTCACCCCCATGAAGATCCTGACCATTAATTTTTTGAAGATTAAAATGTTGAGGATTCAATAATTTTTCACTGTCGTTGGATACCCATTTGATATCACCTGTCAAAGAAATTTCGTCATAACCATCTAAGGCATAGACAATAGAGAATTTTCTTCCCGATTGTTCCATGATATATTGATAGGAACGCAGAAGTTCCAGACTAAAGGTACCATACATTTGATGGGTAGGCTGAACCGGATTTACCAAAGGCCCCATAATATTAAAAAACGTTTTTGTGCCCAACTGTTTTCTAACGGGAACGACCGTTTTCAGCGCAGGATGAAAAAGCGGCGCATGCAGAAAACAGATGTTTGCTTTTTCCAACTGTCTTAACAAAACATCTTGCTCATTTGAAAAGGGATAGCCCAGCTGAATGAGTACATCGGAGGAACCCACGGCAGAAGAAACACCGTAACTGCCGTGTTTTGTTACTTTATAACCTGCACCAGCAACGACCAGACAAGACAAAGTGGAAATATTAAATGTATTTTTATTATCGCCTCCCGTTCCTACAATATCCATGGTTGGCATACCTTGAAGATCTACCTTAACACACAGAGCTAAGAGGGCATCTCTAAATCCCTGTAATTCCTCTAAAGTTAAAGGTCTCATATTGAATGCGGTAGTAAAAGCGGTTATTTGCACCTCATTATACACTCCTGCACCGATATTCATCAAGACCTCCTTAGCCTCTGCCCTGGACAATTTATCGTGTTCAAATAACCTATTCAATATTTCTTTCATACGTAAAAGATTTAGATTAAATCAGATTCAAAAAATTTTCCAATATTTTCTTTCCATGGGGAGTCATGATCGATTCCGGGTGAAACTGAACCCCATACACTGGAAAATGCTTATGTTTCATAGCCATTATCTGTCCCTCCTCATCAAAAGAAAGAACTTCCAAGACGTTAGGAAGCGCCTCATTTTTCACCACCCAACTATGGTAACGACCAACTTCAAAAGAGGGAGGTAATCCCTCAAAAAGTCTATCCGTTCCTTGAATAGCAGAAATAGTGGATGAAACGCCATGAAAAACCTTAGATAAATTGTCTAATTCTGCGCCAAAAGCTTCTCCAATGGCCTGGTGACCCAGACAGATACCTAAAATAGGTTTTTTGTCAAAATATTCCTTAATCACAGCGGGCATAATTCCTGCATCTGAAGGTAAACCTGGCCCTGGAGAAAGAATTATGACCTCCCATTGATTAACTTCCTCTACGGTAATAGCGTCATTTCTGACTACATCAGGCTTTATGCCAGTAATGCTCCACAAATACTGGACTACATTAAAAGTAAAAGAATCGTAATTATCGATAACTAAAATTTTCATAATAATTTTGCTGAGTTTCCAATATTTTCCGCTTCTATCAATGCCTTTTTAAGGGCGCCCAATTTGTTATTGACCTCCTGTAACTCACTTTCGGCATCACTTACCTGCACAATACCCGCCCCTGCCTGATAAAAAAGGGTGTGATTCAGGCTTAGAAATGATCTGATAACGATGGCCTGATTAATTTCTCCATTAAATCCCAAGCAACCAATAGCACCTCCATAAAAGCCCCTCGCCTGATTTTCATATTGACTAATCAATTCAATCGCTTTATATTTTGGTGCACCGGAAAGGGTACCAGCAGGAAAAGTATCGGCAAATATTTGATAAGGATTTGTTTCAGGTGACAATTGACCCTCAACCGTTGAAACCAGATGAATCACATGGCTATAATACTGAATTTCCTTTAGTTTTTTAACTTCCACATGTAGCGCATGCCTTCCTAAATCGTTCCTCGCCAAATCTACCAACATGATGTGCTCGGCATTTTCCTTAGGATCCATAGCTAAATCTTTGGCTCTTTGGGCATCTTCCGTAATATCACCTGTCCTCTTGTAGGTTCCGGCAATTGGATTAATATAAGCCTTATTTTCTTTCACAATGATTTGAGCCTCAGGGGAGGAACCAAAGATTTTATAGCTACCATAGTCAAAGAAAAACAAGTAAGGAGAAGGATTTATGGAACGGAGCACCCTGTAAACATTAAATTCATCTCCTTTGAACTTTTGACTAAACTGTCTGCTAAAAACAATTTGAAATACATCGCCTACCTGACAATGATGTTTTCCAAGACGCACTAATTCTAAGAAATCATCATCTGTTAAATTGCTCTCCTCACCCCCTTCTAAATAAAATGGATATTCAGGAACTTTCTGATTACTTAAAAGAGATTTCAGTTTATCATCTGATGGAAGCTCCCCCGGGAGAAGATTTTCCAGAATAAACAACTCATTTTTGTAATGATTAATGGCAATGATATATTTGTAAAGAGAGAATCTAATGTCGGGTATATCCTGTTTTTTCTTTTGCGGATTAAAAGTAAAGGTATCGAAATACTGAACCCCTTCGAAGCCCACATGGCCAAAAAAACCATTAAAAACGGGTAAATGAGCGATATTATCCACCTCAAAAGAGGAAATAAAGTCTTTTAACACGGACGGGACAGATTGTTCATTGCTTACCCGAATTTCTTCGGTCCCATTGGAAGGATGCGTCAGTGTAATTAATCCATTATCGACGGTAATACCCGCAATAGATTGCAGACCAATGTATGAAAAACAATCAGAAGCGCTGCTGAAATCATTAGATTCTAATAAAACGGGATCAGTAAACGAGTCCCTCACTTTTAAATAAAGAGATACTGGCGTCAGAAAATCTGCAAGTTGCCTTGATACAACGGTTCTTAAACGTACTTTTTCCTGTTTCATAAATTTTCATTTAAAAGAAAAGCGGTTTGTCAGGAGACCCGACAAACCGCTTTTATATTAAAATACATGGCATGCCTAATCACCCTTTCGAGGAAGAAAAACGCCAACGCCAAGTAATAAATAGGTTCATAATTAGAGAATGTTTAATTCTCCGACAAATTTAAATGAAAAATTATAATAATCAAGCTAAAAATTTAAAATTAATGTAAAATTTGCCAAACTAATTGTCTGAGGATATCATCATTTGGTTTAGAGGTAGTCTGATAATTGACGCCCTTTGAATGCAAATCTGCTTCTTTCAAATGATGGAAAATGGAAACGAGTTTAGCCTGGTTAAATTTAGAGGCAGCCAGCTTATAATCGCGGAGAAAATAATTATTCTTTAAATCTAAAGCTTCAAGTTGTTCTTTTTCAGAAAGATGAGCTACAAATTGGTATTTATATACCTTACTGAAAAAGGAAAAAACAGAGGAAATGACAGGAATATTTTGATTTTTACCACTATCGGAAAAATAAGAAACAATCTTATTGGCCAAAAGAATATCCTTAACTGCCAGTGCCTTTTGCAATTCAAACACATTAAACTCTCTACTTATGCCAATATGTTTTTCAATATCTCCTTTTGAAATAATTTGACCTTGAGGAACATTGAGCAAAAGCTTATCTAATTCATTCACAATCTTTTGCAAATCGCTACCAATATTTGCCGCAATCAAAGAAGCCGATTCCTGGTCTATTTTTCTTTTCAACCCAGACAAATACTCTTCTATCCAAGGCCCCACCTGATTATCATACAGCGGTTTACTTTCAAGAACGACCGCTTTATCTTTTAGTACCTTCCCGAGGGAAGTATTCATATTCAACTTCCCATTTTTATAGGCAACCACTAAAACCGTCGAGGGAGTTGGTGACTCAATATAAGCCTGAAGGTCCTTTAGCGTCTTCATATCCTGTGCTTCTTTGAGTATAACCAATTGCTTTTCAGCCATCATAGGGTATTTCCTTGACGTATCGGTGACCATTCTATGATCGGAATCTTTACCGTAGAAAAGAGAAAAGTTAAATGCCTTTTCTGAATCTGAAAGAAGATGATCCTCTATGTAATCACAAACAACATCGATGAAATAAGATTCTTCTCCATGTAAAAAATAGACAGGCTCAAAAGTTTTCTTTTTAAGCTTATTCATTAAATCTGAGAAGGAAAGAACCATAAAAAATTATTTTGCGTAAGAAAGTACCAAATCCTTTAGGGCAGAAATCCATCGAGGATCATCATTTAGGCTAGGAACCAGATCTACCCTTTCCCCGCCTTTTTCAACAAATTCTTCCTGATATTCAACGCTGATTTCAATGAGCGTCTCCAGACAATCTGCCACAAAAGCGGGAGAAAATACTAATAATTTTTTCGCACCTTCCTCTGCGCAATGATCCAGTACAACACTAGTGTAAGGCTGCGCCCATTTATCGGGTCCCAACCGACTTTGAAAAGTGGTGGTATAAGATCCCTCCTTCAGGTCAAGTTCCTTAGCAATGGCTTTGGTAGTAGCATGACACTGAGCCGAGTAACAAAACTGATTAACCTCTGATCTAACCAGACAGCAATCTTTTACTTTTAAGCAGTGATTACATTCATCGGCTTTTTTTAGCTGACGTTGAGGTAATCCATGATAACTGAACAAAATGTGATCGTAAGAAGGGATATCAAACTTCCTTGCATTGTCTGCGAAAATTTGAATCATAGGTTCATAATCGCAGTAGGAATTTATAAATGTAACCCCGGGTATGGATTGTTCTTTTCTTAAAATACGCATGACCTCATCGTGAACCGATCCTGTGGTGGCCGATGCATATTGAGGAAAAAGAGGAAGAACATATAGATGGGTAATATTTTGCTTTTTTAACCTTTTCCAGGCATCTGAAATAGACGGATTTTGATACCTCATAGCTAATTCAACATGCCAGGTATCATCTAAAATTTCTTTAAGCCCATCAGCCACTTTAATACCATAAGCTTTTAACGGAGAACCTGTTGGAGTCCATAATTGCTTATATAATTTGGCAGATGAACCGGACCTCAAAGGAGCAATTATTCCTTGAACCAATGCCTGTCTGGCTAACCAGGGATAATCGATAACTCTGGCATCAGTTAAAAATTCACGCAGATACCTATACACATCCCACCTGGTAGGTGAATCAGGTGTGCCCAGATTTACAAGCAACAATCCATTTTTCGGCGAATTAGCCATATTCTTTTTATTTAATGACAAAATTACCTCTTTAACCCGAAAAAGTGTCAATGTGTTTAAATGAATTGGAAAACATATAACTTTGCCAAAAATAAAAGCGAAATGAAAAAACCTTTAATTCTGGTAACAAATGACGACGGCATTAGCGCCCCAGGTATAAAAGCACTCATTGAAGTGGCAAAGAAATTAGGGGAAGTTGTGGTGGTTGCCCCCGATTCCCCCCAATCGGGACAGGGTCATGCCATAACATTGGAACAACCATTGAGACTGCATCCCGTAAATTTGTATCCAGGAATTCAAGCCTGGGAATGTTCAGGAACTCCGGTAGATTGTGTTAAACTGGCAAAAAATATTTTGTTGAAAGGTAGAGAAGTCTCCCTTTGCGTTTCTGGAATTAATCATGGATCCAACGCAGCAATCAATATTCTCTACTCCGGCACACTTTCCGCAGCCATGGAAGCGTCGTTGGAAAAAATTCCGTCCATAGGTTTTTCGCTGCTAGATTTTAATTGGGATGCCGATTTTGAACCTTGTAAAGAGTGGGTTTCGTATATCATGGAATTTGTTCTGACCCAGGGAATTCCCATGGGAAATTTATTAAACGTCAATATTCCCGCTAAAAAAGATTTCCCTATTCAAGGGGTGAAAGTTTGTAAACAAGCCAATTCCCGATGGGTAGAAGAATACGTAACAGGGATTGACCCAAGAGGACAAAAATATTATTGGTTGACCGGGAAATTTGTAAACGAGGACGAAGATGGAGACACCGATATTAAGGCTTTACAGGCGGGCTATATCTCTGTTGTGCCTTCTCACCATGATTTGACCAATTATAAATCCCTTCTTTCTCTAAAAGTACTAGAAAAATAATGAACAGATTAAAAGAAAATCAAAAAACCGAACTGGCCAAAGGTATTCTTGCTGGCTTACTCGTTCCCTTTGTTAGTTATGCCGTGTTGTTATTATTAAATGAAAAAATCTCAGCGCTCATTTTTAAGGAAGTAATGAAAGATGAGTTAATTCTAGATAACAAAACCGTAGCTATTCTAGCTATTTGCTTCAATCTTTTACCCTTCCATTTATTAGATAAAAAGAAACAGACCAGGGCTATGAGGGGTGTTCTCATTTCAACATTTTTATTGGCCATGCTATGGATATTCTTGTTTGGTAAAGAAGCGATTACCCTTTCATGAAAATATATATTATCGCTGGAGAAGCGTCTGGCGATTTACACGGAGGTAATCTAATTTCTGCCATTAAACAGGATAACCCTGACGTTGAACTGCGAGCATGGGGCGGAAGTAAAATGGAAAATGCAGGTGCCAATGTAGTCAAATACTATCAAGATTTAGCCTTCATGGGCTTTGTCGAAGTTTTTAAAAATTTAATACCCATTCTTGAAAATTTTAAGTTTGCCAAAAAGGATATTCTTACTTTCGCTCCAGACTATTTAATCCTAATCGATTACCCTGGATTTAATCTTAGAATGGCCAAATGGGCACATAAAAATAAAATACCCGTCATTTATTACATTCTCCCACAGATTTGGGCCTGGGATGAGCGACGAATTAAATATTTAGAAAAATATACGCAGACCAGATTAGCCATTTTACCCTTTGAACAAGCTTATTATCAAACTAAAAATGTATCCGTACATTATGTAGGTCACCCATTGGTAGAACACATTGAAAATTTTAAGAAATTAAACGCCGGAGTAAATGCAAGTAATGAAAATCCATCAGAAACAAAAACCATCATAGCCTTATTACCGGGAAGCAGAATACAGGAAATCAAAAAGCATGTTCCCTTACTCATCCCATTGGTACAAAAAAATCCATCGCTACATTTTGAACTGGCGCTTGCCCCCGGGTTACCCGGCGAAATGAGGCATTATCTCCTCCAAGCTTTTCCAAAAAATTTTTCAATCACCGAAAATACCTATCACTTACTAAGCAAGGCAAAATGCGCCGTAGTGTGTTCAGGAACAGCCACCTTAGAAACAGCGCTGTTTAATGTTCCGCAAATCGTCTTTTACCGAACTACCCTCGTCAATTATCTCATTGCTAAATTACTGATAAAAGTAGAATATATCTCCCTGGTAAACTTAATTCTTCAAAAACCCTTAGTCACGGAAGTAATTTATCCTATAAACCAAGGTAAAAAACTAGAACGAACATTTAACGATTTACTGAAAATGGAGCATCAATTAAAACTTTGTCAAGGATATGATGAAATAGGCATACATTTAGGCAACAAAAGAGCTTCAAAAGAATGTAGTAAAATTATTTTTAATGTATAAATAATTATTAATCAATTAAATAAACAAATTAATTACAATTTACATATATATTTTTCTTATATATATTTTCTTTATGTGCTAATCTAAAGTTATATTTGAGGCAGCGGGAAAATCGCGCCTAAATACATATTATTTTAACATATATGTTAAAATTATAATTCATACTCCCAATCCTCTGAAATTTAGAGGCACAAACAACTTCACCACTTAAACCTACACCAGATGCAGCGTTCTAATGAAACGAAGGCAAAAGCCTTTCGTATTGAATTCTTTTTGCTTTTTTTATTCTTCCTTATTGGCGGAGCGGGTTTTTTCTTAAGTCTGACTTCTCTCGATGACAGCGAACCTGCGGTAAATCCAGTGGAAACATTTACCTTAGAAAAGGAGCCTTATTTATCCAGACAAGAAGAAATAAAGTCTAATAAATGGATAACTTTCGACATCAATGAATACCTGATAACCTCAGATACGGAGATTATTACGTCAACCCAGACGAAGATGAAGAAGTATAATGATAGAATGATTGGCATTCTATTTAGCGAGGGTGGAAATTATGAAATAATATTCCGGAGTAAAAGAGATAAAAAGATAATCTTCAGGGAACTTATATCTTTCTAATTACTGATTCCATAAAAAAGAGAGGCTACCTTTTGGATAGCCTCTCTAATTATTTTATTCTGTACCGGAGGCGGGAATCGAACCCGCACAACATTGCTGTTACTGGATTTTGAGTCCAGCGCGTCTACCAATTCCGCCACTCCGGCGAGCACGGATAGTCCTTATTTAAGTCTGTGCGAATTTAGAAAAATTATCTTGAATTCTCAAATAATATTTTCTTTTAAAAAAATAAGTTTTTAAATGCCTTGCATTATCTATATCCAAGGGAAGTAAAGCAGAACAAAAATCTAATTCCTCTTTAAGCTCCTTTTCCCATTCTGCCAAATCATTTTGCAATGTAGAAAAAGAAGAAGGATCATCCTCTAAGTCGGAAATAGCCTCATTAAAAACCATCATTTTTATCAAAAAATCAGGCGGCATCGCTTCTTTACCGTCCTTTAATAGTCCGTATTCATCTAAAATATACTGAATACGCGCATCTACATCGCTGAGAACTTTATAGGCCTGATTATTGAAACCGGAAGATTCCAAAGCTTTCGCTTGTTCTTCTTCAGAAGCCAATGTAAATTTATCGGGGTGAAATAATTTACTTTTCGATAGAAACCGCTGCTTCAACAACGAAGTATCGGGATACAGGGACACCGGCAAATCAAACCAATCAAAATATAACATCAGGTTATTTATTGAAAAAATTCCTAAAAATATCCAGACCATTTGCAAAAATGACCAAAGATATAATCAGTATAAATCCAATCATAGTAGCTATCTCCATAAATTTATCTGAGGGTTTCCTACCTGTTACCACCTCGTAAAGTAAGAACATAACATGACCACCATCTAAAGCAGGAATAGGTAAAAGATTCATAAAGCCGAGGATTAAGCTCAGGACAGCCGTCATTTTCCAGAACCGTTCCCAAATCCATACATCGCCATACATTGAGGCAATAGAACCAAATCCACCAAGGCTTTCCGACGCTTTAATTTTACCTTTAAACATCTGTCCAAAGGCTTTGAACTGGTCCCCGAGGAATTGGCTACCCTGTGAAAAACCAGCGGGAATAGATGCTAAGAAACTATATTCGCGCACATCTTGTGTAAAGTAGTGATTAAAAGGATAAGTAAAAGCGCCAATTTTAGCATCCTTTGTCGTAGTTAATGGCAAAGAAAGGGTGTCCTTATCTCTTAATATATTAATAACTATCTCCTTATTTGCATAAGGTTTAACCGCCTTCACAAAATCGTAAAAATAAGGTGTTGGAACGTCATTCAGACCTATAACAATATCATCAGGCTTTAGACCAGCCTTTTCAGCAGGACTATTTTTACTTACAGAACTAATCTCAAAGGGCAGTCTCGCAGAGAAAAGGAAATTACTTTTATTTTCATATCTGGAGAGGATATCCACCCATTTTTCGTCTACAGGAATTTGGGTTACTTTTCCGTCTCTCAACACCTCAATAGACTGAGCATTATCGATAATAATACCTCGGATGACCAATCTATCATTAAACTCGGTAAAAGGTTTATCACCAATTTTCAGAATCTGATCCCCATCTAAAAGACCCAAATCTCTACCTAATGAGTCGACAGAAATACCATTTTTCACTTGAGAGGCCGGAATATAAGATTCTCCCCAAACAAAGAGCGTCATACTAAAAAGAATAAAACCTAGAATAAAATTCAAGGTTACCCCTCCCAGCATAATAATAAGTCTCTGCCAGGCGGGTTTGGAACGAAACTCCCAGGGTTGAGGCTCCTGAGCCATTTGAGCGGCATCAAAACTCTCGTCAATCATACCTGAAATCTTCACGTAACCACCTAAGGGAAGCCAACCAATGCCATACTCTGTATATCCTTTTTTGAATTTTATCAATGAAAACCAGGGATCAAAAAACAAATAAAATTTTTCTACTCTGGTTTTAAAAAACCGGGCTGGAATAAAATGCCCTAATTCATGCAATACGATGAGAATCGATAAACTCAACATCAATTGACCTGCCATACTAAGAATGCTCATCCGTTTATTGGGTTAGCGTGATTAAAAATATAAGATGCAAAAATAACAACTTATTTTGCTTTAAAGTTCCAAATTGCAAAGACCATGAAACTTTAACCCCTTTTTTGCATTTTTACAGAAACGATTAATTGAAACAATATAGTTTTCAACAATGAATTATTTTTATTTTACCGAAATTTCCAACGGTTTTATTAGACTTGACGAAGATGAAAGCAAGCATCTTCAGTTGGTTCTCAGGCATAAACCAGGAAATGTAATTCACTTGTTAAATGGAGATGGACTTAAAGTAGAAGGATTTTTGCATGCTACAGATAAGAAAGGAGTAACCATAAAGGTAGATAAAACCGTTTTATTTCCTAAAAAAGACTTCCAGCTTCACGTCGCTATTGGACCAACCAAACAAATGGAAAGATTTGAATGGTTTCTTGAAAAGGCAACAGAACTTGGCATTGATTCAATAACACCATTTACTTCAACCCACGGAGAGCGAGACAAATTAAGAATGGATCGTTTAGAGAAAATTATTCGAACCGCCGGAAAACAATCTGCCAATCCTAATTTTCCAACATTAAACGGATTAATGAGTTTTCAGGAATTAATCAATGGTTCAACAAAAAAAAATAAATACATAGCCCACCTAGATCAATCCAGCAAGGGCCATTTTTTTGATGTCATACCAAAAGGGGAAGATGTTATCATTTTGATTGGGCCTGAAGGAGATTTTACGGAAAAAGAAGTGGAGATAGCCAAAGCGCATGGCTTTTTGTCTGTGCATTTAGGTGAAAACAGGCTAAGAACTGAAACTGCTGGCATATTTGCTACACAATGCTTAATTTTGAAAAATAAATAACGATCCAATGCCTATACTATTCATTTTAGTTCTCTCTTTGTTTGCAGTAAACGAACCTCCTACCTTAAAGCTTGGGCTATTAAAGTATAACGGAGGTGGCGATTGGTATTCCAATCCGACGGCTTTACCAAATTTGGCGCAATTTTGCAATAAAAATATGGGTACAAATTTCGACCCCAATTATGGCACCGTTGAAGTAGGCAGTTTAGATATTTTCAACTACCCTTTTTTACATTTGACAGGACATGGAAATGTGGTATTTTCAGATAGGGAAGCGGCCAATTTAAGACAATATTTAATGGGCGGCGGCTTCTTACACATAGACGACAACTATGGCATGGATCCATACATCAGACCTGCCATGAAGAAAGTTTTTCCTGAACTGGAACTTGTTGAATTACCTTTTGAACATGAAATTTATAAGCAAAAATATAATTTCCCTTACGGTCTTCCTAAAATTCATGCACATGATGGGAAAGCGCCCAGAGGGTACGGTTTAATATGGAAAGGAAGATTAATTTGTTTTTATTCCGTTGAATGTGACTTGGGTGATGGATGGGAAAACCAGGAAGTACACAACGATCCACCAGAAAACAGGCTAAAAGCTATGCAAATGGGTGCCAACTTAGTGAAATATGCCTTTCAATTTTAATTCCAGATTAGATTTTTACTTTGTCTCAGGTATTTCCTAATATTCAACCAAAAGGCCATAAAAAGATAAACGATGGCAGGAGAACCCATGGTAACAAAGGTGATATATATAAAATATAAACGAACTCTGGACGATTGGACACCCAGCCATTCGCCCCAATAGGAACAAACACCAAACAAAGATTTCTCAATAATACCTCTGAACATAAGTAATGATTTAAATAATCAGATGATTTTTATCACAAAAACGGCATTAACACAAATTTAATAAAAAAAGTTCAACAATTTATCGACTTTTAAATGACCAGGTAATAAGGTGAGAAGAAACAAGGGTACCGTCTTTAAAAGTTCCTACTACTTTTGTTTGAATAGATCCGGGTGTTTTATCTTTTACCGAATCCGAAACTACCTTTCTAATATCCTCACCTTGCAAACAGGTAAAATAAACAGGTTGGTTTGCCTTTTTAATGTAAGTACCTGAAACCTCAGTCACCAAAGTTGAGATTGACCCCATACCTTCTGTGGCCATCGTGGCGAGCAGTCCGGATGCGAGCTCTGCGGCACCTGACTGCGCTGCGAAATAAATAGATTTAAATGGATTTTGAGTGCGTTTCAAAAACGGCAGGATTACCGTGGCTTCGAAGCAGTTGATCTTTTCAAGGCGAACGCCCCACCAAAAAAGCGTTGGGATCTTAAGAACAAAAAATAAAAAGAGGGCAAATGGTTTTTTAATTTTTTCGGTAAAGGCCAGTTGTTCAGGTATTGGTTGTAATGTATCTGTATTTTCCATAGTTTAAAATCAAACAATTATAAAATTTTAACAAAAGTAGCGGAAAATATTCCAATTTAATGTTTTTTTCTTTCAAAATAGTGGGTTAAAATTGTACTTTTGACCGCGAAGATGAAACTTTAGAAAATAACCATCGGAATAAAGGAAATTATGAATCTACACGAATACCAGGGTAAAGAGTTGTTAAAGAAATTTGGTGTTGCCATTCAGGAAGGCATTGTAGCTGGAAACATGCAAGAAGCGATGGAAGCCTATACTGCGTTGACTGCCAAAACAAATTCTCCATTCGCCATTGTAAAAGCTCAGATTCACGCTGGCGGTCGTGGTAAAGGAGGAGGGGTTAAGCTAGCTAAAAATGCCGCTGATTTTGAACTTCATGCTAACAACATTTTAGGCATGTATTTGAGGACGCCTCAAACGGCTGGAGGGATGGAAGGACCAGGTAAACTGGTTAGTAAAATTCTCGTTGCCGAAGATGCTTATGCTCCTGATTTTGATGCTTGCAAAGAATTATATGTCTCTATTCTTATGGATAGAGAAAAAAAATGTAATGTCATTATCTATAGCACAGAAGGTGGTATGGATATTGAAAAAGTAGCTGAGGAAACGCCGGAAAAGGTTCAAAAAGAATGGGTTGACGCTACTTTGGGACTTCAGGCTTTCCAAACAAGGAAAATTGCCTTTAATTTAGACCTAAGTGGAAAGGCGTTCAAAGAAATGACCTCTTTCATTACCAAACTTTATACTGCTTTCGTTGCATCAGATGCCGCGCTGTTTGAAATTAATCCTTGCCTGAAAACAGGAGATGATAGAATTATTGCCGTTGATGCAAAAGTAACGATAGACGATAATGCGTTATACAGGCATCCCGATTTAGAGGCTCAACGCGATAATAGCGAAGAAGATCCAACAGAGGTTGAAGCCAGAGAGTCTGATTTGAATTATGTAAAATTAGACGGTAACGTTGGTTGTATGGTAAATGGCGCCGGATTAGCGATGGCAACCATGGATATAATTAAACTTTCAGGTGGTGAACCTGCCAATTTCCTTGATGTTGGTGGAACTGCTGATGCCAAAAGGGTGGAACTGGCTTTCCGCATTATCCTGAAAGATCCTGCTGTTAAAGCCATTTTAATAAATATTTTTGGTGGCATCGTCCGTTGTGACAGAGTGGCACAAGGTGTCATTGATGCTTATAAAAATATGGGCAATATTCATGTTCCCCTCATAGTTAGATTACAAGGAACCAATGCAGATTTGGCTAAAAAAATGATTGACGAATCAGGACTTGCCGTTCAATCGGCTATTGCTCTTGAAGAAGCGGCCGATTTAGTGAGAAATGTTTTTGAAAAAGCATAAATTTTGAAATTAATAGTGAAAACACTGGCAGGGCTTGAAGAAGTCCTGGCCAGTGAACTTCAGTTACTTGGTGCTGAAAATATTGAGTTAGGCACACGTTCTGTGTTTTGTGAAACTGATCTTGAAGGCGTATATCGCCTGAATCTTTGTCTTAGTACTGCACTAAGGATTCTTATTCCAATTGTAAGGTTTGAAGCTGAAGATGAAACGGAGCTTTACGACTGTATGAATGAAATTCCCTGGGAAAAGTATGTTTCTCCTACAGGAACCATTGCCGTTGATGCTATTGCCCAAGGTGAAGTATTTCGCCATTCTCATTATATTGCCTTAAAGACCAAAGATGCCGTCGTTGACCGATTCCGGTCTTTATTTGATGTAAGGCCAAATGTTGATATCAATTTTCCCGACCTAAGGATAAATGTCCATAATAACGACAAAACGTTTACCGTATCCCTAGATTCATCAGGAACTTCTCTTCACAGAAGAGGGTACAGAGAGGAAGGTGAAGAAGCGCCTTTAAACGAGGTATTGGCAGCGGGTATGATTCGGTTAAGCCAGTGGAATAAAGACTGCCCGTTTATAGATCCTATGTGTGGATCAGGTACTTTGTTAATTGAAGCTGCCCTTTTTGCCCGAAATATCGCACCAAATAAGAACCGAAAGGACGGATTTTGTTTTCAGCGGTGGCCAAATTTCCAACCGGAGTTATTGGAAAAGGTACGAAATGAAAGCATAAGTAAGGAAGTTCCCTTCAATATCGGTATTTACGGAGGTGATATTCGCGAAAGCGCTACCCGTGCAACCAAGGTAAATATCCGTGCTGCTGGTCTTTTAGATACAATTTCCATCGAAACCAGGTCTTTTGAAAAAAGTATTCCTCCGCCGCCACCAGGTATTTTGATGGTGAATCCGCCTTATGATGCCCGTATGTCTCTTGAGGATGCTTCCCTTTTTTATAAAAAATTAGGCGATAAGTTTAAATCTGGATATGAAGGTTATCAAGCCTGGGTGATTACTGGAAATCCAGAAGCTGCGAAAGCCATTGGTTTGAGAACTTCCAGGAAAATTCCACTTTTTAATGGCAACATTGCTTGTAAATTTTTGAAATTTGAGATGTATTCTGGTACAAAAAAGGTAAAAAATGAAAAATAATCTGCGTTTCTTTCTCCTTTTAACGCTGTTTATACCTTCTGTTTTTTTTCCCTTAATGGCTCAGTTACCCTCCAGAATTTCTATAATTAATAAGTCTATACCGGAATTACTAAAAGACGGTACTACAAATGTTTATTTTACAACGCTTTCTTTTTCATCTAATTTTGCTTTAAATTCTTCTCATAAACAAATGTTAAATGCCCATTCAAAACCATCTCCTTTTAATGGGGTTTCGACCAGACCATTGGCATTCTTTTGCAGAATTGAGGTGTTACTGGAAAAGAAAAATGGCATACCCATTAAATTCCGATTAGGAGATATAGATAAGGTGGATCAATTGGAGGGTAAATTTTTATGGTAATTTATAATTCATCCTTTGCAAAACCGAGGCCAAATCTATCTTTATAGATACCCATTTTGCCCTCTTTTACGTAGAATCCTCCTTTCACAAAATCTTCGCCCAAATCGAAGCTACCGTCTAAATCAATGTATTTTGTATTTTTATTAGCAAAAGCGGCATGTAAAGCGGCGGTAATGCTGATACAACTCTCGTCATTACAACCCCAGAATAAAGATATTCCAGCCAGTTCAGCGATTCTACCAATATCCATTGCGTTTAAAATACCCCCACATTTCATTAATTTAATATTAAAAATACCAAAAGGCTTTTCAATAAGCCATGGAAAGACCGATTGGGTGGATTTTAGAGATTCATCAGCACAAAAAGTACGTCTAATATTTTCTGGATAACCCAAGAGGTCACTTTCTCTGCCAACCTTAAATGGTTGTTCGATTAATTCAATGTTTTGATGGGCAGTTTCATTTAAAAAATAAGAAAGATCCTTTGAAGAATAACCTTGATTTGCATCCACTCTAAGGGTAACTCCATCACCGAAGTTTTCCCTTAAGGCTTTAATCCTTAGTACATCAGACACAGGATCATCTCCAGTTTTAATCTTAAAAACAGTAAACTTATCGTTATAAAAATTAACAGCCTCTTTCAGGGTGTCCTCCACATTCATGATACCAATAGTTACTGAAGTAGGTAACTCATCGAAATGTTTCCCATAAATATCTACCACAGGCATTTTTGCCCATTGCCCATATGCATCATGTAAGGCAATATCAAGCGCTGCCAAAGCACCTGGATTATTTGGAAAAAGTTGTTGAAATTCCCTTATTAAACCTAAAAATCCTCTGATATCCCTACCCTTTAATTGAGGTAAAACCCATTTATTTAGAACCTCTTCCGCTTCAATGGGCGACTCCCCTACTACTTCAGGCGCTGGATTTGCGGCACCATAACCAATGATACCATTTTCCAATTGAATAGTTAAGCAGATATTTTCCACATCATCAATAATTCTACCGGCTATGGCATAAGGTTTTTGCAGTTTCAAATTTTTTCTGATAACCTTAATCTGATCAATTCTCATGATGAAATAGTTTGATTTAAAGTAATTTTCTGAAAGCTTCCCAAAGAATCATACCCATAGAAACAGAAACATTCAAGCTATGCTTTGAGCCCACCTGGGGAATTTCTACCACGGCATCGGCCAGAGGAAGAAAAAGAGGTTGCACCCCATCGACTTCATTCCCAAATATAATCACATATTTATGATTTTTGATAAATTCAAAATCTTGCAACCAAATACTTCCTTCCACTTGTTCAGCCAGAATAATTTCCCAACCATCCTCTTTCAATTCCTCTACCAATAAAACTTCATTTTCTATATATTCCCAGGACACGGTTTGAGTTGAACCCAACGCTGTTTTTAAAATTTCCTTATGAGGAGGTTGTTGCGTAATGCCGGACAGATATAATTTTTCAATACCCAACGCATCTGACGTGCGGAAAGCGGAACCAACATTTAGTGCACTCCTAACATTATCCAACCAAATTCGAACGGGTATCGTTTTTCTGTTTTCTGATAAAACAAAAGGATTATCTTCCAAATAAGTAGTCGATTTCTTTCTAGTTAACATAGTAATTTTCCTGAAATTTAAAATATATTGCAAAGGTATTTAAATCGAAGGAAAATGGACTTACTATTCGTTTATGGAACATTATTACCAGAATGTAATCTTTCGACATCTACTCAATTCCTTGAAGAGGCAGAATTTTTAGGGCACGGATATGTTTTTGCAAAGCTATATGACCTTGGAGATTATCCGGCAATGGTTTTGGATATAACCCAAGAACATAAAGTTTTCGGGCAAATATATCGGCTACATTCCCCGAAAAAAAAGCTGGCTTTACTTGACGATTATGAAGACATAAACCCATCATTTCCAGAGGATAATGAATATATCCGCGCGATAGTAAAAGTAAAAAGTGGGGAAAAAGAAATGAATGCTTACGCTTATTTATATACAAAGGATGTTTTACCTTTAAAAAAGATACCTTCAGGTAATTACCTTTCTTACCTTACAGACAAATAGTCAAAACAAACAAATAAAATGAGTGAACCTATTTTTTCAGCAGCCACATTATGCGTTCAGGAAACGGTTGATCCTATGGACACTTCTTCGCATACTTTACCCATTTACGCCACATCTTCCTTCGTTTTTGATAATTTACAACAAGGTATAGATATTTTTTCTGGTGCTGAGAGCGGATATTTATACGGCCGTTTTGGTAATCCTACCTGTGATGCAGTAGCTGAAAAATTAGCTGCCCTGGAATCTTATGGTTTACCAGAAAATGCTCATTGTGTATTAGTTAGCTCAGGCATGGCCGCTATATCTGCTGTTTTAATGGCTTTACTAAAACCAGGTGATAAGATATTGACCCAAGCAGATATTTATGGTGGAACCACTGATTTTTTCAATCAAATACTGGCCTCTTACCATATTGGATTTGAAACGGCCGATTTAAATGATGTCGAACAAGTTGAAAATATCCTTTCCAACGATCCATCCATTCGTCTCATTTATTTAGAATCGCCAACCAATCCAATTTTAACCTGTGTTGATTTAGAAAAATTAGTTTCGCTGGCAAAAAAATATAACCAATTAACCGTCATAGATAATACTTTTTGTACGCCTGTAGTACAACAACCTTTAAGATGGGGCATAGATTATGTCGTGCACTCTACCACTAAATATTTGAATGGGCACGGAAATACTATTTCGGGATGTATTATTGGTAAAAATGCTGAAGTAATGCAGCGTGTCAAACAAACGGTAAAATTAATGGGCTGTTCTGCCAATCCCTGGGATGCCTGGTTGGTGAATAACGGATTAAAAACACTTGCTTTACGCATGGAGAAGCATAGTTTAAATGCGATGGAACTCGCAAAATTTTTATCCACTCACCCATCCGTGAAGAAAGTGTATTATCCCGGGCTTTCTCAACACAAAACACACAGCATTGCATGTAAACAAATGCAATATTTTGGAGGAATGCTGTCTTTTGAGTTGAACGGAGGTATTGAAGTAGCCAGAAAATGCATTGATAAGTTAAAATTAGCAACGATAGCTCCGACATTAGGCGATGTTAACACATTGATCATGCATCCTTACACCATGTCACATAGAAATGTACCATCGGCGGTGCGAGAGAAATATGGGATAAGCGAGGGACTCATCAGGGTTTCTGTAGGCATAGAAGCGATAGGTGATTTAATAAATGACTTCAGACAAAGTTTAGCAGATTAATTATTTACCCCCTGCAGACATGGCTCTTCGCATAAACATTTGAGCTCTATTAGATTCAACGGCCTGAATTTCTAATATCTCACCATTTGGCATTTTCA
>JAFMBH010000154.1 GCA_017858735.1 Bacteroidota bacterium
TTGATAAAATAAGAATTAAAAATTTCAGAGCTCTCAAAGACATTGAGATTAATCTAAAACCTGTAACCATTTTGGTAGGAGCTAATAATTCTGGTAAAACAACCTTATTAAGAGCTTTAAATAGTGTTTTAGGTATAACAAGAAGTCAAATTAATCAAGATGATTTATTTGTCGATAAAGAGGGAAATAAGTCATCTAACGAAATTACTATCGATGTAAGAATTATTTCTGTTGATGAAAATGGAGTACAAATAAAGCATTTCGACTCAAAATGGAGTTCTAAATTAGGTGTAGGAATTCAAACAGACGACGAGAATGAATTTTTTGCATTTAGAACAAAGTATCTATTTGGAATTGATGATGTACCTACCATCAGTTATTATTTGTTTTCGAATTGGGATAGCGAGCAGTTGAAAGATGATGAATTCAAAGGAATGAACCAATTACGCAACAATATCAAAATGTTTTTTATTGATGCACAGCGCGATATATTAGAAGACAGTAAGCAGAGAACTTCATTTTTCGGCAAACTCGTATCGCAATTGGACTACGGGGAAAAGTTGGATGAAATGAAACAGCAGATTACAGTATTAAACAACAATGCAATTAATGAATCGCCTGTTCTCAAACACTTAAAAGAAGAACTAAAGAAGTTAAACCAAACTACCCAAACCAAAGGTGAAGGTGTAAGTTTAAATCCATTCCCGAAAAAACTAAGTGATTTACACAAAGGCATGAAAGTTTACTTTCAGGATGCCGAATCGGATGCGTTCAGTATGGAAAATCATGGCATGGGCACTCGTAGCTGGGCTTCTATCATCACTGCTGGCGCATTTTCGTCGTGGCAGTTACAACAAATTGATAAAAAAATTGACAAAGGTGAGGATACCGAACTTCTGTTCCCTATTTTTGCCTTGGAAGAACCCGAAGCGCACCTGCATCCTAACGCCCAACGCACTTTATACAAACAACTAAAAGGTTTCAAAGGTCAGAAAATTGTCAGCACCCACTCGCCATACATTGCAGGACAAGCCGAATTGGACGAACTGCGCCATTTTTATAAAGAGGGTGATGCAAGTACTGTGAGCGAGATTGATTTATCTATATTAGATGATAAGGAAATTTTAAGAATAAAAGAGTCAATTTATTCAAGCAAGGGAGATATATTATTTTCAAATTTAGTGGTAATGTCGGAGGGTAAAACAGAAGACATATTGTTGCCAGTATTTGCAAAAGCCTACTTTAACCAACCAGCTTTCGAATTAGGAGTCGATTTCATAGCTACAGGTAGGTATTATCCTTTACTTACTTTATTTAGATTTCTAAGAACAAAATGGTTAATATTTAGTGATTACGATAAGCCTGATGTAAAGAGCACTTTAAAAGATGTGTTAAGAAAAAATATGATTCCTAATTTGGATAATATTGTTGTTTTGAATAATGAAGTTAGTCAAATGGACATTGAAGAATATCTTTTTGAAGCTGGATATGTACATGAGTTAAAAGATACGATTAAAAAACTTAAAACGCCTGAATACAAAAACGAGCAACATAAACAGGCAAAACAAGGTGAATTACAACAAATTTATTCTGAAATTGATGGATATACAAAAGAACAAATTCTAATTGAGATTAGACATTGGAAAACAAAAGCTGCTCGTATATATGGTGAACTAATACTGAAGAGAACTGAAGCGGACAATAAATTTCCCCCTAAAATCCGAGAACTTTTTGAAAAAATTTCAGAGCAGTTAAACATTAAACAATCAACCGATGAATAAGGCTGTTTTATCCAAAGAACAAGAAGATATCGTGTTACACAATGAAGGCACAGGGCCTGTCGTTGTAGTGGCATCGGCTGGCAGTGGAAAAACACGCATACTAACAGAACGTGTGAGATATCTGCTAACAGAAAAAAAAGATAAGTTTTTCTCTGTCCTTTGTCTTACGTTTACCAACAAGGCTGCTGCTGAAATGAAAGATCGTTTGGTGGGTATTCCCAAACTAAGTGAGAGAGCTTTTATTGGTAATTTTCATGAGTTCTGTTTAAATATTATTCGTTCACGCTATTCTGATATAGGTTTTGCAACATCTCCACATATATTTGATGAAAATGATTCGAGGAAGATTTTAGAAGAAGTACTTGTCAAAAACCCGCTTTTGAAAGAGCTTTACAGTTTTCCAGAAGAGAAAGATGAAGAGCAAAGACGCAAAAAGCAGAGAGAAAAACTTTTTCAGTGTACTGAATTCATTAGTGCCCAAAAGCGAAATTTAATTGAAGAAATTCCTGAGTTCGAAACCAGTTATAAAAATTGGGGAGAGAAAACCACCCTTCTATTTCAGGATTACAATAGGCGATTACGTGAGCAAAATGCCATTGATTACGATGATATTCTATTACTGGCTTATCGAATTTTATCAAGAAACCCGGTAGCAACTATTTATCGCAGAACTTATCAATATATTGTAATCGATGAATCTCAGGACCTGAATTATGCACAATACAACATAATTAAAGCCATTTGTGGCGAAGAACATAAAAATGTTTTGATGGTTGGCGACCCAAAACAAGCAATTTATGGTTTTAATGGCTCGAGTCCAAAGTTTATGTTGGAGGATTTTCCTGCTGATTATGGAGCGGTAAAAATGGAAATCAAAAAAAACTATCGATCATCAAAGGCTGTTTTATCTTTAGCTGAAAAGGTACAGCATAATGGCGGGGTTGGTAATCCATTTTTTGATGGTATTGTTGATATTCAAAATTTTGAAAATGAAAATGAAGAAGCTGAATTTGTAATTGCAGAAATAAAGAATTGGTTGGCTAAGGGAAACTATCACGAAGACGATAAGGAAGTTACTGAACCTATTTCGTATGAAAACATTGCAGTTTTGGCTCGCAACAAGTATGTTTTATCGACATTAATTAACCTTTTGGAAAAAGATGAACTTTTAAAAAATAAATATCAACTCAAAAAAGGAAATGAGAAATTTGAGCCAGAATCTGATTTTATAAAGTTATTTGACTTGGGTTTAAGAGTAATTGTTAATCCAAATGATGAATTGCATTTTAGACAAATGCTAGACATTTTAAAAACTGATATTCCTTCATCCTCAAATAAATTAGATACATTATTTAATTTAAATTCAAATATTGGCAAAAATAGCAATCTGAATGATTTGCAAATACTCGTAGATTATTGGAAACACTTGGATATTAACAACAAATCCTTAGGATGGGTTATTGAACAGTTTAAACAAAAAACAATTGAAGCTGCGAAAAATGCAGACAATAAAACTGAATTTGAACAAATAATGTTCGACCTTAATGAATTAGATAAATTTTGGAAGATTTTTATACGAAAAGAACCTTCAGATAAACAAACTGTGTCAAATTTTAGATACTTTTTGGCTTTAAATAATACCAAAGAAAGTAAAAACGAAATTACTTTATCAACCGTACACACTACCAAAGGATTAGAATTTGAGATTGTATTCTTATTAGGTATGAATGATGGTGTTTTTCCTGATTATCGTGCTAAAAGTGAAGCTGCATTAAAGGAGGAAAAAAACAACTTATATGTTGCTGTTACCAGGGCAAAACGTTGTTTATACATAACCTATCCACTTATTAAAAAAATGCCATGGGGCGAAAAACAGCAGATGATTTCACGATTTATGATTAATAATCTGAATAATTAAATTTATGACACAAAAAGATCAACAACAACTGGGTAAAACCCTTTGGAATATAGCAGACGATTTGAGAGGTGCAATGAATGCGGATGATTTCCGTGATTATATGCTTTCGTTTCTTTTTCTACGGTATTTATCATACAACTACGAAGAAGCGGCAAAGAAAGAATTAGGAAGAGACTATCCAAATTTACCTGCTACAGATAAAAAAACGCCCCTTTCAGTTTGGTATGCATCAAATAAAGACGAAGTAGTAGCGTTTGAACAACAGATGCGAAGAAAAGTGCATTATGTTATCGAACCAGACCACTTGTGGAGTAACATCAGCGAAATGGCTCGAACACAAAACCCAGAGCTTTTGGTAACGCTTGAATCAGGTTTTAGATATATAGAGAATGAATCTTTCGAAAGTGCCTTTCAAGGATTGTTTTCTGAAATCAATTTGAATTCTGAAAAACTTGGAAAAACATCAGCCGAAAGAAATAAGAAACTATGCACCATCATTCAAAAAATTGCAGAAGGCATTGCTGAATTCTCTGCCGATTCTGACACGCTTGGCGATGCTTATGAATATTTGATAGGCGAATTTGCAGCAGGTTCAGGCAAAAAAGCAGGCGAGTTTTATACACCACAACAAATTTCCACTATACTTTCTGAAATTGTAACCTTAGACAGTCAAGAGCCAAAAACAGGCAAGAAAAAAAAGTTAGACAAGGTACTGGATATAGCTTGCGGTTCAGGTTCGTTGTTGCTCAATGTGAGAAAGCGAATCAAAGACAGTGGCGGAAGTGTAGGTAAAATATACGGACAAGAAAAAAATATAACTACTTACAACCTTGCCCGAATGAATATGCTTTTGCACGGTATGAAAGACACTGAGTTTGAGATATTCCACGGAGACACATTGGAAAATAGTTGGTCATTGCTTAACGAAATGAACCCAAGCA
Source organism: Bacteroidota bacterium (assembly GCA_017858735.1). GTDB lineage: Bacteria > Bacteroidota > Bacteroidia > Chitinophagales > Saprospiraceae > BJGN01. Next base: position 4,641 of record JAFMBH010000154.1, read on the forward strand.
AAAAAACAGAATTTGATGCTATTGTAGCCAATCCGCCTTTTAGTTTGCGTTGGGAGCCAAACGACACATTGGCAGAAGATTTCCGTTTCAAAAGTTATGGCTTAGCACCAAAATCAGCAGCAGATTTTGCTTTTCTCTTACACGGATTTCATTTTTTATCCAAAGAGGGAACTATGGCTATTATTCTACCTCACGGTGTTTTATTTCGTGGTGGTGCAGAAGCAAGGATAAGAGAAAAACTATTGAAAGAAAATTACATTGACACAGTAATTGGTTTACCATCAAATTTATTTTACTCGACAGGAATTCCTGTTTCCATTTTAGTTTTAAAGAAATGTAAAAAGTACGATGATGTTTTATTTATTAATGCATCAGAACACTACAAACCAGGAAAAAAACAAAACACGTTAAGAGAAGGAGAAAACGGAGAGCCAAACGATATTCGAAAAATTGTTGAGACATACCAATTCCGACCAGACCATATTGAAAAATATGCTCGTAGGGTTTCAATGGACGAAATTGAAAAGAATGGCTACAACCTGAATATTTCAAGGTATGTCAGCACATCAGAAGACGAAGT
>JAFMBH010000155.1 GCA_017858735.1 Bacteroidota bacterium
CAGAGAAACGCTACGAGCGGACGAAAAAGCAAGTGGAAAACGCAAATAAGCGCACTGAATTACAGAAAAGACGAGTTGAGACAGAGAAAAAACGTTCAGCTGTTGAAATTCAAAAAAATATAGCCTTGCAAATGGAAATAGAATCGTTGAAAAGGCAACTGAATCCGGGATAAGACCTATTTTGCCTTAAAAATAATCTTGGGTCCAAACCAAAGTAGCGTACCAATAAGCATAAAATACTTATTCTCCTCTTGACTGATTACCTCATAGAATACCCCAATAGAAGGTAGAATAGTTAGAATAAGTCCCGCAATCGATACTAATTTTAGTAATATCTTCATTTTGACCATTTTTTTTGATAAGCATAAGAAGAAATAATATAAATCAGGGCAGCTAGAAACCAGCCTGGAAGTCCTAGGAAAAATATTTCCAATCCAGTCGTTTTGGCAATTAAATAGCAGGCTAATAAACTTCCGAGCCAGGTGACTAACGCAGCGATATTAAAGGTAAGATTTTTCACCACCGCCAGATTAGATTGTAATCCTATGCGAGGAAAAAGCCAGTAGTCGATAAATATAATGGCTCCCATAGGCATGAGAACCAAACCATAAAGGGCCACAAAATCGAGTAATTGCATGACTAAAGCAGGAAAACAAGCTGCTAAAGTAGTTATAGAGCCTACAATTAGAGTTATCTTCCAGGTTTTTGCTTTGGGCATGATCGCTTGTAAAGCGAGTCCTGCCCGATAAATGGTGGGATTAGCTGTTGTCCAACCTGCTATAATTACACATATCGCGCCCGTAATACCAACGGCTGAATAGGCAACAGGACCTGGTGCAAATTCTAAATTTTCGTTGCTTTGCTGTAAAAAAAGAGCGTATAAAATACCTGAAGCCAACCAGGCAACGTAGTGTCCCACGTACATTCCTCCTGCTGAAGCGAATCCAGCAGTCCATTTTTTCGCATACCTTAGTATGGACATGTCAGCCATTCCTATGTGCATAGCCATATTACAGAACCAGGCAAAAAATAAGATATGCCAGAAGGTGAATTTACTTTGACCGGCAAGGGGCTTTCCTGTCCATATTTTATCTTGCGCAACCTGAAAAAAATCGCCCCAGTTTTTTACGCCTAATTCAGGTAAAACAGCGATGGCAGCGGCTAAAAATACTAAGATCATCCAAGGAGCTGCAATGCTTGAAAACTTTTCTACCTTGTCATAGCCCAAAGTAGCCACAAAAGTGGTAACGGTTCCCACAAGGACCACGATGATTATCCAAGGTAGGCCAGAAGGTAGCCAATCGGTTAATTTTGCCAACGGTATATTAAATGGAATGCCTATTGCGGTGGCTGAAACGGCTATCATGGAACCTGCTAAAAAGCAGAACATGAGGGCATTGACCAGATTGTAAGCATTGGTAAGGTGTTTACCACATATTTTTTCGAGCAGATAATATAACGTTACTCTTTCTCTTACGGCAATGGGCGCGCAGATAAATGCCCATGAAAGTATGGCTAAAAAATTACCAAGGAGTAAACCTAATATAAGGTCCATAGCTCCAGCGCCATGTGCAACAAACAGGGGGCCGATGACAAATTCCGTTCCCGCAGTGTGCTCACCGGCATACATTCCTAAAAAGCTTTTAAATCCTCGCCAACGAGAGGCCGGAACAGGTTCTCTTTCGTATTCTTTTACTTCTTCGAGGTGGGCGCTAAGTTTTTCTAAAAGCATGATGAATCGATTAAGGGGTGAGGATGACCAATAAACTGCGAGCTCCCTGAGCCCCAATGACCAATGATTGTTCTATGTCGGCGGTTTTGGAGGGTCCGGCGATGAATACACCAAAGCCTGAAGTAGTGGGTAGTCCTAACATTCTATATGCTTCGTGCATGGTGCCAACAATGTTTTTTTCACTGATGACCATGACCAAATGTTGCGCAATAAAGGGTAAAACACGTACATTTCCCAGCTCCTTCTCAGTTACCCAAAGCGCCCCGTTTTCAGCTACACCAATAAGTCCTTCAATAATGGCTACCTCAGTCCCTTCATAAAAATCGGGATGAAGGGTGGTAATTCCTTCTATTCCCTCTAAAAAGGGTAGGGCAGAGACCATTCTTTTATCTTCGGGGAATTGGGTGGTTAATACCTGATGTATTTGTGTACTATCGTCAATACAATGTACTTTACTTCCTCCTCTTTCCAATATTTGAATAAACAATTTCTTCTTGTCGGTAGCCAATGTTTCGAAAATAGGAACATCGGGTAGAGGCCAAAGATTTGGTCTATTGGCTTTTATTTTTGCTAATATAGTTTCTTTACTGGGCATCCTTAGCTTGTTTTGCATACCATTCCCTAAATGATTCGACGGGGGCTTTGGGTAAATCTCTGTCTTTTGTCCATACGGTGAAGGAGAGAAATCTTTCTTTTCCAGGAAAAAGGCGTAATAATTTCCTTCCGATATTTCCCAAGCGATGGAAAAAAGAGGGAGAGGCCAAGCCATTTCCCATTATGCTCATCATGGTTTTATTTCCACCTTCGGGCAAACCTGCTTCGCTGACAATCTGTCGCCATTTATAAAGTTGCGTATGAATATCTATTTTAACCGGGCAAACATCGGTGCATGATCCACAAAGAGTGGAGGCAAAGGGTAATTGTCCGTGTTTTTTTAAATCTATTCCTGGTGTTAATATCGAGCCGATAGGCCCCGGAATGGTGGTCTCATAACTATGCCCGCCACTTCTTCGGTAAATGGGGCAGGTGTTCATACAGGCGCCACAGCGAATGCACTTCAGGGAACTTCGGAAATCAGGTTTGCCCAATTGTTCCGTCCTCCCATTATCTACTAAAATAATATGCATTTCACCCGCAGGTTTTGGATTTCTATGGTGTGAGGTGAAAACTGTTACAGGTTGTCCAGTGGCACTTCTGGCTAATAAACGAGTAAAAACAGCGAGGTCGCTTCTCCTGGGTATTAGTTTTTCGATACCCATGCTATGAATTTGTACAGGCGTCAAATGAACGCCCATATCGGCGTTACCCTCATTGGTGCAAACAACTACTTCTCCCGTTTCAGCTATACCAAAATTAACACCAGTTAATGCAACTTGTGCCGTATGAAATTTTTCCCTTAAATGATGCCGTGCTGCTTCGGTAAGATATTGCGGATCAGTAGCTCCCTTTTCTGTATGTAACTCTCTATGAAATAGTTCTCCAATTTCTTCTTTTTTCAAATGTATGGCGGGTAGCACAATATGGCTGGGTGGTTCATTCAACATTTGAATAATTCTTTCGCCTAAATCTGAATCGATAACCTCGATATTATGAAGTTCTAAAAATTCGTTGAGGTGACATTCCTCAGTGAGCATAGACTTGCTCTTGACCATTTTTTTCGCCTGATGCTTGTTTAAAATAGATAAAACGATGTCATTATGCTCCTTTGCATCTGCAGCCCAATGCACGATGGCACCATTTTGAATCGCCGCTTTTTCAAAGGCTTCCAGGTAATCATCTAATTTTGATAGGGTGTGCATTTTTATATCAGAGGCAAATTCCCTTAGGAATTCCCATTCAGGTATTTCGGAAACAGCAAAATCCCGCTTCTTTCTAACCATCCATAAAGAGGCATCGTGCCAGTCTGTTCTCGCTTCGTCTTTATTGAAAATAGCCGCTTTTTGGGCATGTGGCATCATATTTCGTCCGAATTTAAAATTTCTGCAATATGTATTACTTTGATGGGTATGTTCTGCCTGGATATTATGCCCTCTAAATGCATAAGGCAGCTCATATCTCCGGCAGTTATAACTTCCGCCCCTTTTGAAAAATGATCCCGAATTCGATCTTTACCCATTTTTACAGAAATGTCGGGTTCTTTTACCGAAAAGGTTCCCCCAAATCCGCAACATTCGTCTTTTCTATCCAATTCAACCAATGTCAGGCCTTCTACCATGCTTAATAATTCATGCAGTTTGGAGGCCGCTGGTTTGTTGACCAATTCACTTGATGTGGCTAAATGTAAACCTCTTAGTCCATGACAACTTTGATGTAATCCTACTTTATGCGGATATTTGGCGGGTAAGGAACTGATTTGTAATACGTCAAGTAAAAATTCTGTTAAATCAAGGGTCTTTGCACGTACTTTTTTAACGGCATCGGTTTGATCCAAAGTATCAAAATGGTGTCGCACATGATACACACAACTTCCGGAGGGGGCAACGATATAGTCATATTTTTCAAACATAGTTACAAAATGAAGGTAACTTCCTCTCGATGCTGCCTCATTTCCAGCATTGGCCAAAGGTTGACCACAGCAGGTTTGTCCTTCAGGATATTCTACATCACAGCCTAATTTTAGCAATAGTTTGTACGTTGCAATGGCGGCTTGTGGATAAAATTGATCCATATAACAGGGAATGAATAATCCTACTTTCAATGTTTAAATTTTAAGTTGTTAGCTAAAAGTATATAATTATTCTGATTTTTAGACTAAAATCATTGCATTTTTCTTTTTTCCAGTAAAATGTAGATAACATTAATGTCCCTTTACTTGCATAGCCGCACCTAATGATGCCCCTGATGAAAATTCAGATACCATTATTTCCGTGGCAGGAAGTTGTATTTTTAAACTTTGAATGAATATTTTGTTTTTTGAAAATCCTCCATCTATGTATATTCGTTGAAATTCTTTTCCCTCAGTGGCTATTTTTATTGCCTTAATCTGATAAGTACTTAATTCCCAAATCATTTGGTAATAGGCAGATTTAAAAGATGTAAAATGGGATAAATGGGTTGCTGATGCTGGCATTTCCTCCATATTTAGCAAAGGAAATGAAAAATACCTTTGTCTTGATGTTGAAATGGTCTCCAAAAGATCATTATCAAATGCTTCTTTTGACAAATTTCTTACATCATATTTAAAATAATGACCTATTTCTTCCAACTTTTGCTGATAGGTATAGCCTAAAAAAAGTCTGGCCGCTTTTACCGGATTTCCATTGGGTTGAAGGAAAAGTAAACAGTCTCTTTCCAGAACTTCGGCCGTTAAAGGTTG
>JAFMBH010000156.1 GCA_017858735.1 Bacteroidota bacterium
ATATTAACGAGGTATTACGATGGAAAGGAGTTGCCGCTGCATTTAAGAACTGATTTAGTTCTTCAGCTACCTTATTTGAAGAAAAAATACCTTCGTTTTTCAAACTATCAAAACCAGGGAATAAGCGATATATTCACCAGGGAACAAATAGCATCTTCCTTACACTTAAAAGCTTTTAACTTGTCGTCGAACATACTCCTAAATGAGGGAGGCAAAAAATTCATTCAAAAGCCGCTTCCTGCCGAAGCACAATTTAGCCCCATTTATGCCCTTTTAGTTGCTGATTTCAACAAAGACGGACATGAGGATATTTTACTTGGTGGGAACCAATCCAGGGCAAAACCTGAAACAGGGATATATCTTGGAAGCTATGGCTTGCTGTTAAAAGGCATAGGAAATGGGGGATTTATTCCACAAAAACAAAAGGAATCCGGCCTTTTTATAAAAGGAGAAATACGTTCTCTAACCTCAATTCGTATAAAAGACAAACTACACGTTATTGTAGGCAAAAACAATGATTTTCCAGTATTTTTAAGTTATTAACACATGAAAAAGTATCTTTTATTTTATCTTATTTTTCTATCTGTCTTCTCAACAAATTGTTCAAAAGAACCCTCAAAAGAGAAAGATGGCATTAATAACCCCGACTATCTTTTCTTAGATGTTTTCTTCGGTATGTCCAGAAAAGAATTTTATGATTATTGCTGGGATATGAATAAACAAAAAATATTTACGCACGGTACCGGGAATACCAGCGTTCAATATCGTTTAGAAAATGAATTGAAAGAACCCGTTTTTATGCGTTTCTACCCTTCCTTCCACGAGGATAAAATTTATGAAATGCCCGTTACTTTTACTTATGATAAATGGGCTCCGTGGAATAAACAATATTGGTCCGATATATTACTGGAAGATCTGTTAGTTGTATTTAAAAAATGGTATGGGGATGACTTTCAATTGATAAACCATCCAAGCCAGGGAAAGATTTACGCTAAAATGGATAAATACAGGAGAATAAACTTATTTATCAGGGATGACCAGTATGTGCAAGCTGTTTTCACAGATATGAGAAAAGTGGAGGCGGTAGAAAAGAAAGCAAAGGAAGATTTGGAAGAAGAAAAAAAATAATTTTTTTCAACGAAGTATTTTATTATGAAAAATTATTCCCTTCAGGCCTTATTATTTTTTCCACTCCTTTTAGGAGTTATGGGTTGTTCATCGGAAAAAAACAAGTCTAATCCCCTTTTCAAAGAGATAAAATCGAGCGAAAGTGGTATTTCCTTTGAAAACAAGCTCAGTTTTGATGCTGCTTTTAACATCTATACTTATAGAAATTACTATAATGGTGGTGGTGTAGGACTTGGAGACGTCAATAATGACGGACTCATTGATATTTACATGACGGCCAATATGCTTCCAAATAAATTATTCCTTAATAAAGGAAATTTTAAATTCGAGGATATTACGGCCATAGCAAAAGTAGCAGGAACTAAAGCGTGGTCCACCGGCGTTAGTCTGGCCGATGTCAATGGAGATGGTTTGCTCGATATTTATGTTTGTAACTCAGGAGATATTAAAGGGGATAATAAACAGAATGAATTATTCATTAATAAAGGCAATAATGCCGACGGAATTCCTGAATTTTCCGAAGAAGCCGAAAAGTATGGCTTAGCCGATAAGGGTTTTTCAACGCACGCTGCTTTTTTTGATTATGATAAAGATGGCGATCTTGACATGTATTTACTTAATAATTCATATCAAGCCATTGGAAGTTTCAATTTACGCAAAAATGAAAGGCCAAATCGCGACCAGGTAGGTGGCGATAAACTTTTTAGAAATGACCAGAATCATTTTACCGATGTGAGTGAAGAAGCAGGTATTTATGGCAGTGTCATTGGCTTTGGATTAGGTGTAACCGTCGGGGACATTGACAAAGATGGCTGGTTAGATATTTACGTTTCAAATGATTTTTTCGAGCGTGATTATTTATATCACAATAACGGTGACGGAACATTTACAGAACAATTAGAAAGCAACATGCGCTCTATCAGTGCAGCTTCTATGGGCGCTGACATGGCTGATATCAATAATGACGCTTTTCCCGATATTTTTGTGACCGATATGCTACCTCGCGATGATGCCCGATTAAAAACAGTTACCACTTATGATAACTGGGATAGATATCAATTAAATATTCAAAATGGCTATTGGCATCAATTCACCAGGAATATGCTTCAATTGAACAATGGAGACAATACTTTCAGTGAAATTGGCCGTTTAACCGATGTTGGCGCGACCGATTGGAGCTGGGGGGCCCTTATTTTTGATTTTCAAAATGATGGGCGCAAAGATATTTTTGTCGCCAATGGTATCTATCAGGATCTAACTGATCAGGATTTTTTAAAATTCGTTACCGAGGAAAATACGGTTCAACAAATCATGTCGAATAAGGGGGACGCCTATAAAAAATTGGTTGAACTCATTCCCTCCAATCCAATTCCAAATCATGCCTTTATCAATCAGGGAAATTTATCTTTTAAGGATAATGCGATGGAACTTGGACTGGGAAAACCTGGGTTTTCCAATGGTTCCGCTTATGGTGATCTCGATAATGATGGCGATCTTGATCTGGTGGTGAATAACGTCAACGCACCTTTCTCCCTATTTCAAAATCAAAGTAGGCAGATCAATCCTGAAAATAGTTATTTAAAGTTTCAATTAACAGGTGTGAAAGGCAATACCAATGCCATTGGGACTAAAATTACTGCCTTTGTTGGTGGGGAGAAACTATATTTGGAGCATATTCCCATCCGTGGATTCCAATCAACGGTAGATCCCAGACCTAATATTGGCTTGGGGAAAATAAAGATGGTAGATAGTATATTTATTGAATGGCCAGATGATAAATTAATGATTCTCAGAGACGTTAAGGTAAACCAAACCATTCGGTTAGTGCAGGAAAATGCAGTATTGAAAAAGGAAGTTCCTAATGTAAATAAGCAACAAATATTCGCTGAATTCCATAATCCCTCTATTTTAAATTATCGCCATATTGAAAATCCCTTTGTCGATTTCGATCGGGATAGACTGGTTTTTCACATGCTTTCCTCTGAAGGCCCTTGTATTTGTAAGGGCGATTTGAATGGAGACAATAGAGAGGACCTTTACATTGGCGGTTCGTCAGGTACCCCTGGTTCCCTTTTCTTTCAACAACCCAACGGGCAATTTGTATCTGTTCAAAAACCTCTTTTTGATATAGATAAAGATTCCGAAGACACTGATTGTGCTATTTTTGATGCCAACGGTGATGGAAAAAATGACCTCTATGTTGGCAGCGGAAGTAACGAGGTTTCCAATAGTTCCTCCTCTTTAGCCGATCGTCTATATTTTAATACATCCAATAGTAAACTGGTAAAATCAAACCAGATACTTCCTGCAAATCAGTTTGAAAGTACCTCAACGGTTAAACCAGCAGATTATGACCTTGATGGGGATATTGATTTATTCGTAGGTGTTCGTTCTATCCCAATTTATTACGGTTTACCCGCCAATGGATTTATTTTACAGAATGACGGAAAAGGAAACTATAGCGACGTTACGTCAAAAATAATTCCCTCTTTAAAAAATATTGGCATGATTACCGATGCTGTTTGGATTGATTATGATAATGATAAAGATCTTGACCTACTTGTTGTTGGAGAATACATGCCTATCCGCATTTTTCAAAATAATGGGGGTAAGTTTACGGAAATATCTAAAAATGCAGGATTTGAAAATACCAATGGCTGGTGGAATACCGTGGAATCTGCAGATGTAAATAACGATGGATATCCAGATATAGTCGTTGGGAATCATGGGTTAAACTCAAGGTTTCGCGCTTCTATGAAACAACCTATTGAACTTTACATTCACGATTTTGATCAAAACGGTACCATAGAACAGATTTTATGTCAGTATAATGGAGATAAATCATATCCCTTCATTTTACGTCATGATTTAGTTTTACAAATGCCTATTTTGAAAAAGAAATACTTAAAATACAATAGCTACAAGAACCAGCAAATTACTGATATTTTTGATAAGCCATTGCTTGAATCTGCTTTGAAATTACAGGCGAATACGCTTGAAACCGTTGTATATTTAAATACGGGAAAAGGGTCATTTACCAAAATTCCCCTGCCTGTAGAAGCTCAATTTTCCCCCGTTTATGCCATTTCAATCAATGATTTTGATGGGGACAATCAACCGGATATACTATTGGGGGGAAATTTATATCAATCTAAACCAGAGGTGGGCAGGTATGATGCCAGTTATGGCTTATATTTGAAAGGGAATGGAAAGGGAAATTTCAAATCAGTTTCCTCAAAAGACTCAGGCTTTAAGTTAAAAGGTCAGGCCAGAGGATTTTCAATGGTTACTGTAAATAATAAACCTGTTTTAATGGTGGCGAACAATAATGAGCAAGCCCAGGCATTTACCATTCAAAAGGGAAAAAATTAATTTTCAGCAAGAAAAGGGGGTTAAATGAAACAGTCAAAATGGCCTATTTTATTATTTTACAGTACGCTTTCCCTTACGGTAAGCACGTGTAACCAAAATAAATCATCCGAATCGACTTTATTCAACACCGTTCCTTCCTCTTTATCAAATATAACTTTTTCAAATCAACTCACTGAAACAGAGGATTTCAATATTATCGAGTACCTCTATTTTTATAATGGCGGCGGCGTAGCACTGGGCGATATTAACAATGACGGCCTATTAGATATTTATATTACTGGTAATCAGGTAAGTAATAAGTTATATCTAAATAAGGGAAACTGGCAATTTGAGGATATTACGCTCAAAGCTGGTGTTGCATCACCTGGTGAATGGAAAACAGGCGTTACTATGGTAGATATTAACGGGGATGGTCTTTTGGACATTTATCAGTGCCGATTGGGTAATTATAAGGGAATAAAAGGGGAAAACGAACTATTTATCAATCAAGGTGA
>JAFMBH010000058.1 GCA_017858735.1 Bacteroidota bacterium
TCTGTAATCCTCAAAATCCTGTAAATCCTGATTCAAAACCGAATGTAAAGGGGTGAATTTCCAAATATAGACCTGTCGCGAAAAAGACGCGAGGCATCGCGTCTCTACATGATGACATTGTGCCGCCATGGGCTTACTCAGATTTTGGGGAAATTCTGCCGCCAGGGGGCTAAAGGGTATATTGGGGAATTTGTGCCGCCAGGGGCATAATGACCAAGAGACGTGTGACCCCAAAGGGGTCAGGAATGAAAAGTGTAAACTTTTTCAGGACAGGTCATTAGGACAATATGGGAAAGTAATCCTCTACGAATGACCAGTGCTTTCAAACCAAAGACGTCCTCTGTAATCCTAAAAATCCTGGAAATCCTGATTCAAAACCAGGTGTTAGGGAGTAAATTTCAAATATAAACCTGTCACGAAAAAGACGATGCGTGCATGTTTAGAAATAGACGATGCGTGCATGTTTAAAAATAGACGATGCGTGCATCGTCTCTACTAATATCCTGGGTTTTGGGTCATTTTTCCTTCACTTAAATCAATTTCTGTTTGTGGAATGGGAAATAATTCATGCTTACCCTTGATAAAGTTCTTACCTACATTTTTCATTACCTTTTCCGCCTGACCCGTTCTCACCAATTCAAACCAGCGCTGTTGTTCCATGGCCAGTTCAATGCGCCGTTCCTTCCAGATTCGCTCACGAAGGGTTAATTTGTCGGTAAAAACAACATCTGGTAAAACGGTAGTCCTGGTGCCTCTCGCCCGCTGTCTTACCTGATTCAGGTATTTTAGGGCTTCCGTTGGATTATTCAACTCGTTTAATGCTTCAGCGGCTATCAATAACACATCGGCATACCTAAGTATTCTTATGTTTCCAGGACCATTATCCTGCAGTCCGGGATGAGATTCAACCCAGGCCTTTTGATTGTATCTTTCATTTTCCATAGAAGGATTATCTTCAATAACCCCTGACCCGTCGGGAAGTACTTCTCCCACGTATAATACCGTGGCATCGCGACGAGGATCACCAGGTTCATAAGAACGAACCAAATCGTCCGATGGATTATTGAATCCCCAACCCAAATTTGGACTTCCGCGAACCCCTTGAACCATATTAAATACTGTAGCACCTGCGTAAGTTGCCTCTAAAGCAGTAGCTTGAATTTCAAATAGTGACTCTACCCCATTCTCCCCTTCTTTTCTGAAAAGTCTTGCATAATCAGGAAAAAGTGAATATTCCTTGGAATCAATGACCTCTTTGGCCCATTTAGCAGCATTGGTAAAATCGCCTTGAGTTAAAAAGACTTTAGCTAATAATCCAGCGGCAGCACCTTTAGTAACTCTGCCCAGATCAATGGGTTCCATAGCCGATTTAAGAGGTAAACCCGTTACGGCTATATTCAAATCGGACTTAATCTGTTCATATAATTTTTCTATACTTGCCCTTTCCTGCGTGTAAAATTCATCTTGTGTTAATGGTCTGGTAATCAAGGGAACAGAGCCAAACCATCGGACCAGATTAAAATAAAAATGAGCTCTTAGGAAATGAGCTTCACCCATCCATCTTTTCCTTAGTTCCTCATTCATTTTAGGTATCTTTGGAATACCATCAATAGCCACATTCGCTCTGAAGATGGCTTGATAATAACCTCTCCAGGTTTGCCTGATATCCTCTGGATTCCTTGAATCATAAGTAAAATCGTCAAAAGCATTCAGACGTTCTGCATCAGCGGGAAAACTACCTTTTACCGCATCATCTGAAACGATATCCGTCATACCTAAATAGGGAAATGAGACAAAGTCCCAACTCCTCATCTGGTTATAAATGGCGTTAATAGCCCAACCACCCTGCTTCTCTTCCTGAAAAAAATTCTGCGCATTAATCTCGCCCAATGGCTTTACCTGAAGAAATTCTTCCCCACAAGAAGGATAGAAAACAAGGGCAAACATTACAAAAATCAAACGAAATGGAGGAAATATATTTTTCATGTTCTATTATTCTACGAATTAAAAATTACACTGAATACCAAAAACCAAGGTTTTAGACAAAGGATAAATTCCTCTGTCAATACCTACCTGAAGCACATTTTCTGACCCAACTTCCGGGGTATATCCTGAATATTTTGTCCAGGTAAATAAATTATTTGCCGTTGCATATATACGCAATGATCTGATGCCTAATTTTTTAACTAAACTATCAGCTAAGGTATAACCAAGTCCCAGAGTACGCAATCTGAAAAACGAACCATCCTCAAGGAAATGATCTGAAACTACAAAATTTGGGTATCCCCCATTGGTAATTCTGGGATCAGTGGTAGAAAGATTGTCCTTATTCCACCTGTTTAAGAAGGAGGTCTCAAAATTTGGAATACCGAATCCACGAAACATTTTTTTGGCATTTAAAATTTTATTACCATATACCCCATTAAAATCGGCGTTAAAATCAAAACCTCTGTATGATAATTCAAGATTAAAACCATAATTGAACGTAGGTATTGGACTACCTAACCAGGTTCTGTCTTTGGCATTAATAATGCCATCTGCATTAATATCTTCAAAACGCAAATCACCAGGTTTTACAGGATTATTATTGGGATAAGTTTTTATATTTTCTGCATTTTGATAAATACCAGCCACTTTATATCCAAAAAAAGAACCGATGGGGTAACCAGGTTGTGTCAGTGTAGCAAAATCACCGTTTATCACTACATCTCTCAAAGCATTTCCTGTAGAACCAAGGGAAATGACGTTATTATCGATGAAAGAACCGAGAACACTCAACTTATAATTGAGTTTACCTTCTTTATTTTGAAAATTCAGGGTAACATCTAAGCCTTTATTAACAACATCAGCTGCATTAACATATGGATTTCCCGCTGAACCAACATAGTCAGGAATGGGTACTGGTACCAATATTTTAGTGGTTAACCTATGATAAACATCCACTTCAGCAGTAAGTCTGTTGTCTAAAAACCCAATATCAAAGCCACCATTTAAACTTCTTGATTGTTCCCATTGTAAAAAAGGGTTAGCCAAAGTGACTAAAGAAGCACCAAAAATGAGTGCTTCATCGGGACCAAAAACGGCACTCAAGTTATTAGTAACAGTAGGAATAGCGGCACCGGTAGGAATTTTATCATTTCCTAAGATACCCCAGCTCACTCTAAATTTCAAATTACTTAAGGCTTGCACATTTTTCAAAAAAGACTCTTCTTTTGCGCGCCAGGCGAAGGCAAGCGATGGGAAATTACCACCTCTTTTTTCACTTCCAAATTTAGATGAACCGTCTCGTCTAAAACTTACGGTCAGTAAATATTTATCTTTAAATGCATAATTTGATCTAAAAAGATAAGATTCATAACGCTCCGGCGTATTTGCCCCCTGATAATTAGTAGCTGTTTGTGCATCACCCGCATTTAGATAATAAAAATCTTCGGTATCGCCAATCAGTCTATTTCTGGAACCTCCCATAAATTCACCTTGTCTGCTCTGAACGGTATAACCTGTTAACAAAGTCAATCTATGTTGTTTAAAATCCTTTTGAAAAACGGCTGTATTTTCCCACTGCCAATCTGAAGATTGCGAATTTCCTACAAACAATCTACTCTCTGGATTTTGTTGTTTATCATTTACAAAAAATTGAGGTTCAAAACTTTTACTCTTGTTAGAAAATGAATTGAATCCAATACTACTTTTTAGCGTAAGATTTTTCAAAGGATTAACATCGATAAAAGCATTTCCCGCCATTTGCTGACCATTTGACCTGTTATAGGCATTGTATTTCAGCTGCGCTGTTGGGTTACTCACATTGGACAAGGTAGAAGTATTTCCAAAATTTCCATCTGCATCCACTGCAGGGGCTGTAGGATCGGCAGCATAGGCATTAAAAACGATACCCCCTGGTTCGCGATTTGCTGCAGACTGTACGAACGAAATATTATGACCTATTTTAACAAAAGATGCCAATTGGTAAGTGTTGTTTATGCGCAAAGAGTAGCGATTAAAATAAGATGATTTAATAATACCGTCTTGTAAAAAGGCATCACCACTAATACTGTAGGTCATTTGCTCTGAACCACCGCTAACTTGTAGATTATAACTGCTAAAAGCTGCATTTCTATAAATTTCATTTTGCCAGTCTGTTCCCTGACCTAAAGACCCAGGATTAGAAAAAACGAGTCTGTTAGATAATTCGTTGACTAACAAGCCATATTCACTGGCATTGGTCAGCGATAATAATTTTGCAGGTTGTTGCACCCCTTGCCAGGCATTAAAACGTATTTGCGCTTTTGTATTTTTCGAACCTTGACGGGTTGTAATAATGATAACACCATTAGCGCCTCTGGTGCCATAAATAGCCGCAGCGGAAGCATCTTTCAGTACTTCCATGGATGCAATATCAGTAGCATTTAAAAAATCGATATTATCCAGAATAAGCCCATCCACCACATAAATGGGTGAGGCACCGTTGAGGGTACCTGTTCCACGAATTCTGACAATAGGAGCTTCCCCAGGACGCCCACTGCCAGAAACAACCTGAACACCGGCAATTTTGCCTTGTAAGGCCTGAGTAATATTTGCCGAGGCAACTTTTTGCAGATCTTCCGATTTTATAGAGCTAACTACACCCGTCAAATCGCTTTTTCTTTGTGAGCCGTAGCCAATGACAACGATTTCGTCTAGTAATTCAGCAGATTCATTCAACACCACATTGATTTCCGACAAGCCATTAACGCCTATTTCCTTAGAACCATAACCAACGTAGGAAAAAACAAGAATAGATTGATTGTCAGCTACTTCAATGCTATAACTACCTTCGATGCCAGACAAGGTACCTGCACTTGTATTTTTCACCATAACATTCACGCCAACCAGTGATTCACCTTTTTCGTCGGTTATTTTTCCTTTCACCCGAAACTGAGAAAATCCTGAAAAAGAACACAGTAGAAGAATATTTACAGCGAATAGACTTCGAATGAAAAACTTATTTGTGATATAAAACATCATAGAATTAAAATTTTAAGCTAAATCATTGGATTATTGAACCAAAGAAAATTGAGTTTTCAAGGTAGCTAAGGAATTTCCACCGATAAATACCTCAAAGGCACCAGGTTCCCAAACGGGTAAATTTTGTGGATTATAAAAGGTAAGATCATTTACAGAGAGGCTAAAATTAACGGTCTTTTGCTCACCAGCCTTAAGATTTATTTTTTCAAATCGTTTAAGCTCTCTCACTGGTCGTGTAACACTGGCAACTACATCTCTAATGTATAATTGAACGACCTCTTCACCAGCAAAAGCACCTGTATTTTTCACAACCACAGAAAATTCAACCGGACTATTCTTCGTCATTATTTTATCATTCAAAGCGATGGACGAATACTCAAATTGGGTGTAACTCAGTCCGAAACCAAAAGGATAAAGCGGCTCATTGGGACTATCCAGGTATTTTGAGGTATATTTATTTACTGCATCAAAAGGTCTACCTGTTGATTTAACATTGTAGTGAATGGGAATTTGCCCCATATTTTTTGGAAAAGTCATAGGTAATTTGCCGGAAGGGTTATACTTTCCGAAAAGCACATCAGCGATAGCATTTCCGCCTTCGGTGCCTAAAAACCAGGTTTCCAAGATAGCCTGCGCGTTCAAATCCACCTGATCGAGAATGAGGGGTCTTCCGTTCATCAATACCACAATAATTGGTTTTCCCAACGCGGAAACGGCCTTTAGCAAGTCCTCTTGTACACCAGGCAGACGAATATCCGATCTACTTGCTGCTTCACCGGACATGAGGCCTTCCTCTCCCAGCGCCAAGATAACAATATCTGCTTTCTTAGCAGCAGCCAATGCGGCATTAAAACCAGTCTTATCATTTCCAGTTATATTACAACCTTTGACCACTTGAAGGAGAGAAGGATTTTTTATTTGGGCTAATAATCCTGATTTTAGTGAAACACAATCGGTATCAACCCCCGATGCTGACCAGGAACCTAATAATTCCTTTTGCGTTTCTGCCAAAGGACCAATCAAAGCTATTTTTTGACCCTTATTTACATCGATGGGAAGAATATTCCCTTGATTTTTTAGTAAAACGATTGATTTTTTTGCAACATCCCTTGCAGCTGCCCTATTGGCTGGAGAAAGAATAGTTTGTTTTTCCCTTTCAACATTACAATAACGATAAGGATCTTCAAATAGACCTAAATCTTCTTTAATTTTCAGAATACGCTTTACACTTTCGTCTATTAAACGCATTGAAATTTGACCAGAACGAACCTGTTGAAGGAGATATTTATAATAAACGGCCCCCTGCATATCCATATCAACGCCAGCTTTTGCGGCCATAAGACCTGCGTCGGCTTCATTGGCAGCTACGCCATGAGCGACCATTTCATTAATAGAAGTATAATCAGTCACTACAAATCCATCAAATCCCCATTCATCCCTTAAAATTTGTTTCAACAAAAAGGTATTTCCGGTGGCAGGCACGCCGAAAACGTCATTAAAAGAAGTCATAACCGATTTTGCTCCGGCATCGATGGCCGCTTTGTAGGGAGGCAGATAAATTTCCCTGAGCGTCATTTCAGACATATCGACCGAATGATAATCTCTACCTGCCTGAGGGGCGCCATAAGCGGCGAAATGTTTAACGCAAGCAAGCATAGAGTTTAAATCTTTAAGATTATCCCCTTGAAAACCTTTAACTCTGGCTGCAGCAATTTTAGCCCCCAGGTAATGGTCCTCACCGGCACCTTCTGCTACCCTACCCCACCGTGGATCTCTGGAAACATCGACCATAGGAGCAAAAGTCCAATGTAAACCTGCCGACGTTGATTCGTCAGCGGCAACCCTGGCTGATTTTTTAATAGCCTCTAAATCCCAGCTGGCAGATTCCCCTAAAGGAATGGGGAAAATAGTCTTATACCCGTGAATAACATCGTAACCAAAAAGAAGGGGGATACCCAATCTGGTTTCATTCACTGCAATTTTCTGAAGTTCGCGGGTATAAGCCGCTGTATGGGCATTAAAAATAGCTCCACATCGACCATTTTGAATGTCCTCTTTATAGTTAGCACGCAAAGTGGGACCTGTAAGTTCCCAATCGCTGGTAAATAGCGTCATTTGACCTACTTTTTCCTCTAAGGTCATTATAGATAACAGAGAATCGACTAAACCCACTGGTTGATTTGCCGCGGTGAAATGTTCACGAAAGAGCTGATCAAACCTAAGAAAGTGAGATAAAAAGATAATCCCACCCAGGCCTAAAAGTCGAAAAAAAGTAATTTTTGGTTGCATTACAAATATCATTAAAGTTAAACAAAGAACCCGACAAGATTATTGAAGCCAGCCCCCTTTAAATCCCGCTTTTAATAATCCTCTCTTTATGTGTGGATTTTTTTTCATTACATTCCAAATGAGACCCGTTTGATAATTCTCCATTTGTAGAAGAATCGGTCCCTGGTCAATACCGAGATAATCCTTGTCGAACCAACCGTAAGGCTGACTGGCGTTAAAGGTATAGGTCCGGTTAAAAGCATCTTTAAATCCGAATTCACCCACCAAATTATCAGAGTAAGTATTCCATAAATGCGCCAATGTTGGGATACACACTTCCGGAGCATAAGGAATGGATCCACCAGCCGCGGTTGGAGCAATGGTACCATCGTCCACAATACGGGTAGCGGCCGCGCCCCTTGCACTATATTCCTGAAAGTTTATTTCCTGACCTTTCCACACTCTTTTATCATAAGCGGGCCCATCACAAGCGGTTAAACCCCATTCCAATGCAGAATATCCCTCAAATTGTTTTGGATTCCTAATACAATAAGCCTGATTAGCCAGGGTAGCTCTCCGGGTATTTTCAGCATAATCAATCCCTTTTTTCTGCATATACGGATCTTTTATACCTTTAAAATCAATATATACATGACTGTATTGATGACCAAAAAGCGGTTCAAAATTTACATAATCGTACCCTTCAAAGGAATCCCACTGGTAAGTTTCGCACCATTTCTCCCAACTATTGCTAGGAATGGGGTGAGTTGGAGACCCCATAGCCATAACGAGCAGAACCATCGCTTCATTATAACCTTGCCATTCTGACTTAATAAATCCCGTTTCAGGATGCCAACCCATAGACATGTGAGGATTATTATTCATGGCCCAATCCCAATCTACCCGTCGATATAATTTATCGGCTAATTGCCGGATCTTTTTCTCTGTTGGATTTGGAGCATCGAAATAGCTCATTGCAGCTAAAACGCCAGCCATGAGCAGCCCCGTATCAATGGTTGATAATTCAACATTTTTAAATCGTTCCGCTTTATCCAGCGTTAAAAAATGATAAAAAAAGCCTTTAAATCCGCTAACACCTGTTGGTTCGGGTCCTTGTTTAAGGCCATATAAAGCCTTTAATGTTTTAAGCGTGCGTTCTGCAGCAGCAGACCGCGATATATATTTATTTTCTGCTCCAACGATATAGGAGGTAATTCCAAAGCCGGTAGCGGCAATACTTGAAAAAGTCAATGAGGGATATCTGTCAGGCACCTGACCAAAGGTAGGATCTGCCAGTTTCCAAAAATAATTAAACGTTCTTTCCTTTAACACTTCATTAGAAAAGGGAGGAAGAGGGGCTTGTTGAGCATTAAGATCAACAGAGCCAAAAATTGAAAAAACCAAACACAAAAACAAGCATCGAAAATAAGTCATAGTTAAAGCATAAAAATTAGGAAATGATAAAAAAAGGGCGATGCTACCCGCTGAGGGTAAAATCGCCCTTAATTATTATTCTTTCATAAACCTTGCATTTGAAATAAGACTACCTTCTTTTGAGAAGCCAGCCAGTATATAAATTCCTTTCTGCAAATGAGAAATATCCAGTGACATGGCGTCTTGTCCAGCTACTTGTATAATACCTTGTTGTTGACCCAATGCATTATAAATAACCAGATTGTTCACCTTGTTCATATTTCTAACTTCCAGACGATCGGCTGCAGGATTAGGGAAAATGGTCAGCGGATCAATATTTACTTCGACGTTAGGCGTTGGTGTTCCACAAGTCGCATTACCAATGGCAATATCATCGAAATAATATCTTTTTTCTGTAGTTGGCGTATTATCAAAATTCATGATTAATGTAATCACTTGATAAACAGCATTATCTGGAACTTTTTCGCTAAAATCCCAGGTAAGTGTTTGCCATTGATTTGGGGTAGTATATTTCACCTTGGTATCACCCGTTTGAGGTTCACCATTCACCCCTCTTTCCAATTTGAATACTACTTCAGCTGCTTGATCCATCCAAACCTTCATAGATATTTTCTTACTGTTGTTTGGCACAACAATAGTAGCAGGTAAACCAGTAGCAAACATACCGGCAAAAATTTCACCTCCTGGCCTTTCTATGAATTCACCTACTTTATTAGACATATTTATGCCACCTTTTTTAGGGTTGTCGATTACAAAATCGACTTGTTTACCGTCCAAATCGCCATTAGCAAAATATTGGAATTTGCCAAGATTGTCCAGTGGCGTTTCAAAAGTAGAAATACAACCAGTGTAAGGAGCGCGCACGAATTCGAGATCATCCATAAAATAAGAAAGAGGTACGGCAGGCATTTTTCCAGGATTGAAGAAAACGACTAATTTTTTGTTACCCTTTCCGACAGCACCTTTAAAGTCGATAAGGTATTCAACCCATTTTTTTGCATTGGCAGCTTTAACCTCAGACAGAACTTCAACTTGTTGTCCGCCTTCCAATTTGAACATTAAAGGAACGGCAACAGGTGACCATATTTTCAACTTAAGTTGATTTTGCACACTCAAGTCAATTTCCTTTCCAAAATCCCATACAATAGCGCCCCACTCATCCAAAGGATCGTTATATTTTCCAACTTTATCGTTCGCAGATGAATTGATACCCGATGCATCAGGATTTTTAATTACCTCAAGAAAATCACCTCCTGTTGTAGAAGCTACGGCATTTCTCTGGCAATCAAAATCATCTACTATACCTGCTACAGGTACAGTTCCTTCACAAGGATTAACCGTTGCTTTAGTTTGAGAAAGATTGTCGAAATACCAGGTATCAGCAGCTGCCAGAGCAGGGTCAAAAATGATTTCCACCGTTTCAAAATCGGTAATCGCTTTGAAATTATCAAAATTAAAAGAAAGATCTACCCACTTTTTCGTTTCGGTAATTGGTCTGTTCACTTCTTTCAATCCCTGAGTTGCAGAATTCAACCTCAAAGTCAATGATTTTGCACCAGCGGGAGCCCAAACATGCAGATTAAGCTGAGGTAAATCCGTTAATTTAAATCCGGTTGGAAGCAATGCTTTAACACCACCTAAGGCAGATGAACCTTTTTTATAAGAACCAACATTAGTAGAAGTATTAGCACCTGATTTATCAGGGTTTACGATTAAACCATTGAATTTTCCAAAAACCGCTTCTGCGCCGAAAGTTTCCCATGCCAATTTAGCTTTAGGCTCAAAATCTTCCAGCAAACCTGAAGGTTGAGCTTCAAGTTTCATATCATCTATATAATAGGTATCATTAGCGCCAGGATTTTTTCCTGCATTAAAGAAAAGCACTAATTTCTTATGGCTATTTCCTGCTTCACCACTGAAATCAACTTTATACTCTACCCATTTATTTAACTGAGTAATAGCTATCGGCGCCTCTTTAGCAGGTGAAGTTCCACCTTCCAATTTAACTAAAAGATTACCAGCAACGGGAGCCCACACTTTAATTTTGAATACATTTCTGTCGCCCAATGGAATATTTTCACCATAATCAACAACCAATGCATGCCATTCTCCGCCTGTATCTTTGTATTTACCTACATTGGCACTTTCATTTACTGAGGAAGGATCTGGATTTTTAACAGCAACAACATCATCCCATCCTGGCATAGCATAAGAGATATTACGTTGACAATCAAAATCGTCGAGTACTTCAATATTTTTTGCTACCCCTGAACATGCACCAGATTCTACGGCAACCAAGTTATCAAAAAGATAGGTATCCTGAGAATCAGCGGTACCAGGGTCAAAGAAAATGATGATTTTTTTAAAATCTTTTTTCGCTGCCGCTCCACTAAAGTTGAAGGTATATTCTACCCATTGATTTGCAACGGCAATTTTCTTTTTTTCTTCAATATTTCCGGAAGCTCCTTCCAATTTTAGTAGGAACGAAGTAGTCACCGGTGATTTAACATGAATTTTAAACGTATTATAAACGGTTAAATCTAAAGGTTGAGTCAATTCAGCAATGAACAGACTGTATTCAGCACCCTTCTTTTTAGTGTAGGCACCTACTTTTTTACTTGCGTTAAGTTTTAGTGTATCTCCACCAGGAAGATTATCCACCAAGGCAAAGGCACCATCGGCTGCCTTCCAGGGTAATTTCGCAGTAGGCTCAAAGTCTTCTAACACTAAGCTGGTTGGTCTGGCTTCGAAACGAAGATCATCTATAAAATAAACATCATTTGCACCGGGTAATTTTCCAGCATTAAAGAAAAGGACTAATTTTTTATGTTTAGCTGCCACTTGAGAGGTAAAATCAACGGTGTATTCCACCCATTTATTCAACTCCGTTATTTGCACTGGCACCTCTTTAGCTGGAGAATCTCCGCCCTCTAATTTAAACAAAAGCATTCCAGCGACAGGCGCCCACACTTTTATTTTAGCTTGACTTAATCTATCTAAAGGAATATTTTCACCATAGTCAAGTACCATAGCATGCCACTCAGAATCTGTATCTTTGTAGCGTCCTACTTTTGCACTGGTATTAATGCCTGATTTATCAGGATTCACCACGGCGGTAAGGTCGGTCAAACCAGGAAGAGCTACCTGAACATTTCTCTGACAATCGAAATCGTCCCAGATGGCAGCATTTCTTGCCACCCCTTTACAGGCACCAGATGGCTCAATAACCAAATTATCAAAAAGGTACGTTGCTCCGGAGGTATCTACACCCGGATCAAAAAACAAAAGGATTTTGTTTAATTTACGATCGGCGGCGGCACTAAAATTGAAGGTATATTCAATCCATTGTCCGGCTACAGCAATGTTCTTTTTTTCCTCGATAGGAGCGGAAGAACCCTCCAATTTTAGAATAAAGGAAGTAGCAACGGGTGCTTTAACCATAATCCTTACCTGATTATTTGTTGTCATATCTATTGGAGCACTAAGTTCCGCTAGAAATAAACTGTAGGCAGAGCCCTTTTTCTTGGTATAGGCCCCTACTTTTCCCCCTGTATTGATACCGAGAACATCTCCACCTGCAGGGTTATCGACCACAGCAAATGAACCTTCAATCGGATTCCAGGGAAGTTTAGCAGCGCCTTCAAAATTTTCCAGTACTACCTGAGCCTGACCCAGGAAGGGCAGCACCAGCAGCAGCATTTTGAGTAAACTTCTTTTCATCATAATGACACGTTTTGAATAATGTTAATTAATGTATAAAAACAGGCATTGCTGCCTTTTCTTGATTCGATTGCATGAGCAGAAGGAAGCTTCCACGTAAATGACCCGGGAGGTTTAATGTTTCTTGAGAGGCAGATAAAAACATCTCTCTCTTTTCCCATTTATACATTTCCTGCCCCTGCATGTTTAATAAAGAAAACGTTACACCTCCCTTTATTAATTGATTTACATATACTTGAATAATACCATTGGTCACTGGATTTGGATAAATAGAAATGTTTCCACGGTCTAATAATCCAACACGATTTGAACTAACCACTTTAGAAAACCCAATCTGGTCGAGCGCCTTATTAATCTCTGGATTTTTCATAAAAGATTCCCAAATTTTTCCGCTCCGATAGTTTTCAATCATCACTAAAATAGGTCCCTGGTCTATGGCAAGATATGAGTCAGCAAACCAGTTTTTTTCCAGATTGAATGCATCATAAAAGCCCATGGGACCAAATAAATCTTTACCATGCTGATGATAAAAATGCTTTAGAGCGGCTATAGATTCCTTTGGGGTATAAACAATACTGCTCAATGCTGCGGTAGGAGCAATGGTCCCATTATCGCGTTCAGGGGTAGGTTCGTGAGCCAAATACCCAACAATAGGGTCGTCGCTGGCCGTCAAACCCCAACTATTCTCACCATAGCCTTTAAAATTTTTTGGATTTTGTATCGAATAGGCCCTGTTAATGAGCGTATGATTAGTGTTATGTATAAAATATTCGGTATAAGCGTCCCTTTTATCCCTGGGATCAAAGCCAAGAAAAGAATAATGAGCAAAAAACAGCGGTCCACCTCTAAAACTGCCGATATCCAAACGATAGCCGAAAGAAGTTAATCCCGACTTATAATTTGACCCTGCCCAACCTACATGGTATAAATTGGCAGAAATAGGATTCACGGGTGCTGCAATAGCTAATATATAGGTAATAAGCGCTTCATTCCAACCGCGAAGTTGAAAATTCATAGCAAACTGGTGAACAGGAGACCAATGCCAATAAAGCACATTCTGATTTTGCTGTCTGTGCCACTGCCAATCAACGGCTTCCCAAAGGGCTGTGATTTTGGATCTCAACTGCCTTTCATCCTCTATTTCCGAATCAAAATAGCCTCTTGCTGCCAATAAGCCCTGCATCAAAAAGGAGGTTTCAACCAAATCACCTCCATCGTCACGGGTACTAAAAGGGATAACTTTCCCTGAATCCCCATTTAGCCAATGCGGAAATACCCCTTTAAATCTGTCACACGATGCCAAAAAGGTAACTATTTTATGTAAGCGATCCAGTGCTTGCTTACGCGTTATGTACCCTCGTTCAATACCCGTTAACAAACCCATAATCCCCATACCACTGCCACCGGTGGTTACCAGATTGCCGGAAGTATTTCTTTCCCTGGACATGCCACTTGAGGGATGAGCAAAATCCCAGAAATAGCGAAAGGTATATTCCTGCACCATATCCAGATATTCGTCATCTGTAAATTTGACTAATCTTGCATTTTTTGTTTCATTATTCTCGTTGAAAGCACCCTGACTATTCAATGCTACTATTTTGTAACTATAAGTGATGGAAGTATCGATATTTTGTGGATAATCGAGATAGAGCGAATCCTTACCAGAAATTAAAGGTAGTTGAATGAAGGTTTTCCACTGATCGGCGGAACGAAGTATTTTAAACTGCGCTGGAGCGGGATTAGCAGGAATTTTCCAATGCAATGCGATGTGAGCGGGATAAGATTTAACGCTAAATGAAGTAACAGATGCAGGAATGTCTTCAATAAAGGTTGCAGCTTTAAAAGCTTTTACCTCATCTACCAATAGAATATGCGCCGAATTATCCGCAGTATTTTGTCCGAAAATGACTGCTTTTATTTGATTCCATTGCAAAGAAGAACCTGCAGTTTCTGCTTTTAGTGTAGCAATGGGTATATTAACCAGCTGCCATTTTTCAGCAGGTAAACTTTGCACAAACTGAGAAAGTGGAAACTTCTTGCTTTTTGTATTGCCGGGCGCGCCTTCAAAAAAAAGGTATGGCATATTTGCTTTGTCCAATCCATTTTTTGAAAACAAAGCAAAGGAGAGGGTATCCATTTTGCTAAGGTCGAGGAATGGAAACCCTGGGGCAATAATCAACGCAGACCAATCTCCCCCTGCGCGAGAAATCCATTGAATACGAAGACTATGTTTCCCCTGATAAGCAGGTATAGAAAGTTCTATTGGAATTTTATCATTTGTCGAACCTGCCTGTTCGATATAACTATTTCCGGACTTAAAGGCTAATCCAGCGTCATAAAAACTACCGTGATTGCTTTCTCTAAAAAAATAAACCTCCTGTTGGGCCAATAGAGGTGCCCACCCAATTATTATAAGACCTAAACAATACGCCAATCTACCAAAAAGTAGTTTTACCATTCGAAATTTTGTTTGGCAAATACAACCCGCACTTGCTTCTTGAAAAGTATTTTACTCCTTTCAACGTACAAGATGCAACTATTGGAGATAGTAAGTACGAAAAACCACTACACTACTACTACGCCATTGAAAAAAAAATAACAAAATGGGCAAAGGTAGCGCAGACAGATTTTGGGTGGTGAGAACTTAAGGCAATCAATAGTCTATCATAAAATTGGTGAGATTATCGTCCTCCTCCAAATTCATTTTTTTACGAAGTCTGTAGCGCTTATTTTCTACACCACGGATAGAAATATTCAATAAGGGAGCAATCTCTTTGGATGATAGGTTCATTTTAAGATAAGCTGCTAATTTCAGGTCACCAGGGGTGAGATCAGGAAATTGATATTTCAATTTTTTAAAGAAAATGTCATGGACCTCATTAAAATTACTTTCAAAAATTTGCCAATCCTTTTCATTTTCCAGTTGATTATCAAGAATGTTTATTAACTTTTTATAATGACCATCAAATAACTTAGATGAGGACTCCGATTTCATTATGTCAAGTTCTTCCTTGACACTGAGCAATGATTCATTTTTGTGAATCAGGGTAAAAGTAGCATTGGCCAACTCGCGGCTTTTATTTAGGTTATCAGCTTCCAATTGTTCATTTTTTGCTTTAACAACCTGCTGCTCCAGTTCAAATTCCTTTTTCTTAATTTGTTTTTGGTGTCTTATTTCAATACTTTTCAGGTAAGTTTTAAGAAGAAAAAAGAGAAGGGAAAGCGAAAGAAAAATCATTCCTACTTTAAAAAAGACGGTTTGGTACCATTGTGGTAAAACAAAAATGGTTAGTCTCAGTATTTTTGGAGAAACATTAGCTTGAATTTCAAGTATATAATCTCCTGGTGACAAATTATTCCAGTTAAGGGACCTCAATACCTGCCAGGTCGACCAATTGTCTTGCCATCCAATCAATCGGAATCTGAATAAAACACCACTTTCAAAGGAAGGAAATCCAAATTTAACGCTCAGATTATAACCTGAGGGGGGAATTTCCACCCCTTCCGTGTTGCCATTATTCACCCAATTCAAAATAACTGGCTTCCCATCTTTTGATTGAGCCTTGAGATCACTGAGGAGGGGAGAAATAAGTTTGTTTTTTAGAAAAGTATTTTCAAATTTATATTTAGGAATCAACGCGTAACCATCTTCCAAACCAACAAAAAATTCCTCCTTATTCAAATTTACAATATGTTCATTTTCCGGAATCATAGCAATAGGATGAATAGCCTTTATTTCATTATTTTTCCAATGCTTCAATTGATTATTCTTGTAGGTAAAACTTTCATTTTCTGCTTCCAGCCAAATAGCACCTTTTTCCAAAGAATGTTCTTTCCATGGCAAAAATCTTTGAGAAGTTTCATCGTAATAATAATTCATATCTCTTGAATGCACTACCAGCGTATCTCTGAAAAGGCGAATATCCAATCTGGTCTGGTCTGATAGCCCATCCTTCTTATCTAGTTTTACCTGAGATACTACGGCGCCTTTACGCCAGTCAATCTTTAGTTTATAAAGACCATTATTAGCATGTAATGCCCAAAAATAATTATCACCCGCTGGTAATATTTTTCTGATAGGCTCATTCAGACCATCTAATCTTTTGTTGAATGTCCACTGATTATTTTGAAGAGTAAATAGGGTAAGACCTGTGTAGGTAGATTGTAATAATTCATTTTTTTTACCTGGGATTTCACAAAATGACCATCCCCCGGTAATATTTGAAATAAGCTTAGGTTTTCTATTTTCCAATAAAAAAGTACCACTATTGTGTCCGCACAAGAGTTTATTATTCTGTTTCAACAACTGCCAAACCTGTCCCTGGGTGCCTTCAATAAAAGCAAATGGCTTTTTATCTACCTTATTTTTAACAAAAACCCCTTGATTTGTGCCAACATAAAATAAATTTCCATCCATTATGGCCGTGTAAACTGTACCCAATACACCTTTAGTATCACGGTAATAAGAAAGCGGAGAAGAACGGTGAATAAAATCGATTCCTTTATCTAAACCGACCCAAAGATTTTGTAATTTGTCTTCAAATAAAGAAAGTATCGTATTATTTTGAAGCCCATTTTCTTTATTCAAATGAAGTTTTAACTCGCCATTTAAATCCATAATAAACAATCCATCCAAGACCGTACCCAGGGCAAGACTTCCATCTTTCAATCTAATAGCCTTATTGAGTTGTTTTTGTTTTAAGACCTTATTCAAAGGATTTTCCCAGGGTTTAAACACACGACCATTGTACCTGAAAATGCCCGCAAGCTGGGTGCCAATCAACCAATCGGCCTTATCCTGAAGAATAAAGGAAATGGTTTCATTTTGCAGAATCTCACTATTTTTAATCCAACTAAACGTATTATCTTCCTCATTTAGAAGAAATAGTCCTTTACCTATAACAGGAACGACTATTTTATTTCCCACTTTCTGGAGAAACATAATATTTCCGGGAGGAGTAATTCTGGAAACTTTTTTGTTATTCCATTTATAGATTACAGAAAAAGACTGAAAATACAGCGCTCTATTCTTTTCTAAAATATGCCAGAACTCCTCTTTCAGATGCAGAGAATCAAGGTTATTTGCCGCTAAATCAAGGTAATGGAAATGACCAAATTTGTCTTTCTCCCAATAACCAAAGGTTCCAACACTGCCTGTAAACACTTTATTTTGGTAAGAAACAGAGAGGGATCTAATAATTTGACCTTTCGGCAACTCAAATTTCCTCCAATTCTGTCCATCTGCAACGAGTAACCCAGCAGAATTTGCCGAAAATATGAAGCCGTCTGATGATTGGCCTAGGCTCCAATTCTGATTCAAACCTTGATAATCATTTCTTGAAAAATGCGATATGAAGGGCGTTTCCTGTGCGAAAAGAGCATAAGAAAAAAGGATGAACAGGCTTAATAATTGGTTTTTTCTATGGACCATAACCTGAAGATAGTCAGTAAAGGATTAAATAATGACTGATAATGCAAAGGCTAATATTATATTTGCTATGCAAAGTTTACAATAATACAAAATTAAGCAAGGAATGAAAAATATGATTTTCCTATTGTTTCCCTTATTTTTATGTGGAATCAATAAAATAGAGGCACAGGAATCCCTTCGTGCTTTCCAAAAACGAGAATTTTTGGACAATAATGGAAATAGAATGCCCTACCGTATTTTATTACCTATAGATTACGATTGCAGCAAAAAATATCCATTGCTTGTTTTTTTACACGGTTCAGGAGAGCGGGGTGATGACAATGAAGCACAGATGAAGCATGGTGCTAATTTGTTTTTAGAGGAAAGCACCAGGAAAAATTTCCAGTCTATTGTTGTTTTTCCACAATGTCCTGCAGGAGAAAGCTGGTCAAGTATGGAATCTGATTCCACAGGGAAATGGGATTTTCCTTTTACGCAGGAACCGTCTAAGCAAATGAAATTACTCAGTGGATTATTGGGTCAGTTAATGGTCAATAATTGCGTGGACGAGCAAAAGGTTTATTTAGGAGGATTATCTATGGGCGCCTTCGGAATACTAGAGTGGATGGCCAGAGAACCTAATAGATTTGCCGCTGCTTTCCCCATCTGTGGGGGTGGAAACACCCTACTTACCTCCATTTACGGTGGCAAAATACCTACCTGGTTTTTTCACGGCGACGCAGATAATGTAGTTCCGGTAAGTTATTCCAGAGAACTTGTCAATAAAATAAAAGCTGAAAAAGGAAATGTACGCTACACTGAATACCCTGGCGTAGGACATGATTCCTGGAATAATGCTTTCAAAGAACCTGAGCTTTTTTCCTGGCTATTAAAAACCACAAAATTCGATCCAGCTAATGTCAGCAGTATTCCCTCCTACTCTGCAAAGAAAATGCAGACGTTCACTTATTTCAACGATGGAAAGGATAAACTTGAACTGGATATTTACCTACCTGATATTCAGGCTGTTGATAAAAAATTACCCCTGGTTTTATATGTTCATGGCGGAGGTTTTTCCGGAGGGAATCGAATAGACCCACTCATTTCTAAAATGGCAACTGAAATGAATGCTGCTGGCTATGCTTTTGTGTCTATGTCTTATCGTTTGCTTATGAAGGGAAAATCGTTTGGATGTGACCAACCTGCTCATCAAAAAATTATGGTTTTTCAACAATCCATGATAGATGTCAGAAGAGCCACTGCCTATTTGATGACCCAACAAAATGAATTTAATCTGGATATATCCAAGGTAATTCTGGCAGGAAGTTCTGCAGGAGCGGAAGCCGTTTTACATACCGCCTACTGGCCTGCTGCTAATTTACCATCAGAAGCCCTTGTTTTACCTAATGATTTTAAATATGCGGGAATCATAAGTATGGCAGGAGCGTTGATTGACCCAACGATGATTACGGCTGAAAATGCCCTACCCTCTTTATTTTTCCATGGCACCTGCGATGCTTTGGTTCCTTTTGATATCAGATCGCACCGTTTATGTAGCCCTGGACAAAGTGGCTATTTACTTTTACACGGTGCGGGGGAATTAAAAACCAGGCATACCCAACTTAATAAATCTATTTACCTGGTTTCCTACCTAAATGGAGGGCACGAATATGCCTCACTGCCAATGGCAGAAGAACGGGAAAGAATGCTCGATTTCATTAAGAATGATGTTTTGGGAAAGGAAAAAAGGCAGGTTTACGTACAATTAGCCCTCGATAAGCCTTGTAACTATCAATCTAATCATACTGATTTTATTAAACCTTAATCCAATATTATGCAATCAGGATCTGAAATGCCTTTTTTTATAAAACCATCAGTCACCCTTTCAGCTGAAGATAAAATATTGGCTTATAACCAATTATCAGAAGCTGTAAAGCTGCAATTAGCCGATGAGGAGGATGATATTTTGAAGATGGCTACTTTCAATGCTTTGGCCAAAACCTATTTGCCCTATTTTTACTGGGTAGGTTTTTATCGGGTAAATAATGGAAAGTTAAGTGTTGGACCATATCAGGGAACAACGGGTTGTTTGCATATTGAATTTTCTAAAGGGGTTTGTGGAAAAGTAGCCAGAGAGAGGAAAACCTGTTTGGTCATTGACACCCATGAACTGGTTGAAGGAACTGAACACATTACCTGCGATGCGCATTCCAGATCTGAAATTGTCGTCCCAGTGTTTAATAAAACAGGAGAATTATTAGCCGTTTTAGATGTTGATAGTACCGTAAAAGGTGCATTTGATGCTACCGATGCTACTTATTTAGAGGCTATCATGAAGCAGTTATTTGGGTCGTGATATGTAAACCTGATGGGATGGGTGACCTGACGGGATGGGTGACCTGACGGGATGGCTGACCTGACGGGATGGCTGACCTGACGGGACGGGTGACCTGACGGTGGAGAGTTACGAAGATGGCGGGGCTATGCCCCTGTAAGATTATACTATGCACGCACTTCTGGGTGGAAATTATGCGGGCAGTAGGCAGTTGTTTGAATCAGGATTTTCAGGATTTATAGGATTAACCATAACGTCGTTGGTTTGGGTGGGAAGTTTATAATTAGATGCTGCTTTTATTGCCAGGCTTTTCGCCGATGTGTTACACATCGGCGAAAAACGGTGTGAAAAGTAATACTCTACGAATAACCATTACGCTCAACCCGAAGACGTCCGCTGTAATCCTCAAAATCCTGTAAATCCTGATTCAAAATTAATGTGTTTAGGAAATATTCCCACAATGCACCCATCTATTCATCCTAATCGAAGATTAAATCCCAAATATTTTTAATGGACATTCGCAGAGGATTACTTTTTAACTCCTTTTCCTTGCAGCTAAAAATCCTGTTAATCCCTCTTAATACTGCCCGCATCTGCCCGCCCAAAAATAGACAAATAGACAAATAGATAAATAGTCAATCCCTAAGACATCGAACAGAAGCACCAAACGACTTACCGTTGGTGATCCTGAACACATAGCCACTGCTGGTGGTCAGGAAGCGAGCCCAGGCGAAATTGGTAACTTCCTCAGTAGCACTCAAGAAGAAAGCGTCGTAACTAATACTGCCGAAACTACCATCGCCACTGCGAGAACCACCTGGGAGAACAGAAAAACCACTTTCGTTGGTTGCTGACGTATTTGGAGTAATCCAATTAGCTGTTCCCTTTGATTTCATCTTGCCACCGGCGTTGCTTTCACCTCCAAGGTAAGTGGTCAGAATTGTCCATTCGGCATCAGTTGGCACATGCCATTCTACTGGACAGAGTCCTCTGGTATCCACTGCCGCGTAATAATTATATAGATTTCCATAAGGATTCTCATAAGTGGTACTATCATTATTATACCAACTTCGCCCACCA
Source organism: Bacteroidota bacterium (assembly GCA_017858735.1). Taxonomy (GTDB): domain Bacteria; phylum Bacteroidota; class Bacteroidia; order Chitinophagales; family Saprospiraceae; genus BJGN01. The sequence continues at coordinate 21,252 of JAFMBH010000058.1, forward strand.
GTGATTAAAGCACTCCATGCTGTGGGATCAGCAACTATTGGTATAAGGTCTCCATTTCTATATCGGGAAACCTTTAAGTTTTCTTTCATCCAAACTTGACCTCCAATTCTAATGCCTTGATAAATATTGCCATCGATGTCCATAGAATTTCCCGTAGATAAGTTTAATACATTTATATTATTTTGTAGAAGCGTCACCTGTTCTTGCAAATCGGTAATAATGGCATCCGTTTTCCTTAAGTAGGTAGATAGCATACTCGTCGTGTCAGCATCTCGCAGGTAGGGCAGCAGCATATTTAACGTATCCAAAATATTTACCTTTGAGTTAATTCCCATTCGGTAATTGGCAAGCATAGCCGTCGTATCGGCGTCCTGCAAATACGGTAACAACATGCTCGTCGTATCAGCATCCCTAAGGTAGGGAAGTAACATAGCAAGCGTATCAGCTATATTTACCTTAATATCCAATGCCGTTTGAGCAGCCGTAGAAATGGGTTTATCTGCATCCGTTGTATTATCCACAGCAGACAATCCTACCATAGTTTTGGTAATTCCTCCCACCGTCCCCGTGAAATTTGGACTATGTACGAACGCTTTTTCGTCCAAACCCGTTCGGTAATTGGCAAGCATAGTAGAAGTGTCCGTAACATTCAACTTCGTAGCCAATCTGCT
>JAFMBH010000157.1 GCA_017858735.1 Bacteroidota bacterium
GAATTGATAGAACTATAAACTAATGAAGTGAAGGACATAAAAGAATTTAGTTCAAGGTTGAAAAGCTATTCCAAGGGAGTGCACAAACAAAGCTTCCATATTTAACGAACAGCTAACATGGAATGCTAGCTGTTCGTTGGTTTTACATCAATTATTATTGCCAAAAAATATTCGGATTATTGGTTTTGTAAGTCACCCATACCGTATTACTTTTTTCCCGTTTATCTACCTCTTTTTGTGGTTCTTGTTCATAATAATCAAGTGGGAGAAGTCGGATGTAGTTATAGGTTTTTCCTTCAGAAACAGTTTCCATGTTGTACTCGCTAGATGCAGGACATTCCAGCATATACAGATTTTTGGCCATGTAATTTTCAAGGTAATTTATTTTTGTTTGTGGCGTCTTATTATTCCAGTTTGCATCAGGATTTAATATAAGAGCTTTATCCTCGATTAGTCGTTGACGCACTTCCTCAATACTTAACATCTCACCCTTTTCATTCATCACATAAGCATTAAAAGTTGGGTCTATCCAAATCCATTTATTAAGTGATTCTGAATAGACAGAATTAATGACATGAACATCTTGATCCATTTTCAAACTGTCTTTGGGCATACAAGTAACAATTCTCGATTTGATACCCAGAGCAAGGTAACATTCATTCAAAACGATTGCAAGTCCTCTACAATTTAATCCTCTATTATCATTTTTACAAACCTCCAGCATACTCAAAGTATTTTTGACCTCTGGATTTCCATTCATCCCATCATGAGGAATAAGATTATGAACCCAACGCATTAGGTTTAAAATTTTCATTACATCTGTTCCTTGTCCAGCGATACTATCAAGGTTAAGATCATTTCGTAGAGCACTTAGATTGCCATCCTCTTTAGATTGATAGGAGAAAGATGGTAATGGTCTATTGTCTTGCAGATTATAGACTTTCGCTTTTTTCAAAATATAAAGATAGTCGCCTGTTGTCTTGAGCTTATTGTTTAGTAAGACAAATTCTTTCTCGTTTCGGATATTGTCCAGATCTGTATCAAATTGTATGTGTCTATAATCATTCCAACCTGAATCAATTGCTTTTTTCAAATAAGTTATTGATGAGGTTCTATTGTTTGAAAGTGAATAAATACAAGATAGATTATAATAAATATTACTGAGCAAATAGGATTGTTGCTTTTTTTCTTCAACCGCTAAATTTTCAAGTAAAAATAAATATTCGGAAAGTAAGGTGTGGTAGGTCTTTATATCTTGCTTCTCATATGCATTGTCAAAGCCATCAGCCTTTTGCTTAATAAATTCATCCATTTTTTGGGATGGTGTTAATTGAGCGAAGAGAGGTTGCGCACATACAAATAATGCCAACAAAATAATTACGTGTTTTTTCATTTTTATTTGTTTTTAATTAAATATTAAAGAATTGCCAAAACTATCTGACCATTATTTTTCCTAAAGAGGTATGCATTATTACCCCCAATTTTCCATTTCCTACAGTCATTTGATTCTTAGATTTAGTTTTCAGGTCATATCGATCCACATTTATATTGCCCAAACTTGTACTTAAACTAATTTTGCATTCTGAAAGTGGATTACGTATTTGAATATCAATACCTCCGAGGCTGGTAAAGTATTTACTATCGTCAGAAATCAAAATATTTTTTCCTAAAATATCTCCATTAGAAGAGTTAACATTTATTTTTCCTTTCAAATTTTTCATTGAAATGTCCCCTAATGAGGTACTCAAATCAATGATCCCTGAAATATTTTCAGCAGATATATCACCCATACCTGTAACCAGAATCACATCTAAATTTTCTGGAACATTAAATTCCAACACACTTCTTTCAGAAAGTGCGCTAATCCCATTAAATTTTTGATTTTTCCTTTCTAAATGAATCGCTAGAACTGAATCCTTCAGTTGGTAACTCAATGTACAATTGCCTTCATTTTTTCTAAAGAAAAAACCCTTTGCTTTCAGCTCATAATCATATTTCATAGAAATGCTTGAACGCTGACTTCCGCGAACCATGATTTCACACTTATTATCGCCCTCAAAAACCAAAACCTTAACGCTATTGAAAAGTGTGTCTATATTTAAGGTATCATTCAAACAATTCCAGAATCCAGAGAATTCCTCCTTTTTGTCCTGCTTATTCGTTTCTGGGAAATGGCCTAAGTTAAGTTTTTGTGTTTCAAAAGGATTTTTAACCTCTTCAATCTGAATCGAATCTTTTAGGAGAATGGGGATTGGGATAATGGTTGTAGCAATATCTATTGTCTTTTTGGGTCTAACTTGGATTGATTCGATTTTTATACGTATTGAAGAATCAACAGGTAGAATATCCCTGGTTTGTTCCAATACAGTTGAATTTATCTTATTTGGAATGGTTTTTTGTTTTCCTGTAAATAAAAAAACAGATCCTACTATAGTAGATGTTATGATAGAACATATAATAATTGCCTTTTTGATAATTGCAGTTTTACCAGCTAATTTCAGGTTCACTGTGGTATTATTTGTGCTAATCCATGTGTTTACATCTGAAATGTTCGTAGTAACTTTCTTTTCTCTAAGAATTTTAAACAACTCATTTAATTTTTCTTCTGATTCCATACAACTCCAATTATTTTTCAAGTAAATTCATTTGAACAATTAGCTGCTTTCTTCCCCTGCTTAACCTCTGTTTTATAGCGGACTCTCCTAAGTTTAGAATGACCATAATTTCTTTAATTGAAAAGCCGGATATTTCAAAAAGAATAATACACTCGCGAGTTATACTATCTAAATTTTCTATTTGTTCATATAAACAGTTAATTTCTAATTGTTTTTCAATTTCAATATTACTAGTGTTTATATGCTCGTATTGAGTTGAAAAATTCTCTACATATTCGAGCTTTTTCTTTTTTCTATAATTCGATAATACCTTGGCAGCCGTCCCGAACAAAAAATGGAGAAAAGCATCTTTTGATTTTAGGTTATCAAATTTTTCAAAGGCAATAAGCAATGTATCTTGCATAAGATCTTCGAAAGGGAACTCCTTATAAGAACGGGTTTTGCAATAACGCTCGAAACGGCCATGAACCGGAGCGTACGCTTGCATAAATCGTTCTTTTTTACTAAAATCCATTTTAGTTTTTGTAGTAAGTGTAACCAATTTGAAAAAAGTTACATCAATAAAAAAATATTTTAATTTGAATTATTTTCAATAAATCGGGGGTTGATTTATCTATTGTAGATTGTATTACCGCTGAATTGCTTTTTTTGGAGTGGTTCTTTTCTTCAACTCAACCAATCTCCGAAAAATGTAACTACTGGCATAGTTGAAAAGCTTTTTCAATATAAAATGGTTTTTACCATTGCTGGAATCTTATCCCAAGTTGTTTGTCTGCAATCGCAAATTCTCTGGCTCCCCATGGTCTTAATGTAACTTTATTTAGATTTGGGTGCAGTAGATAAGGGTGAGAAGCAGATATTGTTGCATATACTTCTTCAATATTATCCGTTTCAAGCCTTAGCTCAGGATAATGTTCTTTCGCTAATTGCTCGTCTTGAAAAATCATAATCCTTATTCCGTTTTTTTCTAATACACAATAAGGTTGGGATGCAACTAAAGCTTGATGTTCCATTGAAAATTGCAGGCAATCAACAAATAATTTTAGTCCATCTGAAATATCAATATAGAACACACTGGGTACTAATTTTGAAAAATTCATATTTTAGTTCATTGTTTGTGTCTCAATTTATTATTCCGAAAAATTTGTAAACGATTTTCCATCAAATTGGTATAATCCAGTATTTCTCGTTCCGATCCAAATGTTTTCATTTTTATCCTCCAGCATAAAACAAACAAAATACTTACTCATACCGCTACTGGTATTATAGTTTTTTAATGACTGTCCATCATAACACCAAATTCCCCCAACACTTTCCACTGTTGAAACTTTTTCATCTCCATTGAACCAAATATTTCCTTTCTTGTCAACCAAAATGGGATTGCCAATGCCAAACTTTTCACTATGGTTGGTAAAGGTTTTTCCATCATAAACAAAGTTACCATGATTTCTCCCTCCAAACCACAGGTTTCCCTTTTTATCTTCTTTTATATAACGAATCCAACCATCTCCATTGGGCTTTGAACTAGTTATGGACTTACCGTCATAACGACAAACTCCTTCTCCACCGGGTGGCATTCCTGATGCAAACCAAATATCCCCATTTTTATCTTCCAAAATGCAATCAATCATTTTGAGATGCAAACTATCTTTATTTATGACTCCATCATTGTCTAAGAAACGAGTAAAATTATTTCCGTTATAACAATAAACGCCATCACCAGTGCCAAACCAAATCATTCCGCTTTTATCTTGCAACATACTCCACACGGTATTTTTCTTGGACTGCCTGGTATAATAATGGTCACTTACTACAGGTCTGATAAAAAAAGGAATGGTCATAGGGATAATACTTTTACCATCATAACGGCAAATTCCCTCCACTGTGCCAAACCAAATATTCCCTGAATTGTCTTCTAACATCGACCAGACACAATTACTGAGGAGTCCGTCCTTTATTGTAAATTGAGTAAATATTTTTCCGTCATAGCGATAAACTCCTTCTCCTGTAGTTCCAAACCAGAGATTACCCTGTTTATCTTGCAGTCCACACCGAACATTATCAGCTTCTGATGAACCTTGGGTTTTTATAAGTTTCGGTTGTACTAACGAAGTTGATTCTGGTTCAGCACTTAGGTCATTTTTCACTTCTGTTTTAGTTTGTCCATTGCAGGAAGTCAAAAAGGTCGACGCTAAAAGCAAAGAGCAAATTGATGTATATAAGTTAAACCTGACCATTTGATATTGAGATTTTGCCAATGTTAATAATTGTCTGCTCAAAGCTAGCCATTTCGCCTAAAGTAGTCTATAATTCTCATTACCCTTTATTCATCCTTTCGATTTGGGCATTAT
>JAFMBH010000059.1 GCA_017858735.1 Bacteroidota bacterium
AAATTTTCTGAAAGCGAGAGAAATGCAGTAATAAAAAAGGTCAGCGATAAAACGCCGACCCGAAAAAACACCTAAAACCCTATTAACTAACCTAAAATTTATTTTACGTCTGAAATGATATTAATACTATCATTTAACTTCTAAATGGTAGACTAAAAACATCAAATATTGATTTTTGTTTAATCTACGATACACAAAGTACGAATATTATTTAGAAAAACTCAATATTTCTTCAAAAACTGCACGATTTTCCGATAATCTGGGCACCTTGTTTTGATTTCCGAATTTCATTTTTGAACGCATCCACCGATGAAATGTCCCTTTATTTACACTGTGCAAGATAAGTTGCGTTATGGCTAAATTTAAAAATCGCTTGGCTTCATAATCAGAATTTATAGTTTGTAGGTTTTTATCTAAAGAAATAGCGAAGCGTTCTATATCAGCGGGAGGACTTTTAAATTCGATAATCCATTCATGGGCGCCCTTTTCACTGTAAGACAAAAACTTAGGAGCTACGGTGTATTCAACAGCAAAAACGCCAAACTGCTGGCAGGTCATTGAAAGTGCTTTGTCCGTATTTTCGACCATCACCTCTTCGCCAAAGGTATTAATAAACTGTTGAACTCTGCCATTCACCTTTAGTCTGTAAGGATTCAAACTGGTAAATGAAACAGTGTCCCCAATCTTATAACGCCATAAACCACTATTGGTAGTAATGACCATGGCATAATTAATGTTTAGCGCTACCTCCGACAAGGGAATGGGAGAAGTATTATACTCATTATGAGCATCTTGAGGAATAAATTCATAGAATATACCATTATTCAGCAGAAGGTGCATACCTAAATCTTCATCGGGGTGATCGCGGACTGCAAAAAAGCCTTCTGTTGCATTGTAAGTTTCAATAAATTGCACGCCGGGAAGAGGAAAAAGAGCTTTAAATTGTTCCTTATAGGGCAAAAAACTGACGCCACCATGGGAGTAAAGTTGAAAATTGGGCCAGACCTCCTGAATATGATTTTTTCCTGTGATGGCTAATATCCTGTGTAAAAGGAGTAAAGTCCAGGTTGGGACGCCCCCAACCATAACTATATCTGATTCATTAGCAGCGTATTGAGCTATTTTCTCTAACTTTTCATCCCAATCTGCAATAAGCGCGGTAGGGATATCCGGGGCAAAAAAAGGTATGGCCACCCATGGAAGGTGTTTAATCATTATGGCAGAAATATCACCTACCTGTGACTGCGGAAACTCATTAAAAGGTGAAATACTACCGCCCATCAGGAGCGTTTTAGCTTCAAATTGTCTTGCATCGGGACGTAAACGATAATAAAACATCATAGTGTCCCAGGTAGCCCGAAGATGGCATTGTTGTCTATTCTCTGTTGAAACTGGAATAAACTTACTTTTATCCTGGGAAGTACCTGCAGATTTAGCGAACCAGCGAACTTTTCCGGGCCATAATACATCTGGTTGCCCCAACATCATTTGATGTATAAAAGGTTTCAAAGGCTCATAATCGACCACGGGAATTTGCTCAGAAAATGAAGGATAATCTTTAATTTGGGCGAAGTTATACGCTTTACCGTAGCTGGTATTTTCAGCTCTACGAACTAAATACGACCGCCAATGCTCTTGTAATTTTTCAGGATGGCTGTAAATAGAATTAAAGTACAGATACCTGCGGGAATAATAAAGCTTAAAAACACTATTTATCCAATGGCGCATAAACATCGTTATTGGATAAAGATACTTAAATAACTAAATTTCCTGAGTAAATTATCAGCCCATTCTTATTAAAGGCTTTCTCCCTTTCTATCCATTTGAACAGCATTCCATTTTAATTAGCATTAAAACCAGGTAATTCTAATTTGAGAAATTGGCCGGTAAAACTTCTATCGACCGCGGCTACTTGTTCTGGTGTTCCCTCCGCTATAACTTCACCGCCCCGGTTTCCACCTTCAGGGCCCATGTCAATAACATAGTCTGCCACTTTGATAACATCCATGTTATGTTCGATAACCAACACGGTATTTCCCCTGTCGACCAATTTTTGAAGGACGACCAACAAATGTCTAATATCTTCAAAATGCAGTCCTGTGGTAGGTTCGTCCAAAATATACATGGTATTTCCTGTATCCTTTTTTGATAATTCTTCGGCGAGTTTGACTCTTTGAGCTTCGCCACCGGACAGGGTAGTTGCCTGTTGTCCCAAAGAAATATAGCCAAGACCAACTTCCTCCAGGGTTTTTACTTTACGATAAATAGCCGGTATATTTTCAAAAAAGCCAACAGCCTCAGCTACCGTCATTTCGAGCACATCATTAATAGATTTACCCTTATAAACCACCTCTAGTGTTTCTCTATTATAGCGTTTTCCTTGACATTTTTCACAATGAACGTGAACATCGGGAAGAAAATTCATTTCAATGACCCTCATTCCAGAGCCCTGGCACTCTTCGCAGCGCCCCCCTTTGACATTAAACGAAAATCGACCAGGAAGATAACCGCGTATTTTTGATTCCGGAAGATCCGAATATATCTTTCTTATTTCAGTAAAAACTCCCGTATAGGTTGCCGGATTAGAACGGGGCGTCCTGCCAATGGCAGATTGATCTATATCAATCACTTTGTCTAAATGCTCCAGTCCCAAAATAGATTGATAAGGCATGGGCGGCTTCAGGCTTTTAAAGAAATATTGCCTGAGAATGGGATACAGTGTTTCGTTAATAAGCGTCGATTTTCCACTACCTGAAACACCTGTTATACAAGCAAATATACCTAACGGAATTTTAATAGAAACGTTATGCAGATTATTACCTGATGCACCTTCTAAATGCAAATATTTCCCTGAGCCAATTCTCCTGCTTTGGGGTATTTCGATGGAGACCCTCTTACTTAAATAATCTGCAGTTAAGGTGTTTTTTTGAGCGAAAGAAGCAGGTATCCCTTCCCCTACTATTCTTCCCCCCAGCTTACCCGCCCCGGGCCCCATATCAATTAAATAATCGGAAGCCATCATGATATCTTTATCGTGTTCGACGACTAACACTGTATTACCTATATCGGTCAATTGTCTTAGCGAATCGATTAATCGTTGATTATCTCGTTGATGTAAACCGATACTTGGTTCATCGAGAATATAGGTAATACCTGTAAGTTGGGAACCAATCTGTGTAGCCAGACGAATACGCTGCGATTCTCCACCCGATAAGGTCCTCGCGGGTCTGTTTAAGGTTAAATAATCGAGTCCAACCTTCAAAAGAAAGCCAATTCTCAATTCAATTTCCTTCAAAATAGGTTCTGAAATAGTCCCCTGTCTTTCTTCTAAATTTTGTGGCAATTCCTGAATCCAATTTTTTAAGGACTGTATGTCCATAGTAGAAAGTTCACCAATGTGCTTACCGGCTAGTTTGAAATGAAGAGATTCCTTTTTCAACCGGTAGCCATTACATTCCTGACAGGTATCTATCACCATAAATTCCTCCGCCCAGAGCCGAACCTTTTCCGAAGAGGTATCAGCATACCAATGCGTCATCATTTTAATTAAACCTTCTGCCACAATATCGTAGGTAAATTCTTCTTTTTGGTTACTCATTTTACTTGTACCGTAAAGAATTATTTTCCATGCTTCGGCAGGTAATTCTGAAATAGGGAGGGAGAAACTAAATTTGAAATGCTTTGAAAGCTCTCTTAATTGTTTAAAAAGGGTGTTATCCCTTGGCTCTCCAAGAGGAATAATACCTCCCTCATTGATAGATTTTTGGGGATCAGGGACCATCTTATTTATGTCCACCCTGGATAGAACCCCCAGACCATTGCATGCCGGACAGGCCCCATAGGGAGAGTTAAACGAAAAGGAATTTGGAGAGGGTTCACTATAGGAAATCCCGCCAACCGGGTCCATCAGGAATTTACTTAAAGTGGTAGTAACCCCGGAATCTGTATCTTGAATCATTAATAAACCCTGACCGAGCTTCAGCGCCATTTGCAGCGCTTCATTTATTCTGGGTAATTTGTCCTCAGTCACTTGAATTCTATCTACCACTACCTCAATATCATGCACTTTATAACGATCGACAGAGAGACCGGGCGTTAGATCCAGCATTTCCCCATCGACCCTGATTTTAGTATATCCAGTTTTTCTAACCTGTTCAAACAACTCTCTGTAATGTCCCTTCCTACCTCTTACCAGGGAACCAAGAATCATGATTTTCTTTTGTTCAAAATCGGAAAGGATTCTTTCTTTCATTTGCTCCTCGCTATAGGCAATCATTTTTTTCCCTGTAACATAAGAAAAAGCTTCTGCTGTTCTGGCAAATAAAAGACGCATAAAATCATAGATTTCAGTCACTGTACCGACGGTAGAACGAGGATTATTACCTGTCGTTTTCTGTTCAATGGAAATGACCGGACTCAATCCGGAGATTTTTTCCACATCAGGTCGCTCCATTTCTCCTATAAACTGTCGCGCATAAGCTGAAAAAGTTTCAAGGTATCTGCGTTGCCCTTCGGCATATAACGTATCGAAAGCCAGGGAAGATTTCCCACTGCCGCTGATACCCGTAATAACGACAAGTTGATTTCTGGGAATATTTAAATCAATACCTTGAAGATTATGCTCTCTCGCACCAATAATCTCAATAAATTCCTGCTTTAAATCTTCAGGTGAGTTGGATATTTCCATTATAAAACCAGTTTATTTGCAAATTTGGGAAAAGAAACTATAGCTAAACAAATAAACTAGCTCCCATGTTTTGAAAAATATGTTTCCTGAAGAAGACCTAAGGCTTTGGCTGTAAAGTGACCTTCATAGAGCGCTTTACCAATGATGGCACCATGGCAACCGAGTTCAAATAATTTATCTAACTCATCTATCGTCGTTACTCCCCCGCTGGCTATCAGTTTTATTTCAGGTAATTCGTGTCTTATTTCCTCGTATTTAGTTAAAGAACAACCCTTTAATAGGCCATCTTTACTTATGTCTGTTGAAATGACATACCTTATTCCCACTTTAAAATAACTTTCCAGGAAGGGTAAAAGCAAGTTATCACTCGATTCCTGCCAACCGTCCGTAGCTATATAATCCGCTTTGAAATCAGCACCTAATATTATTTTTTCCGGACCGAATTGTTCCAGCCAATGCAAGAATAAAGCCTTGTTTTTGACAGCGATAGTACCGCCAGTAACTTGATTAGCACCACATTCAAAGGCTGTTTTCAAATCGTCATTTGATTTTAATCCACCTCCAAAATCAACCTTTAAATTGGTTCGATGAGTAATTTGTTCTAAGATTTGATAATTGACAATTTTACCAGCCTTAGCACCGTCAAGATCAACGACATGCAAATAATTTAATCCATTTCCTTCAAAAAGTTTTGCCACTTCCAATGGATTGGAGTTATACTCAATCTTTTGATTATAGTCACCTTGCGTTAATCTTACGCACTTTCCACCTATAATATCAATGGCAGGAATAATAATCATATATACATTTTAAGAAATGAATTAGGGAGCGATATTTAAGAAATTACTAAGAATTTTTTCACCAACCCAGCCAGATTTTTCGGGATGGAACTGCGTTGCATAAAAATTATCTTTTTGAACCGCTGCACTAAAAGGAAAAATATAATCTGTTTGTGCTATGGTTTCCGGACCCAATGTTGCGTAGTAACTATGTACAAAATAGGCAAAAGAATTTTCAGGAAGGCCGTCAAAGAGTAAGTTTTGGGTATTCAGTAGGGTATTCCAACCGACATGAGGAACATTTTCCCTCTGTTGGGGAATAAATTTTTTTACTTCAAGGGGAATAATTCCTAAACAATCTGTGTCTTTTTCCTCTGAATGTTTACAAAGAAGTTGCATTCCCAAACAAATTCCCAGGACCGGTTGGGTTAAGTTTTTAATAATCTCATCCAAACCCTTTTCCCTTAAATGATTCATGGTTGACCTGGCCTCACCCACTCCGGGAAAAATTACTTTATCGGAAGATTGAATAATCTCCGGATTATCGGTAAGAATACCTTTAAAACCGAGACGATGTAAAGCGGATAACACGGAGTGTATATTTCCTGCATTATATTGAATAACGGCAATTTTCTGGCTCATAAAATCAATTTAAAGCAAACCCTTTGTGGAAGGTAAAGCATGGTTTTCTGGGTCTTTTTTCACTGCCATTTTTATAGCTTTGGCGAAAGATTTGAAAAGCGCCTCTATTTTATGGTGTTCATTTTCCCCACCCACCGAAATATTAATATTGCAAGCTGCGGCATCAGAAAATGATTTGAAGAAATGATACACCATTTCCGTTGGAAAATCACCTACTTTTTCTCTTAAAAAAGAGGCATTCCACACCAACCAGGGTCTTCCACTAAAATCTATGGCTACCTGAGCCAAAGCATCATCCATGGGTAAAATAAAAAAACCATATCTTTCAATACCTCTTTTATCGCCCAGTGCCTTTTTAAATGCGGTGCCTAAAGCAAGGGCGGTATCTTCGATGGTATGATGTTCATCAATGTGTAAATCGCCCGAAACAGTTACAGATAAATCAATGCCACTGTGTTTAGCCAATTGATCCAACATGTGATTAAAAAAACCCAATCCGGTTTGATGATTATAATTACCCGCACCGTCGAGATTAAGACTTACGAAAATGTCTGTTTCCAGGGTCTTTCTTGATAAGGTGACGGGCGCTCTTTGTTGGCATAAAAAGGTAGCCATTTCATTCCAATCTCTCGTTTTCAGGGCAATCACCTTGTTAATTTCAGCTTTATCCTGACTTATTTCCTGTCCCCCCAGTTCCTCATTACTTGAGATAAAAATACCTTTTGCACCAAGATTATAGGCCAATTCCATATCGGTTAAGCGATCGCCGATGACCCAGGAATTTTTAAGATCATACTCATTGGACAAATACTTTTGCAACATCCCAAGCCTGGGTTTCCGGGTGGGAGCATTTTCGTGAGGGAAAGATTTGTCGATATAAACTTCACTGAAAACAACAGACTCCTTTCTAAAGGCATCTAAAATGAATTCATGAGCTGGCCAAAAGGTATTTTCCGGGAAGGAATCTGTACCTAATCCATCCTGATTGGTCACCATAACCAATTCAAAATCTGTTTCTTTACAAATACGTGCCAATGAAGCAAAAACGGCAGGTAAAAAAGAAACTTTCTCCTTACTATCTATCTGATAATCAGCAGGTTCAAACACTAACGTTCCGTCCCTATCTATAAATAAAACTCTTTTCATGATAAAGATTTTAAACTGGCCCATTCCCTCATGGACGCTAAAAGATTTATGTTTTCCAGCGTTGTACCTACGGTAATTCTTAATCCTCCTTTACAAAGTGGCATATTTGACCTATTTCTCACAATAATGCCTTTAGAAACAAGAAATTGGTAGAGTCCATCTGCGTCATCTACCTGAATGAGGATAAAATTGGCGTCGGAACGATTCACTTTGTTTATAAAGGTAAAGAACTTAAAATGTTCCATCACAAGTTGTCTTTCCTTTATTAAAATGTCCACTGCGTTATTTTTTTCCTTTAAAAAGTCCAGTTGACGAAGGACAAAATCTATGGTTAAAATATTCAGATTGTAGGGAGATTTAATCTTATTGAGCAAATCTATTATTTCCATGGATGCGAAGGCCATGCCCAATCGAATAGCGGCCAGGCCCCATGCTTTAGAGAAGGTCTGGAGGATGACCAAATTTGGAAAATTGGAGAGCTCCGGAAGGAAGCTGGCATTCTCTGCAAAGTCGGTGTAGGCCTCATCGAGTACTACAATACCTGGAAAATGATGTATAATCTGAATAATATCCTCTTTATTTAAAAGGTTTCCCGTTGGATTATTGGGGCTACATAAGAAGAGGATTTTACTGTGTTCATTTGCCTGAGCGAGTATATCCTTTAGGGAAAGCTGAAAATCATGGCGAAGATTTATTTCTTTGACTTCAACCCCGGCAATATCAGCGGCGACACGGTACATTCCGTAGGTGGGAGGAGTAATGATAATGTGATCTAAGCCTGGTTCACAGAAAAGACGAACGAGTAAATCAATGGGTTCATCACTTCCATTTCCAAGGAAAATAGAAGGTACGGGAACATGCCAAAGGGCACTAATTTTATCTTTCAGGGTTAATTGCAGTGGATCAGGATAGCGATTATACCCTGATTCGAAAGGATTTTCATTCGCATCCAGAAAAACGGAGGCAGAACCTTTGAACTCTCCCCTTGCCGACGAATAGGGAGTGAGCTTAAGAATATTTGCGCGCACCAGGCGGTTAAAGTCTAATTTTTTCAATAACATTGACGCATAAGTTTCATGGACCCACTTGATCCATCTTTACCAATAAATTGAAGAAGAACAAACTTATCATTAAACGCTAAAGGAAGATTGTATTGGCCCTCCTTGAGAAAAGAAAATTCATTTAAAACCTGTCCCATTGCGTTATACATTCGCAGCGTACCCGGAAAAGGTAAATTCATCGTAACTGATTCGCAGGCAGGATTAGGAAATACGCTAAAAGATAGCTCCTTATTTTTCTCCCTATTACTGGTTATAGAGGTAGGACATGAAAATCCATCTTTCCCAAAATAGTGAGTTTTTAAAAATTTAACCAAAGCATTAGCCGTAGCTTCAGCAAAAAACTGGAGAGATATTTCTGAATCCCTAACCCCAATAAAATTACATTCAATCTGAATAGCATCTATTTTTCCACTATCCACCGAGCCATGTCTCTCTGTGTTGTATCCTCCGGAAAAATAATCCTCCCCACTTCTTGGGGCAATATCTGCGGGGCCAGGCACCGCGGTATAACGTTCCGTTTCAAAAAATCCGCCCAAACTCTCCTGACCATTCAACAATTCCGAGTGACGGTATTCATTTTTATTAGATAAGGCTAAATGCCTGATACTACTATTTTCGATAGCCACTGGGCTATTCAAAAAATTATTCCCACTTCTCAGATTGGAAGCAGAGAGTAAATAACCCAATTCCAGCCTTTGATTAGCATGACCATGACCGTGAAGGTCTATCAATAAACCTCGTTGAAACTGATTAGAGACCATTATTTTGGCAGAATCAATAAACTTATGAAAGGCATACCAGGCATTGACAGCGTCGGGATTATCTAAAGCTGCCTCAAAAAGATCTCTGTTTGCGTCAAGTTTCGTTCGTCTCAGGCGATTAATAATAAGATGAGGAAAGCAATTTCCCCCTGTCATTTTTTTAATCTCATCGGCAATCAATCTTCCCAATTCCTGGGTATTTGTATCCATAACGGTCACACATCCAGAACAATTCCTGTTAGGAATAGTCGATGGAACTAACAAACCTCCATGGGGTACTGTCAAAATAAGAGGCATATTTCCAGCGAAATATGCTATATATTCCTTTTCGCTATAATAGGTTTTTCCTGAAAGGAACGACTGACCTTTAAGTGAAAAAGAAGCGAGAAAAATCAATAAAAAAAAAGCTATATTCTTCATAGTTGAAGATTATCAAGTCTAATTGAAACCGCTTGCTTATGGGCTTCGAGCCGTTCCGCTTCCGCCATAGTCATAACGATTGGCCCCAATGTAGTTAACCCGGACCGGCTAACTTGTTGGAAAGTAATTTTTTTTATGAAAGAATCAACCGAAACTCCGCTAAAAGCGCGGGCAAAACCATTGGTTGGCAGCGTATGATTAGTACCCGAAGCATAATCGCCTACTGCCTCAGGGGTGTAATCACCAAGGAATACAGAACCAGCATTTCTGATATCATTCACAAAATCGATTGGGTTCCGCAACGCCATAATCAAATGTTCCGGCGCATAATCATTGATTAAGTCCATGGCTATTGAAGCATTGTTAACTGCGATGGCCACACTATTATGAAGCGCTTTTTTTGCTATTTCCATTCTTGGCAAGAAGGTTAATTGCTTACCAATTTCTATATCTACCTTTTCAAAAAACGTTTTATCCGGACAAATCAACACAACCTGACTATCTTCCCCATGTTCAGCCTGCGAGAGTAAATCGGCGGCAACAAAGGCAGGATTTGCCCCTTCATCGGCAAAAACCAGCACCTCACTTGGTCCGGCAGGCATATCAATAGCGACGCCAAATTTTGTAATGGACTGTTTTGCCTCTGTGACGTACCTGTTTCCTGGTCCTGCAATTTTATATACGGCTGGAATGGTTTCGGTACCAAAGGCCATAGCGGCGATAGCCTGAGCACCCCCCACTTTAAATATCCGGGTTATACCCGTAATATGAGCGGCAAATAAAATAGCCGGATGAATTTTTCCATCCTTCTGCGGAGGAGAGCATAATATTATTTCACTACATCCAGCTATTTTAGCTGGAATACTAAGCATAAGTACGCTGGAAAACAAAGGCGCCGTTCCACCAGGAATGTATAAACCTACTTTATCAATAGGCACACTCTTTCGCCAACATAAAACACCTGGCATGGTTTCGACAGGTTCCTGATCTACTTTTTGCTTTTCGTGAAACGCAGTAATATTAGCCGCTGCACTTAGAATAGCTTTTTTCAGATTTTCTGGTAAGGATAAAACCGCTTCCTTTATTTCCTCTTCAGTCACTTCAAACGACGCGTTGGAAAATCCATCGAACCTTGTATTAAAATCAATAATAGCCTGATCTCCTTTTTCTTTAACGGCTACCAGAATATCAGCAACCAGAGCAGAAATATCAGCACCGCCGGGATTTGGCCTGGCAAGAATTTTTGACCATTCCCCTTTCGGTGGATTATCATAAAAGTGCTTTATAAAAGAAGTCATAGAATCATTTTTTGAATTGGAATAACTAAAATCCCTTGAGCACCCGCGTCTTTTAATCTGTCAATAATATCCCAAAACTGATCTTCTCCAATCACTGTATGAACGGAACTCCACTGTTGGTCGGCGAGCGGCATAACGGTTGGACTTTTCATACCTGGCAACAGTTCAATCACTTCTTTCACTTTATCATTCGGAACATTCATCAAAAGATATTTATTATTCGCCGCAGTGAGTACGGCTTTCATTCTAAATATCAATTTATCGAGTAAAACCTGTTTTTCTTGAGAGATAGCTTTATGTGATACCAACCAGGCCTCTGATTTAAAAAGCACGTCTTTTTCCATCAGATTATTCTTAAAGAGCGTGGAACCACTGCTCACCAAATCGCAGATAGCATCGGCGAGACCAATATTAGGAGCAATTTCTACAGAGCCGGAAATCTCATGAATTTCGGCTTTTATTTTCAAGTTATCGAGAAAGTTTGCCAATGAATGCGGATAAGAAGTGGCTATTTTTTTACCTGCCAGCCATTGAACGCCCGTATAGTTCACCCCTTTAGGTACGGCAATAGAGAGGCGGCATTTTGAAAAACCCAGGGGCATGATTTTATCCATCTCCCTATTTTTCTCCACCAGCGTATTTTCTCCGAGAATAGCAATATCTGCAATACCGTCCTGAACGTATTGCGGAATATCAGAATTTCTTAAAAAATAAAGCTCCATAGGGAAATGAGTGGCCGTAACACGCAAGCGGTCTTCTCCATTATCAATTTTGATACCACAAGATTTCAACAAATCTAAAGAACCCTCCAGAAGTCTTCCCGATTTTTGTACCGCTAACTTAAGCATATCACTCATTTGATAAAAAATTGCAAAAAAAAAGAGGTTTAACCACGAGTGGGTAAACCTCTTTTAAACCATTTATATCGGTTTCAACCCACACTACAAAGTAGCACGTAATGATGATGACCAATATGAAACGCTATGTTAATCATATAAAAAAATTGTGGTACGGGGCGGAATTGAACCGCCGACACCAGGATTTTCAGTCCTGTGCTCTACCAACTGAGCTACCATACCTTCTAGTTAAAACGCCTCTTCAGAGCGGGACAAAGATAGCATTATTTTTTAAAGAAGTACTATTCCCTCCAAAAATTATTACAAATATTTTAAAAATCAAACCTGTCTGAGCCGAATCCACTTATCTTTACAAAAAAAAGATGCCGTCCAGAATACTTCTCCTACCTTGTTTTATTGTCTTTCTTATCGTGGGTTATTATTCATGGATAAACGACGGTATGTACAGTATCTGGATGATACCCCCAATCACTTTGTTAGCCGCTATTTACGTACTTTCACCTCAGATAGACTGGTTTTACTATAAAAAATTCACGCCGGGTCTTGATAATATTCAAAAACAGATCCTTATTACAGGTTGTCCATTTTACGTTGCATTAAGTGCGGAGAAAAAAATAGTTTTTGAACAACGGTGTTTTCTTATGCTTCTGGCTATTGATTTTCAAGGTCAATCGGAGGAGAGATTGCCGGAAGATTTCAAGCTTATGGCCATCATTCCCGCCGTCATGTTAACCTTCGACGAAGAGAAATTTCTTTTTAGCGGTTATGAAAAAATAATAATTTATCCTACGGCCTTTCCCTCTCCACAGTATCCTAATAACTTTCATCATTCAGAATCATTTTCTGAAGACGGCGTATTACTTTTTTCTGCGCAAGCCATATTTCAGGGATACATGAATCCAATAAATCATTATCCGGTTACCGCTCACGAATGGTCTAAAATTTACCTAGCGCAAAATGCGGACAGAAAATGGCCGCAAGGAGAAGAAGCGTGGTGGGAAACCTTAGCCGCAATAAGTGGCTGGGACAAAACCTGCATTTTTGAATGTATTGGAAGACCTGATATTGAAATTTTACCCGCCGTTATCGTTCATCTATTATATTTTCCGAAACCAACGATGGAGAAATTTCCAGATATCTTTTCTTTATTACACGCAAAAGATCTTTGATTTTTTAAGCTTTTATTTTACAAATAACCATGATACTTCTCATAACTTCCTTCCTTTGGATTATTTTTATCTTTATACTACTGGATTCCCTTGGGGCAAATAGCGTTAGAAAACAAGCCATTTCATTAGCCAAAGCGCTTTATGTTGATGGCCCATGCCTTCGGATAAGGGTAAAAGGTCATTTAGTTTCTAAAAAAGGGCGAAAAACACCTTTGGAAGGAAAGATTTATATAAATCCTGACACTAAACAATATGTTTTTTATGCGGACCTGACCTATCAGATTATCTATGCAGAAAAATGGTTGTTTACGCACAATACAAGAAATATCTACCGATTTTCATCTTTTAGAAAGGTTATTCCAGGACCATTTTCAATGGATTTTTTCTCTTATTTATTCTCAAAAAAGGAGATTAATACGCCCATAGACTATAAAAACGAAAAGGAAGAAGGAAGCGTGATTGCCTGGCGGGAACTTGAAAATGAGGCCATCCCAAGATGGATAAGCCATTCTTTTTCTTCCCTTGGCATAGTGAACATGGAAATCACCCTATTTTCTGAAGAATCCTCTTTTTTATGGTGGTAAATATTGGTTTTCAACCAATATTGGGTACTATTTTTCTACCATGATAGGCTGTCGCGTGTAAGAACTCGTGTAAAGCTGGCAGATTATCAAAGCGAACGCCGCCGGCCACCAGAACAGTCACATTATTATCTTTTCCAAAGGCAACCATTTCCCTTAAGACCAATCTATTGTCCCATGCTGAGCCAGGTCCTCCAGAGGTTAGAACGGTTGAAACCATCTTTTCTTTGGCAAGAGCCATCAACGATTTCAAAGGATCTGGGGTAAAGTCAATGGCTTTATGAAAAGTAACAGGCAGGTCAATGGCAGCGTTTGAAATTTGATCAAGCGCATTAAAATCAATTTCATTATTCTTCAAAAGGCTGCCGAAAACGATACCTTTGACTCCGACATCTTTAAAAAATGAAGTAGAAACTTTCATATTGAATATATCCTTTGAAGAATAAACGAAATTACCTTTCCTGGATCTCACCATAGCCATAACGGGAATGGAGATCCGGGAAAGGGTTTCATTCAACAAATCATCGGAAGGCGTTAAGCCATCCCATTCGAGGTGGGAGCAGAGTTCAATTCTATCTGCCCCATTTTGTTCAGCTAAAACAGCCTGCTTGGCTGTTTCGACACAAGCTTCGAGTATCAAATTTCTTTATTTTCTAGGCATAAGTTCATCGCGCATTGCTGTATGCAAAACTATAGAAGCAATAACCGTAGCTGCCTGTTTAAGGTCATCAGCGATTAAATGATCCCAATTATCCATATTTGAGTGATGTGTTCTGGTGGAATAGGCGATAGGTTCCTGAATAAACTGAAATCCAGGGATACCCACACCATCAAAAGATTGATGGTCAGTACCACCGGTGTTACTATACGTTACGGTTGCTGCACCCAAATCTTTAAAAGGTTGAAGCAGGCTATTAAAAATAGGGGCAATTTTTTCATTTCCCTGGGTATAAATACCTCTTATTTTACCTGTTCCATTATCAAGATTATAATAGGCCGAAATTTTAGCTCTTTTAGCGTCACCCTCAGGTGTTTCACCAAAATGATTTTTCACATAAGCCCTTGAGCCTAAGAGGCCTTGTTCTTCCCCTGTCCAAAGAGCGAGGCGAATAGTACGTCTTGGTTTAATGCCTGTTGCCTTGGTAACTTCCTGAATAATGCGAAGAGCCTCCATCATAACAGCAGAACCAGCAGCATTATCTGTTGCTCCGGTTCCATTATGCCATGAATCGATGTGTGCACCTAACATGACCACCTCGTCCGCTTTATCAGTACCTGGAATTTCTGCGATCAGATTATGTTCCATTCCATCAGGATTGGTATAGGTACCCAATAAATTTAAACTAAGGGAAACGGGCATATTTCTATTTACCGTACGTAAGATTCTATTATAATGTTCGACCGACAAGGTAGCTTGAGGGATCACTGGATTATCAACATCCTGAGCTCTACCCGTTGTTACACGAGCGCCGGTGGCAAAGACTACGCCTAAATCACCTTTAAATCCGCGATCGAGCACTGCTGCGGGTTTCTCCTCGGAAATAAATTTCCACAATTGAGTATTGAAACTAAATCCACCCATTCTGCTATAATCTCTTTCCGGTCTTCCTCCGGGAAGGGGAGCCTGAGCCATTTGTAGCAAAGCGGCATCAGAGTGTCTTTCTGCAGGCGCATCGAACCATTCTTTTAAATCTCTGATGGTATCTAATAAAATAAATTTACCTTTTAATTTTCCTTTGTAGGCTAATAAATCAGTGGAATCATTGGCATTTAAGTAAATGACCTCTCCTGTTATTTCTCCTTTTGTAGAACCCGACCAGGCTTTAGGCACAGCAATAATGGGAAAATACGTTGGCGTTAGGGCATGCATAGAAAAATGACTTAGTTGCCATCCTCTGCCAAAAGGGCCCCATTCCTCTAAGTGCACATTGGACATTCCCCATTTTTCAAGGGTAGATTTAGCCCACTTCGTTGCATCATCAAGTTTAGGGGAACCAGTTAAACGTGGTCCGTGCACATCGGTTAACCAGGCCGCGACCTCCATAACCTGACTATTCTCCAGGCCTTCCTTGCGAATTGCCTCGACAAGTTGAGGATTAATAGGTTCTCGCTGGGCGGAAAGTTTATTTCCAACTATAAGCAGGAAAAAACAGGCAGAAAGTATCTGCAGGGTCATTTTTTTCATAATAGTAAATTAATGCTGACAAAATTATTGCACAGGAAACAAAGGAATTCCTGCATCATTGAAAATTTCAATTTCCACTTGTTTCACCCTTGCCTGAGCGTTGATAACTCTGTCAAGCGCCTGAATTTCTTGCAGAATAGACTCTCTCACCTCAAAATTAGTTGTTTTCCCCAATCTATATAGTTCCCTCGCCAAAGCCGATTGTTGACGGGAAGCATCTAAATTTTCCTCTTCCATGCTGATAAGATTAGAAAGAGCACTGTAATCAGATACTTTTGTTTTAATTCGTCCTTCGAGAATAGTCAACAAATCTGTTTCTCTCAACGCTGCATTTTCCATCTGCACCAAGGCAATCTCCTGATCATTTTTCCTGTTCTGCCCATCAAAAATAGTATATCTTAAGGTAAGACCTACAAAAGGACCATTTGACCGGTTGGAAAGCAAAAAACCTACTTCAGAACGTGAAAAAGCCACATTATAAGCAGCTTGAAGGGTTACGACGGGCCAGAAACTACTTTTAACCGTTTCCAGTCTTAAAGCAGCTTGTTCCTTTTGCAATTTTGTTAGCAATAAATCCGGATGATTCTGCCGGGTCCGCAACAGGAGTTCCTCTAAGGAAGGCATGTTGGCATTTTGAAAACGGGTATCCAGCGTAAAGGGCGTATTAGGATCAAGATTCAACAAAATATTAAAATTCATTCTTGATCTTGAGATATCATTTTCAAGTAAAACGAGGCGGGCAGAATCACTATTTAACCTCGTTTGCGACTGAAGTACCTCCAAACCATTTGCGGTACCAATTTTTTTCTTATTTTTCACCAAATCGAGAATATCCCGATCGAGGGTAACGGCGTATCTCAGATTTTCTGTTGATCTTTCCAGTTCAACCAAGCGATAGTAAGCGGCGAGAATACCGGCCGCGAAGGTTTGCATCTGAGCGGTAGTCTCAGCCCGGCTCATTTTTTCCATAAGCGCTAACCTGTCTCTCTCCACGAACATGTTAAAACCATCGAAAGCCGTCCAATTCATCTCCAGACCCATTCTGGTAGTAAGATTTCCCGCGCCTATACCGGAACGGGTTTCACCATTAAAGAACTTTTGCTCCGTGTTATTACTTGCATAATTCGCCAAACTATTTAAACCCAGATTGGGTAATAAGCCAGCTCGCCCGGGGGTATTATTCAACTGAGCAATTCGTTCATTATTTCTAAGGATCTGAATACCAAAATTCTTTTCCAAACCTATTTTAACAGCCGATTCCGGTGAGAGCATCGGGGCCTCCTGTGCAAAAACAGGAGTTATAAATAGGCAAAATATAGCCACTCGGAAACAGTAAATCATGCCGTTAATTCTTTTTTATGCTGACGATTAAAAAACGTATATATCGCAGGAATAACAAATAAGGTTAATACTAAAGAAAACACTAATCCCCCGATAATGGCAACCCCCATGGGGATTCTCGAGGTGGCTGCTGCGCCAAAAGCCACAGCAATAGGTAAAACACCTAGCGTCGTGGCAATGCTTGTCATAAGAATAGGTCTCATCCTTTGCGTTGCCGCCAAAATAGCTGCCGAAGTGGCATCCATGCCTTCTTCCATTTTTTGATTAGCAAATTCAACAATCAGGATACCATTTTTAGTTACAATGCCTACAAGAACGATGATACCAATCTGACTAAATATATTCAGGGTATGGTCGAAAATATTTAGCGCCCAAAGTGCACCGACGAGCGCTAAAGGAACGGTTATCATAATAATAAGCGGATCCAGAAAACTTTCAAACTGTGCTGCCAATGCCAGATAAATAAGGGCTAAGGCTAGGAGAAAGGCAAAATAAAGACCGCTGGAACTCTCCCTGAAATCTTTTGAAACGCCTGCCAATGCTGTTTGATAAGACTCATCCAACACCTTTTTAGCAATTTCATCCATCGCCTCTATACCTTGACCGATCGTGTAACCTTCTGCCAATGCAGCAGAAACGGTGGCTGAAAGATATCTATTATAATGATAAAGTTGAGGAGGACTGGATTCTTCTTTGAGTCGTACGACATTACTAATCGGTATAAGTTCTCCTCGATTATTCCTTACATAAAGAGAGGATAAATCGGAGGGATCATCGCGATACCCGCGATCAGCTTCACCAATCACTTCATATTGCTTACCATTTTTAAGAAAATAACCATATCGCTGCCCACTGAAATAGAGCTGCAATGATTCTGCAACATCCCTGACCGACACACCAAGTTCCTGAGACCTCTCTCTATCGATATCTACCCTGATTTCAGGCTTATTGAATTTTAAATCTAAATCGTTCACTGCGAAGGCGGGATGTTTAGACACCTCCTCCATAAAAACAGGAATAATAGTTTTTAATTTTTCGAAAGATTGAGCCTGGATTACATATTGAACAGGTAAATTTCTGAAACTTCTGCCCACGCTAATCGTTTGCTCCTGAGAGATAATCGATTTAGCATAATTCAAACGATTCAGGTGTGGTATTAAACTTTTTGCAATCTGATCCTGGCTTCTGCTTCTTTCCGAAGGGGGCGTCAAAGAAAGAGAAACGAAACCGCTATTCAAAGCCCCTGCACCGCTAAAACCAGGAGCAGTCACGGAAATAACCGCCGCTTTTTCTGGAAGCGTATCTACTAATTTCAACACCTCTTCCATGTATCTGTCCATAATTTCAAACGAAGTTCCCTCCGGTGCCGTGGAAAATACCCTTAATCCACTCTTATCTTCCATAGGAGATAACTCAGATGGAATAATTTGAATTAACCGGTAAATACCACCCATGCAAGCCAAAACAATGATTATTGCCAGAAATCTTACTTTCATGAATTTCGTCAACAGACTATTATAGGCATTGGTTAGATTATCCAAACCTTTACCTATAAATCTGAATAAAAAGCCGTGGGAATCATTCTTTTTTAGAATGCGTGAAGCCATCATGGGCGTAAGGGATAGAGAAACAATGGCGGATATAATAATCGACCCAGCCACTACAATACCAAATTCCCTGAATAGTCTTCCAGTAAGGCCTTGTAAAAAAACGATAGGTAAGAAAACTACCACTAAGGTTACAGAAGTGGCCACAATGGCAAAAAATATTTCCTCAGAACCTTTGTGAGCTGCCTCCATAGGACTTTCCCCTTCCTCCACCCGCCGGTAAATATTTTCAAGCATTACTATGGCATCATCAACCACTAAACCGGTGGCTAACACAATACCAAGCAGCGTTAATATATTAATTGAAAAGTTAAAAAGATACATAATGAAGAATGCTCCTATCAGAGAGATTGGAATGGCGACAACGGGGATGATCGTAGTACGCCAGTCCCTGAGAAAGAAAAAGATGACCAGTACCACCAGGCAAAAGGCAATGAGAATAGTTTCCTTCACTTCCGAGATAGCTCTTCTGATAGGTTTGGTACTATCAAAAGCGTAAGCAAGAATGATATCTTCCGGTTTATCCTTTTTTATTGCCTCTACCCGACGATATACTTCATCGGCAATTTCTATATAGTTGGCACCCGGGAGAGGCGTTATAGCAACCCCCACCTGCGATTTACCACCGTTACCCCTCATTATAGTTCTTGTATTCTGAGCCTCCAAAACGACTTCAGCAACATCTTTCACCTGAACAATAATACCATTTTGTTCTCTTAACACAACATTTCCGAACTCTTCAGGCGTGTATAATCTTCCTTGCGCACGAATAGTCAATTCCGTTCTATTTCCCTCAATTTTTCCTGCGGGAAGTTCTAAATTTTGTCTTTGGAGGGCATTTCTTACATCTAAAGGCGTTAAAGAATAGGCTGAAAGACGTGCGGGATCCATTTTAATGCGTATGGCAAATCTTTTTTCACCCCAAATTCTGATATTAGAAACGCCTGGAATAGTTTGTAATCTTTCCTTTAAAACATTATTGGCATATTCACTAAGAAATAATAAATCTCTCTTAGGGCTCTGTACGGTTACCGCCATTATATTAGAGGAGCCAGCGTCCGATTTACTCACAATAGGAGGATCGGTATCCGCTGGCAATGAACGTTGCGCCTGGGAAACTTTATCGCGCACATCATTTGCGGCAGCCTCCAGATCTAAACCCACTTCAAATTCAACGGTAATACTACTGCGACCTTGTGTGCTGATACTCGATAAAGAACGAATACCCGAAATACCATTAATACTTTCCTCGAGCGGTTCTGTAATTTGCGATTCAATGACATCAGCGTTGGCGCCGGTATAACTGGTACTTACAGAAATAACGGGAGGATCAATGCTCGGATATTCACGAATACCCAAATAGGTGTAACCGATGATACCAAAAAGAACGATAACGATGGAAATTACACTGGCTAAAACCGGTCTATTAATACTTAAGGAAGAAAAAGTCATTATTTGTCCATTTTAACGAGATCAATAAAATTTCCAGGAATAACCATATCTCCTGGCTTCACAGCCAATAAACCGCTTAAAAGGATAGTATCCCCAATAGAAATTCCGCTGGTTATCGCTATTTTATTGTTTCTGCGGGAGCCTGTTTCGACAAGCATTGGTACTACCTTTCCTTCTTTAACTATAAACAATTGCTGTCCCTCTAAAACGGGAATAATGGCATCGGTAGGTACTAATATTGAGTTTTGAAGTTTACTGGTAACGAGCGATACCCTGGCAAAGTTTCCAGGTTGCAATAATCCTTCCCCATTAGGACTAGTTGCTCTGACCGTTAGGGTTCTGGTACTTTGATTAATGACAGAGGAAAGAGCATACACCGTGGCCTTGAAGGACTGTTTCAATCCTTCAACCGTAAAAGTGATAAGCTGTCCGTTTTTTAAATCCCTTGCTTCCCTTTCAGGCACATCAAATTCTAATTTTATAGGATTAGTTTGCTGCAAAGAGACCAGGCGGTCGGCATTGGAGACAAAAGCACCCTCACTGAGTTGTCTCAAACCCACTTTACCTGAAAACGGGGCAAATATCTTCGTTTTTTCAATGCCAACTTCTGTCACCCGAATATCAGCTTTCACAAGATTAAGATTAGTAGCTAATCTGTCATATTCTTCCTGCGTGATTCCGTCAATATCTAATAAGGCCTTTGCCCTTTTTACTTCGCGATCTGAGAATTGCTCATTGACTTTCAATTTTGCCAACTGCGCCTCCAGATCATCTCTATCCAGCTCGGCCAGTAAAGCACCTTTAATAACCGTTCCGCCCTCTTTAAAATATATTTTCTCTAACCTGCCGGCACGTTCAGGTCTTATTTCAACTGTTTCATTAGCCAAAAGATTTCCCGTGGCTAAAATACTCATTGTCAGCTCCTGTCCGGTAGCAATGGTATAATCTACTACACTTGGCGGCATATCTTTTCCCTTTCCCGGACCTCCACCCATGCCGGGTTTTACCTCCTTTTCACATGCACTGGAAACTAAAAGACACAAAAGGGATACAAAAATTAATTTTCCCTTTAACAAAATTTCTTTTTTAAATGTATTCATCGATAAATGGCAGTTAATTGAACTCAAGTATTTTTAAAGATACAAAACTATAAAAGAATAACGCAATAAGCGTAGGAAGGACATTTTTAAATTGGATTTTTTTTAGAAAAATTGATTAGTTTTAAGGCGAATTTTATACGACAATATTCGATTCTTTGCTGTTTAACTGCTAAAACCTATCATATACCTGGAAATATTGCTTTCTGTCGAATTTCACTTTTTATGCCTGTAACTTATGATGTCCAAAAAATGTAAATATGCTTTTAAGGCACTCTCTCACCTGGCTAAGAGTTACCCTGATACCCATTGCCAAACGGCAGAAATCGCCCGAGTTGAAAATATTCCAAGAAAATTTTTGGAACTTATTTTGCTCGACCTGAAAAAAGGGGGATTTGTAAACAGTAAACAAGGTGCGGGAGGAGGATACTATTTAGTTAAAGCACCAGAAACTATTTTACTCGGTGAAATATATCGCCTATTTGATGGTGCTATTGCCCTTTTACCTTGCGTCTCCCTTAAATTTTATGAAAAATGTAAAGATTGTCCCGATGAAGTAGCTTGTGGCCTCAACAGAGTTTTTTTACAGATCCGCGACCAAAC
>JAFMBH010000060.1 GCA_017858735.1 Bacteroidota bacterium
CCTTCGGGGAAAAATACCATAAAAAACTTTGTTTTAGTTTTCAAAGGATAAATTACGGCTTTTTACTGATAAATTTATTAATTTGTTCATCGTAACTAAACATATTGAAACAATGAACAAAATGATGACTAAGTTAGCTGTGATAGGGATAATTTTATTAACCTATTCAGGCCGCGTGTATGGAAATCCATTTCTTTTTGGTGATCCTGCCATTGAAGGGCGTTGGGATATAACCGTAGATAAGGGCGATAAAAAAGTACCCTCCTGGCTGGACGTCAGGCATTCGGGGAATAGAACCCTGGTCGGTTATTTTGTAAGTGAATCGGGCAGTGCCAGGCCAGTGTCAAAAATAAATTTCAAGGATGGTAAGTTAAATTTCTCCATTCCACCTCAATGGGAAGACGGTGATAATGATTTTATTTTAGAGGGTTCCTTGAATAATGGAAGCCTGTCGGGCACTATTACTTCTTGTGATGGGAAAAAATACCCTTGGACTGGCGTGAGAGCTCCTTCTTTGGTGAGAACAACGCCACCTGTTTGGGGAAATCCCGGGACTCTTTTTAATGGTAAAAATACCGATGGCTGGTACGCGATGGGACCAAATCAGTGGATGGCTAAAAATGGTATTTTAACCAGTGAAAAGTCTGGTTCTAATTTAGTAACCAAGGATAAGTTTTCAGATTTTAAATTACATATTGAGTTTCGCTATCCTAAGGAGTCCAATAGTGGTATTTATCTTCGCGGAAGGTATGAAGTTCAGGTGTCTGATAGTTATGGAAAATCTCCTTTAGTGGATGAGTTTGGTGCTGTTTATGGCTTTATCATTCCGACAGAAATGGCTGCTAAAATGGCCGGAGAATGGCAGGCTTATGATATTACGCTTATTGGCCGAATGATTACGGTAGTGGCGAATGGAAAAACGATTATTTGCAATCAGGAAATTCCGGGTATTACCGGAGGAGCCCTTGATAGCAATGAAGGGGAACCGGGACCTATTTATCTGCAAGGAGATCATGGACCTGTGGAATATCGCAATATTGTGATTACACCCGCAAAAAATTAAGTTATTTCCCTCTCGCATGGTTTGAAATGCCTTCATTGGCTGTAAAAAAATACAAAGATGCTCACTTTGCTGATATTTAGTTTTATTGGATTAATGAAGGATACGATTGGTGAAGCTACCATATATATGACTACCATGGATCAACAGCAATTGTTGGCTCCGAAAGTCTTGCTGGCAAGTGACAAAGTTCCAACAAATAGTCAGGTGATTCGCCTAAATCCTTCAAAAACGTATCAGGAAATGGATGGTTTCGGCTTTACTTTAACCGGTGGAAGTGCTATGCATTTGTCAAAAATGGAGAAAAGTGCGAGAGGGAAATTATTAAAAGAATTATTTGGGACGGAAAAAGGGGAGATTGGCATTAGTTATTTAAGGCTCAGTGTAGGTGCCTCCGATTTAGATGAATATCCCTGGTCCTATCTTGATTTACCAAAGGGAAAGCAGGACTTAACCTTAAAGAATTTTTCCTTAGGTTACGATTCCTTATATCTCATCCCCATTTTGAAAGAAATTCTGGCTATTTCTCCAGCTATACAACTCATGGGCTCTCCCTGGTCACCTCCATCGTGGATGAAGGATAATCAGGACAGCAGAGGAGGGCGTTTATTACCGGAATATTATGATGTTTATGCCCGATATTTAGTTAAATATATTCAGTCCATGCGGAATCATGGAATAGATATTTCGGCATTAACCATACAAAATGAACCTTTACATCCGGGGAATAATCCAAGCCTCCTGATGTTGGCAGAGGAGCAAAAGGTATTTGTAAAAGCGCATTTGGGTCCCGTTTTTGAGAAAAACAATATCAATACTAAGATTATCATTTACGATCATAACGCGAATAGACCTGATTATCCTATTTCTATATTAGATGATCCCGAAGCAGCAAAATATATAGATGGCTCCGCTTTTCACCTCTATGAAGGGGAGATAAATGCCTTAGGTAAGGTACATGATGCCCATCCTACAAAAAACTTATATTTTACGGAGCAATGGATTGGTGGACCAGGAAATTTTGCAGGCGATTATAGCTGGCATATTAGGAATCTGGTCATTGGTGGACCAAATAATTGGGCAAAAACGGTACTGCAATGGAATCTTACCTCCAATAGCGATTATACGCCACATACGGACAGAGGAGGCTGCACCAGATGTTTAGGTGCGGTAACTATCGAGGGAGATAAGGTAACCCGAAATCCTGCCTACTATATTATAGGTCAGATTGCACCATTTGTCAGGCCGGGATTTAAACGTATTGAAAGCAATGGTATTGCTAATATTGAACAAGTTGCCTTTTCAGGTCCTTCTGGTAAGGTCGTATTGGTTATGCAAAATATTTCTTTAGAACGAAAAGTATTTTACGTAAACCATAAAGGAAGTCATTTTCCAATTGCACTGGATGCGGGTGCTGTAGCCACTTTGACCATAGAATAAAAAGGGGTTGAATCAGGATTTTTAGGATAAATTCAACTTCTAGCAATAGCTGGAAATGGGTTGTGCTGCGAATGTGATTTTCAGTTGACCATTTTTCTGTAATTGGGTTTGAATCAGGATTTTCAGGATGAACGATAACGTCTCTGGTTTGGGTCAGGTGTAAATAGAAAATGGTTACTTTAATTACCTGTTTCGTCGCTGCGATGATCGCATCGACGAAAGGCCAAAGGGCTACTTGGCAAAGGGACTATTAATACCCGATGTGAAAAAATGGATGATGAAAAAGTAGCTCATAAGCTGCTGCGCGCACCAACGCAACTGATGTCCTCCACTTAAAAATCCTCGAAATCCTGTAAATCCTGATTCAAAGGATGGTTACAGGATTTTCAGGATGAACGATAACGTCTCTGGTTTGGGTCAGGTGTAAATAGAAAATGGTTACTTTAATTACCTGTTTCGTCGCTGCGATGATCGCATCGACGAAAGGCCAAAGGGCTACTTGGCAAAGGGACTATTAATACCCGATGTGAAAAAATGGATGATGAAAAAGTAGCTCATAAGCTGCTGCGCGCACCAACGCAACTGATGTCCTCCACTTAAAAATCCTCGAAATCCTGTAAATCCTGATTCAAAGGCGTGTTACAGATC
Source organism: Bacteroidota bacterium (assembly GCA_017858735.1). Classification (GTDB taxonomy): domain Bacteria; phylum Bacteroidota; class Bacteroidia; order Chitinophagales; family Saprospiraceae; genus BJGN01. Next base: position 3,149 of record JAFMBH010000060.1, read on the forward strand.
CGCAGGGTCAGATTACCTTTTTGATAGCGTTGAGACATTGATCCACATTTTCCTTATTTGCGCCGTAACCCATGAGGCCAATCCGCCAGATTTTGCCGCTGAGGGCACCTAATCCGGCACCCACTTCCAGTTGATGTTCGAGGAGGAGTTTTTTTCTAAGGTTTGCTTCATTTTCAATGCCAGAAGGAAGAAATACGGCATTGAGTTGAGGGAGGCGGGAAGGTTCATCGACCAGGAAGGAAAATCCAAGATCTTGTAAGCCGGCCAATAGGAGCAGGTGCATTTCCCGATGTCTGTTCCATGCATTTTCCAAACCCTCCAGGCAAAGTAAGCGAAGAGCCTCGTGCAAGGCATACAAACTATTCACAGGAGCGGTATGATGATAAGCACGCTGACCTGCTTGTAGGCCATCTTCCCAATAGGCCATTACCAGATTAAGGTCTAAAAACCAGCTTTGGACTTTCGATTTTCGGTTTTTAATTTTTTCAGCAGCGCGCGGACTAAATGCGACAGGTGATAATCCGGGAATACAAGACAGACATTTTTGGCTTCCGGAATAAATGGCATCGATAGCCCATTTTTCTGTAAACAAGGGAATGCCAGCCAGACCAGTTACACTATCCACAATGGTCAGGCAATTATATTTAGCGGCGATTTCACAAAGTAATTGGGCATTACTTGCTGCACCTGTGGAAGTTTCAGCATGAACGAAGGCTACTATTTTTGTATCTGGATTAGCTTTTAGGGTAGTTTCCAGGCTATCGGGATCGACAGGTTTTCCCCATTCCTGATCTATAATGACAGGAATACCGCCACAGCGAAGCACATTTTCCACCATTCGTCCACCAAAAACACCATTTCTGCAAACAATTACCTTTTCACCTGGTTCGACCAAATTGACAAACGCAGTCTCCATACCTGCAGAACCAGGCGCTGAGACAATAAAAGTGAGAGGATAGGAGGTTTGAAAGGCATATTGTGTCATTTGCTTCACCTCATCCATCATTTTAATAAATTGAGGATCCAAATGTCCTAAAGTAGGTTTTGCAAGAGATTGTAGTACAGAAGGATAAATGGGGGATGGTCCGGGACCCATCAATAATCTTTCAGCGGGTTCGAAGGTTGGAAAGGTGGGAGCACCCACAATGTCACTATAGCGCATCATTTTTATGTTAAATATACTCATTTTTCATAAAAACGAATCGTTGATGAAAAGTGCTTATAACATAATAATAAGGGAGCATTTATGTATTTAGCCAAAAATGGATTTTTTAACTATGGTATTTTCGGGAATAAATCCTCCCGTGCTGACAAGGGGATAAATCTGGACATTTTTCCCTATGACAGAGCCGGGAAGGATAACACAATTGGCACCAATTTCGGCATGGTCCCCGATAAGGGAACCCATTTTATTTCTACCTGAATTAAATTTTGCCTGACCCGTTCTGATGGCAATATTTTTCCCATCGAATCTAAAATTAGAAAGAATGGCCCCTGCACCAAGATGTGCTTTAAATCCTAGAATGGAATCACCTACATAATTGAAATGTGGGATTTGCACGCCATCGAACAGGAGGGCATTTTTTACTTCGGTTGAATTTCCTATGACACAATGATTTCCAATGACCACATTTTTTCTAATGAACGCACCATGTCTTACCTCTGTGCCCGAACCAATAATAGCGGGACCCTCAATAAAAGCTGTAGTTGCAATTGACACATTTTCCTCAAGCCAAACACCAGGTTTCCATTCAAAATAGGCGTTTGGAAGGGCGGAAATAAAGGCATCAAATTGATTTTCCAATAAATTTAAAACATACCATGGTTCATCCTGAAACAAATGAGGGAAAAGCGTATAATTTAAATCAAAAAGTTGATTTGTCATTGATTCCCTCATTTGCAATGATATTAATCTTCAGAGGTAATAACGAAAAGAGAATCCATTTGAGGATAATCTCTTTCAAGACGGCAATACATTTTAACCAAACGGGCTGAAATAGAAATGAGATCTTTTGTTTCCAACAAAATATTGAATACCAGAATACTGTTTCTGGCGCTATAGGTTTCATTTTTAATACCTTTAGCCTGGCGGGCAATCAGATTTTCAATTTCCTCTAACAGCTGTTTTTTTCTGGCCTTAATTTCATCGTACTGCACATAATCCCTGTTACGGGTAATTTGGGAACAATCTTTAAAAAACAGGTTTAAATCCTGGCTTATTTTTCTAATATTCTGCGCTTGATCCTCATCTAATGCACCCAACATATCTTCCACGTGTTTCCTTGCAGTTTCGGTAACAAAGACGGCTGATTGCACCAAGTCTTGCTCAATATCGTAGGCCATAAGATAAAGGCGGCTACCTTCTGACAATTCTTCCTGAATGCGTCTTATGGAGTTATAAAAAGTATATTTGAATTCCTCATTACTTTTTTCAAGCCTTTCCATGGCTTTAAGCGCTTCTCTTAATTTTTTTCTGTCCTCCGTTAATAAGCCCTCAATGGCAGCGACAAAACCTTCTGCTACGGCATCTAAGCTATCGGCTAAACTACCTGAGGTACTATTAATTATTTGTCTTGCCGGAATAATTTCCGTTTTCATGGTAGATTCTAAAATCTTGGCATTCGACTTTTCTTTTTTATTATGAAATCTTATGGTCATAGTAATGAAAAGGATAGTAAAGAGTACTAAAAATCCTACGCCATACATATCAAATTTGAGCATAATAAAGGCAAAAAGGCCGGAAACGCTTAAGGCAATAAAAGCGGTCAAAAGCCATCCCAAAATAACACTTAGTACCCCACTAACTCTGAAAACGGCACTATCTCTACCCCAGGCTCTGTCACTCAAAGAGGTACCCATTGCCACCATGAAAGTTACAAAAGTTGTTGAAAGAGGTAATTTTAAAGAAGTAGCAAAGGCAATAAGGGAACTTGCGACGGAGAGATTAACGGAGGCGCGAACCAGGTCAAAAGCGGGGGGATTTTCTACGGACTGATCATTGTTTTTTACTTTGTAGGGTTGGAACCTATTTTCTACCCAATTAATGAAGCCGGAAGTGCTTGTTTTATTACTTTTTCTATTAGGTTTCCAAGTTAAGCGAACCAATCCCCGTGCGAAACGGTTCGATGAAAATCTTTCTAATCCTTCTGATTGTCTGCCCAAACTAATTTCTGTTTCAGTAACCGTTCTCGCTTTTTTAGAAAACCACAGGGTAAAAATCATTACAATGCCAGCGATAACCAGCATAAAAGTAGGCGCGGGATAAGCTTTTGATAACGAGACCATCAATAAACTATCGGCGGCAGTGCTACTTGCTTTCCAGGTTTCATAAGCTTCAAAGCCGGCAACGGAAACACCAATAAAATTCACCAAATCATTACTGGCAAAGGCCATAGCTAAGGCAAAAGTACCTGCTAATACTACTATTTTTAAAATGGGAAAGCTTGTAAATTTAGAGAGTACAAATAAAATAAAGCTCCAAAGAACGATTGTAATGGCAAACATCTCTGCCGTGTTTTGCTTCGTCCAGGCAACAAAAGAAGAAGGAATAAAAACAGCTCCTTCGAGGCCTTTAAAGAGCAAGAAGTAGGTAATTCCGCTAAGAGAAAGAGCACCCCAGATTACGCCCTGATATTGGGTTTGGGTAGCTGGGTTGAAAGTGAAAAATAACCTGACTAAATACATGACTACTAAACCGACTAAAAAGGCAACACCTACAGAAACAAAGATGCCGGAAATGATGGTTAAAGCACTGCTCGAGTTGATATAATTAAATATTTCCTGCGCATTTTCACCATTCGTTGACAATTTTATAACTGCTGCAATAATGGCTGCACCTAATAATTCAAATACTATACTTACGGTCGTAGAAGTAGGTAGTCCTAAGGTGTTAAATATGTCAAGTAGGATGATATCAGCAAACATTACCGCGAGAAAAATGATCATAACCTCATGGAAGTTGAACATTTGGGGATTAAAAATACCCTTTCTGGCTACTTCCATCATACCGCCTGCAAACATAGCACCTATTAATATACCGAAACTCGCAATAATCATTATGTTTCTGCGCGAGGCAACTTGAGATCCAATAGCGGAGTTCAAAAAGTTAACAGCATCATTACTTACCCCTACCACCAAGTCAGCGAAAGCAAGGACTAATAATAAAATTACCAATATTATATAGACATCCATAAGAGACAATTGTAAGCTTCACCTTTAAATTACCCGAAATCTAAGGTTTATTTGTAAACTAAGTGTTAAGAATTATCAAATTCTCTAAATAAAGGTATTATTTTTACCTCAATTGTAGAAATAATGAGATATCAACCTATTGAAATTTTTTCTTTTAATGATCATTTACTGGCTATTGAAAGTACCCGCAATGGAGGCTCTTCAGACGGGGCTTATGCTAGTTTGAATTTGGGCGCTTTCACCAACGACCTTAAGGAAGCCGTTCAACGGAATAAGGAAATCTTATATACTGATTTGGGAATCAATGGGGATCAAATAGCCAGTTCGTTTCAATGCCATGGAAATGAGGTGTTAAATGTAGTAGAACCCGGGTATTATGAAGGATTTGATGCGCTGATTACGAATAAAAAAAATATTTTTCTACAAATATTAGTAGCTGATTGTACGCCGATGCTCCTTTTTGATCCTATCCACGAAGTAATAGCTGCTATTCATGCAGGTTGGAGGGGTACTGCCAATGCCATTGTCCAAAAAACACTGGACAAAATGAACCTGCATTTTCAAACGAATCCCTCTGATTGTTTCGCCTACGTCGGAACCTGTATTAGCCAAGCGTTTTTTGAGGTAGATGAAGATGTTGCTGTATATTTTGACCAGGAATTTTATGTTTTCGATAAAGAGAAAAACAAATATTTTATTGACTTAAAGGCTTGTAACACTCGGGCTTTGTCCGATGCTGGATTAATAAAAAATCATATCGCTATTTCCCCTTTTTGTACGGTGAAGAATAATAATTTGTTTTTTTCTCACAGGTACGAAAAAGGAACGACTGGGAGATTTGGGGTTATCATAGGGATGAGAAAATAAAAAAGAGGCTGTTTATAAAGCCTGGATGCATTAAAAATATTTGTACGAAGATGTTGGGGATATGTCATTTTGTGATATAAAGGTCGTTGGTTGTAAGTTCTCCGTAATCCTCAAAATCCTGTAAATCCTGATTCAGCATCGAGTGTTAGGGGTAAATATTAAATCAAAACCTATCGGGGAGAAGACGCGAAGCATCGCGTCTCTACGATAATTTTGTAAATAATCTAATATCCATAAGGCAATTAGCATAATGTATAAAGTAAAATAAAAAGGGAACTGTATAAAAAACCAGGATACATTAAAAATATTAATACGAAAATGTTGGGGATATGTCATTTTGTGATATAAAAGTCGTTGGTTGTAAGTTCTCTGTAATCCTCAAAATCCTGTAAATCCTGATTCAGCATCGAGTGTTAGGGGTAAATATTAAATCAAAACCTATCGGGGAGAAGACGCGAAGCATCGCGTCTCTACGATTCCGTGAAATCCTGTAAATCCTTAAATCCGTGATTCAGGATGACACGATATAGTAACCGTGTACGAATAAACAGTACACTTTTCATGCAACCCCTGTGGGGTCACAAAATAAAAAAGCCGAACCCTTCGGAAAAGGTTCGGCTTTTTTATTTCTTAAGCAAATGGCTTACAATGGATTTTGAACTGAAAGTTTATTAGCATCCAATTCACTACGAGGAATTAAGAATTCCCAACGCACATCACCGGCAGGTACATCAAAAATAAGTGCAACTGCAGCATTGTGTCCAATACCGTTTCTATTTAATGGTAGATTAAGACGTTTCAAGTCAAGGAAGCGATGTCCTTCTCCCCATAATTCAATACGGCGGTGGAACATGATTTCCTCAATTAATGCATCGCCTGTTTTGGTAGAGGTAACATAAGCAGGATCTCTCTTTTTAACCAGGTCAAACAAGGCTTTTGTAGCCCCTGTATTGTCACCACCACGAGCTTTAGCTTCCGCTTCGATAAGGAACATTTCCGCTACACGCATGTATGGAACGTCACCCATGGTACTTGTACTTGGAACACCAGGTAGTCTGAATTTTTGCACCATGTAAGGAGCTCTTACTCCTCCGGGCGCCGTAAGAGAATTAGCAGCTGTAGGCGCTTTTACCCACATTTTAGAGCGAACATCTGTCGTCGGAATCCTGTCATAAATCAATTTATTAATCGTTTTTGGCGTTTGACGATTTACACTGGAGTTGAAATTACTTGAAATATAAGAGTGAAATGCACCAAAATACGTGGATTGATCTTCGAGATGGTCAAATCCCCACATCCATTCAGGATTATTAATTTCAGCAAAACCATCCTGATATTGTGCGATAGACATTAATGCACCACCACCTACTCTGGCTTCAGTGGCAAATGCCGCAGCAGCTGACCAGTTCTGCTGAACTAACGCTACTCTGGCCTGAATACCTCTTACCACATTTTTATTAAAATGAGATTTCGCGGCACGGGCAGAAGTAAGTAATTTTCCAGCTTCATCAAGATCTTTATTGATTTGCGCATAGCAATCTTCAACACTGGAACGGGCAATACCCTCTTTGGTTGGTTCTAAAACTAAGGAAACACCAAGGGTGCTATTTGGCTTTTTAGAAGCATCATACCTTTTTCCGTAATATTGAACCAAATTAAAATAAGAGAACGCACGTATAGCCAGAGCTTCTCCTTTGATTTGATTTTTTTCTGCAGGAGTGCCAACAGCGTTGTCTATATTTGCAATTGCTACATTCGCATTGCCAATAAGGCGATAGTACATTTCGTAAGGCATGATAGAAAGATTTCCTACATCACTTCTATGTGTTAACCATCTATGTTCATTAAAATGCCAGCCATTGGAAGCATTGGAAAAAACAAGATCTTCAGCAAGAATATCATTAATCAGCATTAAGGATGGGTATCCAAAATAACCTTGAGATCCTCGATATCTGACAATAAATCCACGATAAATACCATTAATGGCAGCCTTAGCATTTTTAGTTGTTGCGTAGGCTGAACCTGCGTCAACACTACCTGTTGGCGTGGTATTGAGATAATCTTTCTCGCAACCATTGGATGTAATACTGAGATAAATCAGCGTTACAAATAATAATTTATATTTAAACATCTTTTTATTTTTAGAAGGTTAAGTTTAATCCACCTACGAAATTACGATAGAAAGAATAGGTATTTCCAGTCACACCACTGAAATCACCTAACCCGTCCATACCTTTGCGCTTGTTCCAAAGAGCAAGATTTTCAGCATTCATAAAAATCTGCATGCCTTGAATTTTTGCTTTTTTAAGAAAGCTGGAAGGGAAACTATAGCTTAAGGAAACGTTTCTTAAGTTCAGGGAAGTTCCGTCAATTAACCAGTGATCAGAACTACCTGTAAAGTCAACCGCACGTCCTAAGTCTGATCTTGGCACATCGGTGATATCACCCGCTTTTTGCCAACGGTTCAAGATATCCACGTGTTTTGAGGCACCATAACCAGCTGAAGACATTAAACTTTGATAGTTTGCATCATAGATAAAACCACCAATCTGGTAAATAAATAATACAGAAAAGGAAAATCCTTTGTAGTCAATAGTATTAGTTATACCGCCCGTGAAATCAGGAATAGCCGAACCATTATATCTGAAGCGTGCGTTATTTAAACTGGTTGTCAAAGTATCGCCCTTTTCATTAATCCTGGAGTTTGATGCTACAAAGTTATTTGCGCGATATTCTGCATTTCCTGTGGCAGGGTCAACACCATACCATTCTCTTAACCAATAATCGAACAATGAGCTTCCAACTTTTAATTTTTTAGTACCTGAAATTATTTCGGGATTACTCTCCGGCATTCTGGTGATTTCATTTTTGTAAGTAGTAGAATTGATGCTTAGTGTCCAGCTGAAATCTTTCGTTCTCACAGGAACTAAGTCTATTTGTAGCTCTATACCTCGGTTAAACATGGCACCAATGTTTCTTGTTTGTGAGGCAACTCCTGTAGATAGTGGTAATGGAACAGCGAATAAAAGGTCATCAGATTCACGATTGAAAACCTCAATTACCCCTGAAATTCTATTTTTCAAAATACCAAATTCTAAGGCTGCATCAAACTGGTTATTTGACTCCCAGCTCAACGCTGTATTTCCAAGACTTCCCTGAATTATACCCGCTTCGTTCGCATTATTCCAACCTAGGCTATACAAGGGTTGCCATGCATAGAAACCAATGCCTGCGTTATTACCTGTTTGTCCATAAGAAGCTCTCAATTTAAGATTGTTGATGAACTTAATATCTTTCATAAAGTTTTCGCTGTGTAATTGCCATGCAGCACTTGCACCAAAGAAATTACCCCAACGAACGTCTTGATAAAAACGGCTGCTACCATCTCTTCTTGCTGATAAGGTAAGGAAGTATTTGTTGTCGTAATCATAATTCAAACGGGAGAAATAACCCTCCTGACGATTAAAATCGGCGCCAGAATTTAGATTTGTCGTAGTAGTAAAATTCACTAACTCAATATTTCCGTCCAAAATCTGTTGTGAACGAGAACCAGTAAGATAATTGTCGCGATAATCATAATTTTCATGACCCAAAAGGAAATCGATATTATGAGCACCTATTTGTTTCTTGTAAGTTAATTGCTGATTGATATTCAGCGTTAATTGATTGGTGAATTCAGCCGTTGCTCTACCTGCAGGAGCACCATCACCAATGATAGGGTTTCCGTAGGTATTATTATTGACGTTGGTATAATCGGCACCAACATTTACTTTAAATTTGAAATTTTTCAAAAAAGATACTTCTGCGTAGGTACGACCACTAAATAAATTTCTGCGGAAGAAATTTTCATTTAGTTCTGTTTCTGCAACAGCGTGTCTTCCACCATATCGAGGGCGGTTAGGGAGTCCAAGCGCATTCATATTTCCAAAATCATACTGACGTTCGCCATTTCCGTCCAATAAATATTGACCAGGATTTTTAGGATCATAAGCATACACTGGATAAATAGGCCCCATTCCTCTTGAGAAGAAAAATGGATTAACAAAAGATGAATTTCCGCCGGCGTCAGCCTGATTGGAGAAAGTATTGGTATAGGCCATATTTAAGCCGGTTGACAACCAGGACTTAACCTTATTATTATACTGTAATCGAGCATTATAACGCTTGTAATCGGAACGAATTAAGAAACCTTTATCTTCCAGATAACCAAAAGAGGCAAAATAATTTGAATTATTGTCTCCTCCACTAAAGTTGGCATTTAATTCATTACGAACACCTTGTCTGATTAATGGTGTTTCCCAGTTCAAGTCTTCCGGCTTAAAGATTAATTGAGCAGATGGATTTAGTACCCCATCGGTACCTACCAACTCACCTGCGGGAACATTGTAAGCATTGTAGCCTAATAAACCTACAATTCTTCTTGATGCATCGGCACTGGCTGCGGTTAAAGAAAGAGGATTAGACGTTCTTGACATTAAGCTATTTCTGTAAGACTCCCACATCATTGGATAGTACTGAGCGGCGTCGAGGCGGTCATATTCAGGCAATCCACGCTGAGAGGTACCTCTTGTGTATTTTATATTGACCTTTCCATTTCCCTTTGATCCTTTTTTAGTGGTAACCATAATCACCCCATTGGCAGCTCTGGAACCGTATAAGGAGGTAGAAGCGGCATCCTTTAAAATGGTGATATTCTCAATATCATCAGGATTAAGGTTAGCGATACTGGCATCATAAGGAATGCCATCCACTACGTATAATGGTGAATTTGAACCAGAAATAGATCCGAAGCCTCTGATTCTGATGGCTGGCGTGGAACCAGGTTGACCACCACCGATGGTTGCCTGAATACCAGGTCCCGAACCAGCAATGGCCTGACTGATATTTGTAATGGGACGACGCGCAATTTGCTCAGCGCCTACCGTGGCAGCAGAACCCGTAAATTTTTCTCTGGTTGATTCGCCAAAAGCCGTTACAATCACCTCGTCAAGGATAGAAGCTGAAACTTCAAGAGAAACCTCTAGCATAGTTTGTCCGTTCAGAACAACGTCTTTTGAGGTAAATCCAGTGTAACTAAAGGTCAACACATCTTTAGACGTGTTGGCATTTAATTCGAATCTACCATCTAAATCGGTAGCTGTTCCAGAACTTGTTCCCTTCACTAAAACGGTAACACCAATGAGTGGCTCCCCGTCGTCAGCAGAAGTGACTACTCCCTTTACCATGGTTTGGGCAGTTATTGCCATGGTAACAAGTAGCATAAATCCTGTGAGTGTAAATCGCATAAATTTCATACTTATTAGTTTATAAATGATAAAACACAATGTAACTAAATTTGTCGTTTAGTTAATTAAAGCGATAAAAATAAGTAATGTTTTGTATTTAAGTCAATTTATAATAGTAAAACTAACTTTTTTGCGCAATTAAAGCGTTTACAGCCATTTCACCACTTCGCATCGCCGCATCCAAGGAAGGGTTTAACAGGTAATCTCCCGCAAGAAATATATGTTCATTATATACAAAATCAGACAAGGGTCTGTTGTAATAGAGATCTGCACAAACAGGTAATGCTCTCCTAATATAATTTAAACCAAGAAAAGTTAAGGGTAATTCAGGGACTTTAAAATACTCCCTCACATCATCAATCATTTTATAAGCTGCTACCTGATCGTTAATGGTTTCCGCTTTTAAAGTGATGGATAACAAGTACCCATTTTTAGGATTTTCAACTCCTTTTAATTCTCCAATAGCGGCGATACCGAGCATTCCTGCTTCGTTATCAGCTATAAGCCCAATTTTTTTGCCCAAAAGAGGTCTGTCCGTTTTGAAATAATATTGTATGCAGTGATTGTATTTTATCTCCTCTGTGTTGTTTCCTAAAATTAATCTATGATCGGTTGCTAAAATAAGTTTATCGAAACCTATAACCTCACCATTTTCGATAGTCAATTCATTTTCTCCAATATGTGTTACTTTCTTATTTAAGAAAAGGGTTGTATTCTTAAGTTTATTAAATAATTGATTCGGAATTTCCTGAATACCATTTACTGGAATGGCAGCAGACCCTTTGCTAAATTTCCCGAAGACAAATTGGAACATCGTGGCAGGTGTCTCCAGGCGATCCTCTAAGAAAATACCAGAGAAAAAGGGTCTGAAGAATAAATCAATGATTCGTTCACTAAAGCCGTATTCTCTTAAAAACTGTAAGGTTGTTTGCTTACTTCCGTTAAAAATAGTTGCCTCTTTTTTGTTTTTTAAATGTTGGGATAATCTGAAAATAAGCCATTTATCTTTTACCGTTCCGATGCCGGAGAAAATCATTTCAGGGAGTTTCCACCATTCTCTAAATGGATCGGAAATTTCATAATCTTTCTTTTTACTGAATACAAATGCACCCGGACTGAAATATTTTAATTGTAAAGATTTTACGTCGAGATATTTTTTTACACATTCATATTCGGTTAATAAAACTTGAAATCCCTTGTCTAAAATAAAATTTTCATATTCATTGGATTGGGTTCTTCCGCCAATTTTCTTATCAGCATCGATTAAAATAGGGCTGAAACCTGCTGCTTCGCAATGTATGGCGGCTACTAAACCGGAAACTCCTGCTCCTACAATGACAATCTGTTTCATTTTCTTTTATGTCCAAATAATGTTTCCCATGTTTTCATGGATCTTGAAATCTGTAAAATTTTTAAGGGTAATAATTTCCCAGGTTTGTAATATCTCTCTCGCCTGGTCCTCCCTTCTTGCCGCAATACTAATTAAAAATTCACCCTCATCTAAATTATTGTCAATAAAATAAAATTCCTTTGTAATATTTTTTTCTTTTATTTCCAACGCACGAGTACTGTTAGACCAAATTTCAAAGCCCAAACCAGCCTGATGACACAAGTTTTCCAATTTTTTAAGGTCTTTTTCTTCCGTTTCCCTCAACATACATGAGTACGTGTTGAAATGGGAAGATTTTTGTTTTGAAAGAATACTATAAATGGGGTGTTTCATTTTTCCTACCACTTGATAATCAGTTGAAATCCTTTGGTAATATACAATATCCTGATGACATAATCTACTGCTTGGGTAGGGAATATTTATAATTTGTGCTTTCGCTGGTCCGCAGGTCAACGCCCAGATCAATTCAGCTCTGCTATCATATTTTATGCTAAGGCAAATGAGCTCCTTCGTCTTTTCCAGTAAGCCAAATTTTGTCCAAACTCTTTTAGCTATGATTGATTTTCCCGTTTTTTCAGCAGAAATACCTAAATACCACCATATATCTTTTAAGGTAGCATCTAAGGATAGCACTCTTTTACTAAATGCATACACTTGTTTCCATTCAGACCTGCGAAGATAAATGTTAATCAGTCGAAGATAGGGAGGTATCCACGCCGGATTTTCTTTAATAATGCGTCGGAATAATTTCACCGCATGATAAATATCCTCATCCTGGTCATATTGACAAGCACTTTCCCACCAGGGCAAAACATTATCCGGTACCATTTCATGAGCAGATGCAGACATCCTTCTTTTTTGCGTAAATATACAACCTAAATAAAAGGAAAGAATACGCAGGTTCTTTTTAGATTTGTTTTTTAGCCATTTAATCAGGTCTTAGCGTGAAACATTGGAAAATTTGGATTGATACCGGAGGAACATTTACAGACTGTCTGGCCACCAGCCCGGAGGGAAGGGAAACCAGGATTAAAGTATTAAGTAATGGGGTCCTTCGCGGAAAAGTAAGGGCTTTAGCAAATGAAAAAACCTTACTCATTAGTGAACAATGGCAAGTTAAGGCAGATATTTTCGACGGCTACGAGCTTTGCTTTCCTTCATTTCCTCATTGGGGATATCACCAGATTACTGGTTCATGTCTTGACAAAGGTGAAATAACTCTTTTGAATAATATGCCTCATTCGGTGAGTGAAGGTATGGAGTTTGAAATTACCGCGAGAGAAGAGGCGCCAGTTTTGGCTATGCGCTTAGTGACTCAGACGAAGCTAAGAGATTTGCTGCCGCCTATTCAGTTGCGATTGGGATTTACAAAAGGGACAAATGCTTTATTAGAGAAAAATGGCGCCGATGTTGTCCTGTTAGTGACGAAAGGTTTTGCTGATTTACCCATTATTGGAACGCAACAAAGACCCCACCTGTTTCAATTGGATATACCCAATCCTTGGCTTCCATTTACCCGGGTTATTGAGGTGGATGAAAGACTATCTGCTGATGGTCAGGTTATTACTGCGCTGTCGGAAGAGGAAATATATAAAATCCTGAACCTATTGAAAGGTGCGAAACATACCTCCGTGGCTATTTCTTTCCTTCACGCCTATAAAATGACGCTTCATGAAGAAAAAATGGAAAAGGCATTATTGAATGCAGGTTTTCTCCATGTTTCGCGTTCCTCAGCCTTGAGTTCAGCCTTAAAATGGTTGCCAAGGATGCATACAGCCCTGATTGATGCTTATTTGAAACCTTTATTAATGTCCTATCTAAGAGGCATTGAAAGTACTTTGCTGCTTGGAAGCAATGAGAGTACTTTACAAATAATGACGAGTGATGGAGCATTGGTTCCTCTCGCCCTTTTTCACCCAAAGGATAGTTTATTGAGTGGCCCTGCCGGCGGTATTGTTGGCGCCTCGACCCTGGCTAAACGCTCAGGTTTCAATAGAACACTGACCCTGGATATGGGCGGAACGAGCACGGATACTGCCCGATTTGACGGGCAATATGATTATCGGTATAGCACTACTTTGGATGAACTGGAGCTTCAAAGTCCTGTTCTGGCCATTGAAACCGTCGCTGCCGGAGGTGGATCCATTTGTTTTTTTGAAAATGGAAGACTTCAGGTTGGACCCAAAAGTGCCGGCGCTTTTCCCGGACCTGCTTGTTATGGTGCAGGGGGTCCCCTGACGCTGAGTGATGTGAATATTTTATTGGGGAAAATGGATCCTTTCTGTTTCTCCATTCCCATTTTTCCAGAAAAGGCAGAGGAAAAATTCCTTCAGCTTGTGCAGGAACTGGACTTATTTTATGGAATTAAACATCATCCTGTTGACGTTTTAAAGGGTTTGGAAAGAATTGGAAATGAAAAAATGGCCGATGCCATTCGGTCTATTTCCTTATCCAAAGGCTTTAATCCGAAGGATTATCCCTTACTTTCCTTCGGTGGTGCCGGTGGTTTACATGCCTGTGCTATGGCTGACTTATTGGGCATAAATACCGTTTTGATTCCTTACGATGCCGGCATCTTAAGCGCATTTGGCATCGGAAAAGCCAGTATAGAAAGGTTTTCGGAAAAGGAAGTAAGAATGCCTTTGCTGTCTGCTGAAAATCATTCTTTATCGGTGGTGAACGAGTTATTGGCCGATTGTAAAATGAATCTCCATCGGGCCGGAGTGGTATCTGAAGACATTGGACCCCCGAAAATTTCTTATTTTCTTAGATTTTCAGGGCAAGAGAGTGCCTTAGAAATCCAGTCTTCTCATTTTAATGATTTGTCAGCTGCTTTCAAAAAGCAGTATAAACATATTTTTGGGTATTTTCCCGCTGACAGACCCATCGAACTAGTCAGGATAATGGTTAGATTATCGACCTTAGATGAGGCCGAACCTGAATTTAAAGAAAATCAAAATCTTTATATTCCTAAAGAAAATCATTTTTCAAAAGCTATTTTTTCAGACGACAATTATCCTGTTTTTTTAAGGGATGAACTTTATCCGGGAGCTACTATCGATGGTCCGGCTATTTTATTAACGCCTACTTCTTCTGCATTTATTCCAGCATATTGGCAATGTTGTATAGATAAAATGGGCTTGGCGGTCTTAAAAAAAACCAAAGAAGTTCATCAGACCGATCAACAGACCATGGCGTCGGTAGCATTAACCCTTTTTACCAATCGATTTAAAAGCATTGCCGAAGAAATGGGCGTTCAACTACAACGGACCGCTTTTTCGGTAAATGTGAAGGAAAGATTAGATTTTAGCTGTGCTTTGGTTGATCCAAATGGCTTTTTATTGGTCAATGCCCCTCATATTCCTGTCCATCTTGGTTCCTTAGGTATTTGTACCCGACTTGTTTCTGAACGAATGCCATTAGAACCCGGAGATGTAATTATTACCAATCATCCTGCTTATGGAGGTTCCCATTTACCAGATATTACCCTCATTCAAGGGGTTTTTACAGATCGTGGAGAACGCATTGGGTACGTGATAAACAGAGCACATCATGCTGAAATTGGGGGGAGAACGCCTGGTTCAATGCCGCCCGATGCCCGTTTCCTTGTGGAAGAGGGAGTCGTTATTGCTCCTTTTTACCTGGCGAAAAATGGCGTCTGGCATTGGGAGGAATTAATAGAAAAACTCGACACCGCGACCTATCCTACCCGAAGTTTATCGGAGAACCTGGCTGACATTCACGCCGGTATTGCCTCCTTACAATATGGTGCTCAGGCTCTTGTGACGCTGGTAAACCAATATGGTTTAGAAATGGTGCACAGTTATATGGAAAAAGTGCAGGATTTTGCTCACCAACAAATTGCTCCCATTTTAGATCAGGTCATTCAGGAACCTCTGTTTGCTCAGGAGTATCTGGATGATGGTCTAAGTATAAAAGTCAAAATATCAAAGGAAAAAGATTTTTTCAATTTCGATTTTACCGGAACAGACGGTCCGCATCCTAATAATTTAAATGCTAATATTTCTATCGTTTACAGCGCGGTACTTTATGTCCTAAGGTTGTTGTGCCCAGGCGATTTACCATTAAATGAAGGATTCTTGCGGGGAATTAAGATAATATTACCTGAAAATAGCTTGTTACAACCGCTATTTTCTGAAAATGAAGCAGATTGTCCTGCCGTGGTAGGTGGAAACACAGAGATTAGTCAAAGATTAACGGATACCTTGCTAAAGGCCTTAGGCCTGGCCGCTTGTAGTCAAGGTACCATGAATAATTTCTTGTTTGGAAATGATCAATTTGGTTACTACGAAACCATTGGAGGAGGATCCGGGGCTACTTCAACGGCCAATGGACGCTCGGCTGTTCATCAACACATGACAAATACACGATTAACTGATTTGGAAGAAATGGAAAGTCGATATCCTTTGCGGATAAATAAATTTGAAATCAGAAGGGGTTCAGGTGGTGCTGGAAAAAAACGTGGGGGCGATGGAATCATCAGGGAATTTCAGTTTTTAGCCCCTCTTTCCGTCACCTTCATCAGCCAACACAGGAAAGTGCCTCCCTACGGTTGTATGGGGGGTGAAAATGGTCAGTGTGGGGAACAATATTTTATTTTTCCCAATGGGATCAAGGAGGATATGCCAGGTATTTTTAATAAAAAAATAGAAAAGGGAACGGTTTTTCATATTGAAACCCCGGGTGGTGGCGGATTTGGTTCCGTTTAAACCCTTGGCCTGTTTTTTTGTTCCCTTACAAATATCGTATAATGAAAATTTTATTGACGGGAACGACAGGTTATATCGGAAAAAGATTATTACCACTTCTTTTGGAGGAAGGTCATGAAGTAATCTGTTGTATAAGAGATAAACATCGTATTCCCGATGAAAAACCATTCAATCATCCGTCAATAACTTTCCTGGAAATTGATTTTTTAAATGATTCTCTGCCTCCTCTGCCGTACAATGATATTGATGTTGCATTTTATTTGATTCACTCCATGCAAACGACAACGAAGGGATTCGATTTGCTGGAGGAGAAAACAGCGGTTCAATTTATGAAGTTGGTGAAAACTTCTCAGTTGAAGCAAATAGTTTATTTAGGGGGTATTGCCAATGAAGACGAATTGTCTGACCATTTGAAGTCTCGTAAGAATGTCGAATCCGTTCTCTCTGCTGGGCATATTCCGCTCACGGTCATCAGAGCGGGAATCATTGTCGGTTCTGGCAGTGCATCCTTTGAAATAATAAGAGATCTTGTAGAAAAATTACCCATAATGGTCACGCCTAAATGGTTAATGACTAAATGCCAACCTATTGGTGTTCGCGATGTTATGCGCTTTCTTCTGGGTGTAATGATGAAAAAGGAAACTTTTAATGAGGTCTTTGATATCGGTGGTCCCGATATCCTTACCTATAAAGAAATGTTATTGCAGTTTGCTGATTGCCGGGGATTGAAACGATATATTTACACTCTTCCGGTGATGAGCCCAAAAATATCGTCTTATTGGCTGTATTTTGTTACCTCTACCTCTTATCCTTTGGCCGTTAATCTGGTAAGTAGTATGAAGATTGAAGTGATTGCCAGAGATAACAGGTTGCAAAAGTTGTTAGGCATCACTCCTATGACTTATAAACAGGCCGTGGAACTCGCCTTTGAGAGAATTGAGCAAAACAGTGTGGTATCTAGCTGGAAAGATGCCCTGGCAAGTAGCGGCATGGATAGTAATTTGCTCGATCATGCCAATGTTCCCCAATTTGGTTGCAACACCGATTTTAAAGAGAAGGAAATTACGGGTTTAGAAGATATCGTGCTTACGAATATATGGTCTATTGGGGGTGAAAGAGGTTGGTATTATGGAAACTGGCTTTGGAAGTTTCGTGGTTTTATTGATAAATTATGGGGCGGTGTAGGGTTGAGAAGAGGCAGAACGCATCCAAGTGTTATTCATAATGGTGATTCCCTCGATTTTTGGAGGGTTTTAGCCGCCGATAAATCCAGGAAAAGGTTACTTCTTTACGCGGAAATGATTCTGCCGGGGGAGGCCTGGCTCGAATTTAAAATAGTAGAACGCAATCAAAAATCATTTTTACAGCAAACTGCTACATTTAGACCCACCGGCATGATGGGCCGTTTATACTGGCTCGCTGTGCTTCCCCTCCATGTCTTTTTGTTTGAGGGAATGATAAATAATCTGATTCGTTTTAGGGAAAAATAATCTTTTTAGCTTTGGTTTTTTAGAGGCTTGTATAGATTATACCTATGCAATGATGCAATATTTCTAACATTTTACCTATGCAATGATACAAAAATAGGGTAATTATACCTATGCAATGAAACATTTCCATTTAAAATTTGTAGATTAGTGATTGAATATCAAATAGTAAGACATGTTTTTCAGGCAAATAGAGGTTGAGTTAGAAAAGTGGGCGGCCAAACCGGGTAAAAAGCCATTGATTTTACGGGGTGCCCGGCAAGTGGGTAAGACCACGGTAGTGCATAAGTTTGGCAAAAAATTTGACAATTATTTGTATGTCAATCTTGAGAAATAGGAAAATTGTT
>JAFMBH010000011.1 GCA_017858735.1 Bacteroidota bacterium
AAAAAGTTACTGCAAGTACCAAAATGCAACCCTGTCAAGAAAAGAGTAAACGAAGTCATCCTGTTATAACAAGCCTCTTCCCAAACCGGAAACGTTATACTTAATCCTATAAATCCTGAAAATCCTGATTCAAAACTAGGTTACACGGGAAATGGTCCAAAATCTACTATTCACACAAGGTTCTAAATACGAATTACCCCAACATAGCCACCAGAATAAAGCCAATGTATGCGTTGGCCCTCTAATAATTGTCCTTTCAAGCCGATTTCACCGAGACACTTTTTCAGGCCTATTTTGACTGTAGAAGGAATAAAAGAAATACGCTGAATGCGCTAAAATTTGAACTGCATTTTGAGAAATATATTTTTGAACTGGCCGACGATATCAGAAATGGAACCTATCAACCAGGTAGAAGTATTGCTTTTATTGTTACAAAACCGGTAAAGAGAGAGGTATTTGCCGCTCAATTTAGAGATAGGATTGTTCATCACTGGCTGATCAAAAAACTAAATCCCTTTTTTGAAAATTTGTTTATTGAAGACGCTTACGCCTGTCGTACAGGAAAAGGAACCCATTTTGGCATAAGGCGTATGCGTGATTTCATGCAGCAATGTGCCCAGGAAAACGAGGGAGAAGCATACGTCCTGAAATTGGATATTAGGGGCTTCTTTATGCATATTTCAAGAACCCTCCTTTATGATAAACTGGAAGATTTTATAGCCAAAAATGATAAAATAGAGGATAAATTATTTTTACTGGATATGGCTAGAAGAATCATTTTTAACAATCCCACAAAAAATTGTTTTATCAAGGGGGACAAGTCCCTTTGGGACGATTTGCCTAAAGATAAAAGTCTTTTTCATTCTCCCGCAGAAAGTGGGTTGCCTATTGGAAATCTGACCAGCCAGGTTTTTGCTAATTTTTATTTGAATGACCTGGATCATTTCATAAAAAAGAAGCTGCGTATTAAATACTACGGCAGATACGTTGACGATTTTGTCCTGGTGCATCCCGACCGACAATACCTTGGCGGCCTCATTCCAATCATTGAAAACTACTTGAAAACAAATTTGCAGCTGCAGTTACATCCTAAAAAGCGATACTTGCAGCATCATTCCAAAGGATTAGCTTTTCTTGGGGTTATGATCAAACCCAATAGAATATATGTTGGCAACAGAATAAAGTCAAACTTCTATACCGTGTTGAAACAACAAAATGAGGTGGTAAGCATATCGCCCATAGATAAATCTGTGGTGTTGCAATTTGTCAGTCGAATGAATTCTTATTTAGGCATTATGAAACATTATCATACCTTCCGCTTACGACAACATATCATTAAAAAAAAGATGAACCCGGGATGGTGGAAATTCATCTTCGTAAAAAGCCAATTCCTGAGCGTCGGAAGACTAAAATGGGCCAGATATGTTGTTTTGGTATTTGGGTAGGGCATCCCTCGTGGGTGCCAGTTGTGGTTGGTTGAGGAGTTGGGTACTCTAGAGGAGTATTTCCTGTAAATATTAGTTTGAATGAGGATTTTCAGGATTAGGTTACATTGAAAGTAATCCATTTTCGTAGGGGCGAATGGCATTCGCCCTCCCATGATACGGAGACATTTCCCTATTTGCGAAACAATGGAAACCAGCATCAGGTCATCCAACTCGTCAGGTTTCTGAATACCCTGTAGAGACGGGATGCTTCGCGTCTTCTCCCCGACAGGTTTCAATGTAATATTCACCTGCTGTCACCTAGTTTTGAATCAGGATTTACAGGATTACAGAGGACGTCTTTGTTTTGGGTACAATGGTCATTCGTAGACGCTTACTTTATACCCTTCTTTTCGCCGATGCGTTACGCATCGGCAAGTGGCTTGGAAATGAAAGTACCGTTTAATAATAACCTTAACTCCCAAACCAACGACGTTATGGTTAATCATATAAATCCTGAAAATCCTGATTCAAAAACCACACGCTGCAGCACGCACCAGATTAAACAGCACCCAACCCTCACCCTTCATTATCGTTGGATTTTTTTTCCTTATCATAGTTTGGATCTTCAAACCAAACCAGCGATTTGTCATCTGGATGGCCATTATAGGTAACAGTAATTTCATCTCCTGGGAATATTTCCTTTGTGGCATATATCTCCATGGTTTCTTCCTCCGGATCTACAAAATATCTGGCATTCGGCTCATAATCATGATTATAAAGAGATCCAAATCCCAAGGCAATGGCACATTGATTTTCATCGTCGCCCCATAGAAAATAATAATCATGTAAAGTGGAATCATGTATTTTCTGAAAATCTTCTTCGGGTAATACAATCATGGGGCAGACTTCAATCAGCGTTCCTTCTGAAATATAGATGGCTGAAAATACGCCTCTTCCTCCTTTTTCACTGGGTCCAAAATATATGCCTGTTAATCGTTGCATTACCTGTTTTTTTTGTGCCACAAGATACAAAATAGAGAGATAATGTTGTTTCAACTAATTTTATTACCACTTTTAAACACTTTTAATTACCTGATTAATAGATTGGTATAAAAGTAATTTTTTATTTTTTTAATATAATTATAAAAATTAATATGTAAATAACTGATATTAATCATTTTATTTTTAGCCGTTCAAATAATGATTTTTTTCTATATATTTTTTTTAAAAAAAGTGGTAGAAAGTGGTAGAAAGTGGTAATTTTGATTTACATTTGAGAAGCAAAGGAACAAAACAAGATGAATCAACTACTCGGAGAGTACGAATGTAAAATCGATGATAAAAGTCGCATGCGTCTGCCGAGTGGATTAATAAGTCAATTGGGGAAAAGAGAAACCTATAGTTTTGTTGTGAATAGAGGGTTTGAAAAATGTTTGATGTTGTACCCGGAAGAGGTTTGGTTAAAGACAACAGAAGACATCAACGACTTGAATGTTTACAGTAAAAAAAATAGAGAGTTGGTTAGATATTTTTATCGGGGTGCTCAAAAAGTTGAGATGGATAGCGCTGATAGAATTTTGGTTTCTCGCAGATTATTAGAATATGCCGGTATTGAAAAAGAGGTGATTTTATCTGCGTTTAATGACAGAATTGAAATATGGTCCAAAGAGGTTTTTGATCAGCTCATGGATGATGAGCCGGATGATTTTTCCGATTTGGCTGAGGAGATACTGGGTCGCGGTAAACAACGATTGGATGATTAAAAAGACAAACGTATGTATCACGAACCTGTTTTAGCGAATATTTCCGTGGAAGCTTTAGAAATAAATCCAGACGGAGTTTATGTAGATGCCACTTTTGGGGGCGGCGGACACGCTAAAAGAATTTTAAATAAATTAAGTGACAAAGGTCGCTTAATCGCTTTTGACCAGGATCCCGATGTTATCGGGAATGTAACACACGATGAAAGACTAATTTTTGTACCACACAATTTCAGGTATATCCGTCGGTTTTTAAAATTGAACGGATACCTGAAAGTGGATGGTATCTTAGCTGATTTAGGTGTTTCTTCTTATCAGTTTGATACCGAATCAAGGGGCTTTAGTTTTCGTATGGATGGTTTACTTGATATGAGAATGAATCCATCTACAGGAAAATCAGCTGCTGATATTTTGAATACCTACAAAGAAGAACAGTTAGTTACTTTATTGAGTGAATGGGGGGAAGTTAGAAATGCAAAATCTTTAGCGAGTGCACTGATTGAGGCCAGAAAGTTAAATCCTTTTAAAGATATACAAGGTTTCTTGAATGTCGTTAATCCGTGGGTTAGGGGGGAGATACCAAGATATTTGGCTCAGGTTTTTCAGGCTTTAAGAATTGAGGTCAATGAGGAAATGCTGGTTTTAGCAGACTTTTTAAGGCAATCGGTTGATCTTTTAAATGATGATGGATTATTAGTTGTAATTTCTTATCATTCCTTAGAAGACCGTATGGCTAAAAATACCTTGCGATTTGGAAACCCAGAGGGGATCTTACAGCAAGATTTTTATGGAAATATTTATCGTCCTTTCAATATATTAACTAAAAAGGCAATTACGCCTGATGCTGAGGAAATTAAAATTAATTCCAGAGCCAGGAGTGCCAAGTTAAGAGTAGGTCGAAAACTCCCTGTTTAATAGTTTTGTCCTGAAATGCAGATTGGGCATCTGTAGGCTTTGAGAAAACATTTGTTATGACACGTAATAAGGGGTTGCGAAAATTTTTATTATTGGAGTTTCTCGGTTCTGATGAAATTTTTAATAAGTTGGTTTATGTTCTGTTTATTGGCTTCCTGGCCATGCTTTATATAGCTAATTCTCATTTTTCGGAAAGAAGAATAAGGGAAATTCAAGTCCTTCAAGACGATATCAAAGAACTTCGCTGGGAATATATGACTCTCGCAGCGGAAAATAGAGTCAAAGTTCAACGTTCTCAAATGGAAGATAGATTCGCCGTTTTGGGTTTAAAACCTTTTGAACGCAGCCCATTTAAATTGGTTGTTAATCCCAAAAAATCCTATTGAGCGATGGAAATCAGAAATGAAGTGCTTTTTAGAATGTATTTTTTGTTATTTGGACTGGTACTTCCTTTCGCTTGTCTCGTTGCTTTTAAAACCTATGCTGTCGCTATTAAAGATGGCCAAAAATGGAGAGATTTAGGAGCTTCTCAAAATATTAAACTTAAAAATCTCGAGGCGCATCGCGGAAATATTCTAAGCTCCGATGGGTCACTTCTGGCCACTTCTATTCCTTATTTTGATGTGTATTTTGATCCCGTAGCACCAAAAGATCTGGATTTTAATGAGAAAATTGATTCTTTGGCTTTCATACTACATCATTCTTTAGGTTGGAATAAAAGCGCTTCACAAATTAGTAAGCAACTAAAAAACCTAAGGAAAAGTGGAAAAAACAGAAGGTTACCTATCAAAAAGAAAATAGCGTACACCGAACTAAATAAAATTAAAAATTTTCCTCTCTTCCATTACGGGCAATTCAAAGGAGGCCTCATTATTGAGCAATCCAGCAAAAGAAGAATGCCATTCAATTTGTTAGCCCAAAGAACTATCGGCTATCTTAGAGAGGGTGCTAAACCGGTAGGCATTGAAGGGTCTTTTAATAATACCCTTAAAGGCGCGCCTGGGCAACAGTATATGCTCAGAGTGAGTAGAAAAAATGATATCTGGTTGCCGTTGGAAGATTTGAATAGCATCAATCCCAAAGATGGAAACGATGTGGTTACTACCTTAGATATTAATTTTCAGGAAATAACAGAAAATTCGTTACTCAAAGCAATGAAATATCATGAGGCTGAATGGGGAACCGCTGTAGTCATGGAAGTTAAAACGGGGGAGATTAAAGCTATCGCCAATTTGGGCAGATTTCAAGGTGAATACACAGAGGGATTCAATTATGCTATAGGCATGTCTGTTGAACCTGGTTCTACTTTCAAGGCCGCAACCATGTTGGCTATCCTTGAAAATACAACTATTGATCTGAATGAGGAGATTAAAATTTCTAAAGGTGTTGCCGATTTCTATGGAGATAAAATGTTAGATGTAGCTGAAGAAAGTAAGTCCTTAGAATCTATTTCAGTGAGTAGAGCCTTTGAAATTTCTTCGAATGTAGGCATGGCCAGAACCCTGAGCCGTTACTTTTCCGGCTCAGCAGAGGAAGAAGGAAAATTATCCGCCACCCAATTTTTGAAAACATTAGAGCAATTTAATCTACATAATACCTCGCAAAAGGATATAGAAGGGGAGGCTTTACCCTATTTTAAAAAAGCATACAGCAGTGAAGATAATTGGAGTGGTACGACACTTCCCTGGATGGCAATTGGATATGAATTAAGTTTGACACCGTTGCAACTCCTTAATTTTTATAATGCTATCGCAAATGATGGCAAATTAATGCGTCCCTTCCTAGTCAAAGGTGTGCAACACGATGGTGCCTGGATTCAGGAGTTTACTCCTGATGTTATGAAAAAGAAGATTGCCGGTACTGAGTCTATTGCCAAAGTCAAAGAATTACTGCGTAATGTAGTAGTTCGTGGAACAGCAAGCAAGCTCAGTACCTCCCAGTATTCTTTCGCAGGGAAAACAGGTACGGCCCAAACAAATTATCAAAGACTTTCTTCCAATGAACAGCATAAAGGTGGGTACAGAGCTTCCTTTGTAGGCTATTTCCCCGCCGAAAATCCTAAGTATTCTTGTGTAGTAGTTATTCATAATCCCCTAAAAAATGGATATTATGGAAGTGATGTGGCAGGGCCTGTTTTTCGCGAAATAGCAGACAAAATTTATTTTTCATCCATTGATCTCCATCCTTCCGTTAATTCAACAGTGAAACCTCTCCTGGCGCAACTTGATTTACCCGGTTTCGATTTTGGTAATTCAAAGGATATAAAATATCTGCTCTCCTTTTTAGATATTCCTTCAGAAGGTCCCTTTGACTCAAACTGGGCGGTTTTAAAAGGAAATAGTAATCACCTCGATGTAAAAAAACCTAATATTCAACAACATAAAGTTCCCTCCGTTTTGGGTGCCGGATTAAAAGACGCTATCTATTTATTGGAAAATAAGGGACTAAAGGTTTCAATCGAAGGCGTTGGAAAGGTGGTTCATCAATCGGTGCAACCGGGTACGAAAACAAATGGTCAAACGATTCACCTGATGCTACGATGAAAGAATTAAAGAATCTACTGACCTCCGTGCCTCACCGCATTCAAAACGGCCATGTAAATATCTCTGTCACAGAGATTACAGCCGATTCACGTCGTGTGATTCCAGGTGCTGTTTTCGTTGCAATAAAAGGGGTGCAAACCAATGGTCATCAGTATATTCAACAAGCAGTCTTACAAGGTGCAACCTGTATTGTTTGTGAATATTGTGACGTAAATATTCCCGATAATATATGTGTCGTGTTGGTGGAAAATGCAGGCCACGCCTTTGGATGGTTAATGTCTGCCTGGTATGATTATCCAACCCGGGAACTCAACGTCGTTGGTGTTACAGGTACAAATGGAAAAACAACCACCACAACCTTACTTTTTGACCTGTTTTCCTCTTTAGGCTACACTTGTGGATTAATATCAACCATTGAAATTAAAATAGCAGATAAGGTTATTCCAGCTACACATACCACGCCAGATGCCGCTCAATTACAAGGTCTTTTTTCAGAAATGCTTGCTTTGGGTTGTCAGTATGTTTTTATGGAGGTAAGTTCTCATGCCATTCACCAGCACAGAATTGCAGGTATTCAGTTTAAGGGGGCTATTTTTACTAATATTACTCATGATCATTTAGATTATCATGGAACTTTTGACCATTATCTAAAAGCTAAAAAGCAGTTTTTTGATGACCTGCCCAAAAATGCCTTCGCCTTAGTGAATATCGATGACAAAAGGGGAATGGTTATGGTGCAAAATACCAAAGCCGATATTCATACCTATGCGTTAAAAAGGATGGCTTCTTTTAAAACTCGTTTGATAACCAATGGTTTGGAAGGTTTACACATAGAGATAAACGGCAAGGAAATGTTTACCAGGCTCATGGGTGAGTTTAATGCTTATAATTTAACCGCCGTTTATGCTGCCGCTTCTTTACTTGGCGTGGAAGATACCTCGCTGAGAACCAGACTAAGTGGATTGGTGGCCGCAGCTGGAAGATTCGATTATTTCAAAGTTCCTCAAACTAAGGTCATGGCCATTGTTGATTATGCACATACACCAGATGCCTTGCTTAAAGTGTTAGAAACGATTCATAAAATGAAACCAAATAACGTAAACGTCCTTACAGTTATTGGTTGTGGAGGGGACAGAGATCGGGAAAAAAGGCCCAAAATGGCAAAAGTTGCTGCCGATTGGAGCCATTTAATAATATTAACTTCAGATAATCCCAGAACAGAGGAACCGGTGGCCATTATAAAAGAAATGGTTGCCGGACTTTCCTCGGAACAGTTAAAGCATACGCTACAAATAACGGATCGACGGGAAGCTATTCGAACCGCTTGTCATTTAGTTAAAAAAGGAGATATCCTGCTGGTGGCTGGAAAGGGCCATGAGCCGTACCAGGAAATATCAGGCGTTCGATATCCTTTCGATGACAAGGCAATCCTGCGCGAAGCTTTATTGGGTGATTTTAAAGATTTAAATAATTAAGACGCTATGTTAATTGACCTTTTCGAATGGCTGAATCGTTATATTGGACACTTTCCTGGTGCGGGTCTTTTCCAATATATTACTTTCCGTGCAGGGCTTGCGGTCATTTTTTCATTGCTGATCTCTTTAGTTTTCGGTGGTGCAATTATTAATTATTTAAGGAAATTGCAAATAGGTGAGTCTATTCGTGACCTTGGTTTACAAGGCCAGATTCAAAAACAGGGCACGCCTACCATGGGAGGAATTATTATAATTCTAGCCATTTTAATTCCCACCTTGCTGGTAAGCCGACTTGATAATATTTATATTTTAATGATGCTCATCGCCACCATCTGGATGGGCGTCATAGGTTTTATAGATGATTATATCAAAGTATTTAAAAAAGATAAGCAAGGTTTAAAAGGTAAATTTAAAATTGCCGGACAAATCGGCCTGGGTCTTATTATTGCCCTCATGATGCTGGGAAGCGACGAAATAGTAGTTCGTATGGATACCGAAGATGCCTTGTTACTTGGTTTGAACGATAAGGATAGGGTAGGTGATTATATTTATACTCAAACTAATCAGGGAATTTCAGAAAAGGCAGATTACAAAACAACGCTGACAAACATTCCTTTTATGAAGGGTAATCAACTAAACTATGCCGCTTTAATTCCTATTAAAGCACAGGCTAATAAGTTTTGGATTTGGTTGATTTTTATCCCAGTCGTTATTTTTATAGTGACCGGTGTGTCCAATGCGGCTAATTTAACCGATGGTTTAGATGGACTGGCTACGGGCGTTTCGGGGATTATTGCCATGACATTAGGCATCTTTGCTTACGTATCAGGGAATGCTATCGCCGCCAATTACCTCAATATCCTTCATCTTCCCGGATCAGGGGAACTGCTCATTTTTACGGGTGCGCTACTCGGGGCTTGTCTTGGTTTTTTATGGTACAATAGTTTTCCTGCACAAATATTTATGGGCGATACAGGGAGTTTGACTTTGGGCGGAATCATAGGTGCTTTAGCTATTATTTTACGTAAAGAATTGATATTGCCAGTTTTATGCGGCGTTTTTGTTATTGAAAGTTTATCAGTAATTATTCAGGTAGCTTATTTTAAATACACGAAAAAGAAATATGGAGAGGGCAAACGTATTTTTTTAATGTCTCCCATTCATCATCATTTCCAGAAAAAGGGAATTCATGAGGTGAAAATAGTAACCCGTTTTTGGTTGGTAGGTGTCTTACTAGCTGTTTTCACCCTCATAACCCTAAAAATAAGGTAGCGATGATTCAAGGAAAACGATTACTCATTTTAGGGGGAGGTGAAAGTGGTGTCGGTGCAGCCATTCTTGGGAAAAAACAAGGCTGGGAGGTCTTTTTATCTGAAAAAGGTGCTATCTCCGATCATTATCTTCAGGTGTTAAAGGAAAATGATATCCCATTTGAAATGGGCTCGCATAATTTATTGCGCTTGATGACCGCAGATATCGTGGTAAAAAGTCCGGGAATACCTGATAATGTTCCCGTGGTTAAACAATTAATAGAATCTGGAAAAACCATCGTTTCTGAAATTGAATTCGCCTCCTGGTACACCCAGTCTTTTATCATTGGTATCACTGGTACAAATGGTAAAACAACGACCACCAGGTTAATATATCATTTGCTAAAAACGGGTGGACTCGATGTGGGTTTAGGCGGTAATATCGGCTTGAGTTTCGCTGCCATGGTAGCTCAGGAACCTAAACCAATTTATGTTCTTGAACTTAGTAGTTTTCAGTTGGATGGTGTACTGAAATTCAGACCGGATATTGCAATTTTATTAAATATTACACCAGATCATCTGGACCGGTACCACTATAAACTCGACGCTTATGCCGATGCAAAATTTAAAATAGCAGAAAATCAATCAGAAGAGGACACTTTTATTATAAATATTGATGATAAAGAAACAGCTCAACGATACAGTAATTATATTTTGACTTCCAGTTTTGTGAAGATCTCCCAATCTATGTTGCATGGTGACTGGCTAAGCATAGCCGGTCACCTTTTTAACTTGCAGCATACCGCGCTTTTAGGAAAACACAATGCTATGAATGCTGCTTTTGCTATTCAAACTGCCATCCAGATGGGCGTCTCTCCTGAATCAATTCAGGAATGTCTCCTATCGTTTAAAAATGATCCTCACAGATTAGAAAAAATAGCGGAAATTGATGAGGTGCTTTTCGTTAATGATAGTAAGGGAACCAACGTAAATGCTGTCTATTTTGCGCTCGAAGCAATGACAAAACCGGTGGTTTGGTTAGCTGGTGGGCTTGATAAGGGAAACGATTATAATGAAATATTACCTTTAATTGCCTCAAGGGTTAAAGCTATTGTTGCTATTGGTGCTGATAATAAACCTCTTAGAAAGGTATTCAAAAATCTGGTGCCTTTTCTTGAAATTTCATCTATGCAGGATGCAGTAAATGAAGCCTTTATGCTGGCTCAACCCGGTGGAATCGTTCTGCTTTCACCCGCTTGTGCCAGTTTTGATTTGTATAAAAATTATGAGGATAGAGGAAACCAATTTCGAACGGCGGTCAACGCATTAAAATTGGGATTATGACGGGATTTATATCTAATCTTAAAACAGAATTAAAAGGAGATAGAGTCATTTGGGTGCTTATTTCTTTAATGACCCTGGTTTCTTTATTAGGGGTTTACTCCTCTACCGGAGGTCTTTCACATAAGGAACAAGGAGGTAATACGGAATATTATTTGGTAAAACAAGGGTTTATTGTTCTTTTTGGATTTTTTATAATGTATGTCTTGCACAGATTACATTATCTTCGCTTTCATAGGATAGCACCATTTTTGTTTATTGTGGCCATTCCTTTACTTATTTTTACCCTGCTCTTTGGCGTAGATATTAACTCCGCACGCAGATGGATAGAAATTCCCGTTTTTGGTTTCACCTTTCAGTCATCTGATTTTGCAAGATTAGCATTAATCCTTTATCTGGCCAGAACGATTTCTTCGAAACAGTCGAATATAAAGGATTTTAAAAGTGCTTTTTTACCGCTTATTTTGCCGGTAATTATTATTTGTTTTTTAATTGCACCTGCTGATTTATCGACGGCCCTACTTCTTTTTTCCAGCTGTATAGCTATGATGTTTGTAGGAAGGGTAGCCGTTAAGTATATTTTAATGTTAGTTTTACTTGCTATTATTGCTTTTTCGATACTCATTCTTTTGGGTCACTTTTTTCCGGATTTGGTAAGATTGGCCACCTGGATAGAGAGAATCAAAGAGTTTACGACAGATTCAGATGGCGGATTTCAAGTGCAACAATCTAAGGTCGCTATTGCCAATGGAGGTTTCTTCGGCATGGGCCCGGGACAGAGCATTCAAAGAAATTTTCTGCCTTCTTCTTATGCCGATTTTATTTACTCCATTTTAGTGGAGGAATATGGTTTATTGGGCGGACTTTTTGTCATTTCCCTTTACCTGGGCTTCTTCTTTAGAATAACGCGTCTTGTAACGAAAAGTACTAAAGCTTTTGGTGCCATGGTTGTAACAGGGCTAGGTTTCAGTTTTGTTTTTCAGGCTTTTATAAATATAGCGGTGGCAACCCATCTGGTTCCCGTCACTGGGGTAACATTACCTATGATAAGCCTGGGGGGAACCTCTATAATCATGAATTGTATCTCGTTGGGTATCATTCTATCAGTTAGTAAATTTGTGGAATCTTCAAATATAGGAACGGATGTTGCAACAAATCAATAAAAAGTTGGATAATGCTGCACCCCGAATTCTAATTAGTGGCGGGGGAACAGGGGGACATGTTTTCCCTGCTATTGCTATCGCAGATGCCATTAAAGTGAAATTTCCGGAAACTGAAATTTTATTCGTAGGTGCTCAGGAAAAACTGGAAATGCAGGCTGTTCCCAAAGCGGGTTATCCTATTAAAGGTTTATGGATTAGTGGTTTCGATAGAAGTTTTGGTGCTAAAAATTTCCTTTTTCCTGTAAAAGTGGTTCACAGTATTTGGCAGGCAATCTCCATACTACATAGATTTAAACCCGATGTGGTGGTAGGTGTTGGTGGTTATGCCAGTGGTCCTGCCTTGTTTGCCGCAGTGCTGTTGCGTATTCCCACGGTTATTCAAGAGCAAAATTCTTATGCCGGGGTTACCAATAAGATTTTAGCAAAATTTGCTAATAAAATTGGTGTCGCATTTCCAGATATGGATCTGGTTTTTCCTTCACAAAAGATGGTTTTAACCGGAAATCCTGTACGCAATGCCTTGTATCCTTCTCAATTACCTGATAGAGTCACGGCTTGTCAATATTTCAAGGTAGATCCATCAAAAAAGATAGTTTTTGTCGCAGGGGGAAGTATGGGTGCCAGAACCTTAAATAATGCTATGATCTTTGGTAAAGATTTACTTCGTGCCAATCAGGAAGTGCAATTTATCTGGCAATGTGGTAAATTTTATGCCTCTTTGTGTATGGAAAGTGAGTCAGGTAGTTTACCTCAGGTTCGAGTTATGCCTTTTATTGATGACATGTCTATGGCTTATCGGGCAGCTGATTTAGTGGTGTGCAGAGCCGGTGCACTCACCATCGCGGAGATTTGTTTATTAGGTAAACCTTCTATTCTAATACCGTCTCCCAATGTGGCAGAGGATCATCAAACGAAAAATGCCTTGAGTTTGCAGCAGAACGCCGCAGCTATGACCATAAAGGATGACCAGGTTAAGAATGATCTCCTTCCTGAAATTTTCAAATTAGTGCAGAATGAGGAGTGCTTAGTTGCCCTCGGTAGAAATGCCCTTCGATTGGGATTTCCTGATGCTGCGGAAAAATTGGCAGATATAATTCTTCAATTTGTCCCTTCGGACAAGAAAAAGGTGGCAATATGAAGACATTACAACAGCTGAAAAATATTTACTTCATTGGTATTGGCGGCATCGGTATGAGCGCTATAGCCAGATATTTTAATGAAAGGGGCGTTAAAATCTTTGGGTATGATAAGACCCAAACGGTGCTGACAGATCAGCTATCAGCAGAAGGAATGGTTATTTGTTATGAAAATAATTATGCTGAACCTTTTCCAACGTTGATTGATCTGGTCATTTATACCCCTGCCGTTCCCCTTATTCATCCTGTTTGTCAGCATTTCCAGGCTAGCGGTCTTCCGTTTATGAAAAGAGCGGAGATTCTTGGTTTGATTAGTAAAAATATGAAAACCATTGCTATCGGTGGTACGCACGGAAAAACAACAACTTCTTCTATTACCACCCATTTGTTGAAAGAAGGTGGCGTTTCCTGTACCGCTTTTCTGGGTGGAATTGTTGAAAATTTTGGGGGGAATTATGTGTCCGGTCAATCTGATTGGGTCGTCATTGAAGCCGATGAATTCGATAGGTCTTTCTTACATCTTCATCCGGAAATAGCGGCGATTTTATCGACAGATGCAGACCATCTTGATATTTACGGTTCACTTGAATCACTGCTTGACACCGGATTTAAACCCTTTGCCGCTCAAACGGCCGCAGATGGATTGCTACTAATCCAGCATGCTTCCGTTAACTTGTTTCCCTCCACCGGAAATAAACAATCTTTTGGTATAGAAGAGGGAGATTTTAAAGCGGTAAATATTAGATTAGAATCAAATGCTTTAATCTTCGATTATCAACATAATGATATTTTAATCAAAGATCTGAAATTTTCCCTGCCAGGCAGACATAATGTTTTAAACGCAGTAGTAGCTATTGCCATAGCCCTACGTTTGGGCGTAAGCGAGGATGCTATTCGTGAAAATTTACTCACATTTAAAGGTATTCAAAGACGGTTTGATATTAAGTTGGTTAATGATAAAATGGTTATAATCAGCGATTATGCGCATCATCCAACAGAATTAAATGCGGTAATTTCAGCGGCAAGAGAACTTTATCCTGGTAAAAAAATTACTGCCGTTTTTCAACCCCATCTCTTTAGTAGAACCAAAGATTTTTTGGATGGTTTTGCAAAAGCGCTGTCAGCGTTAGATAGCGTAATTCTTTTACCGATTTATCCAGCCAGAGAACAACCTATTCCAGGTATGGATTCTGCTCTTTTACTTCAAAAGATAAGTATTTTAGATAAAAAACTGGTAGATTCAGATGGGTTGATTTCAGCGTTAAATCAGGTTCAACCTGAAGTATTACTTATGTTGGGAGCTGGCGATTTTGATAGGATGCTGCCACAGATTGTTGATATGTATCATGCCAAATCCTTAAAAGAGTAAACGATGAAAAATAATATTTCTATAGGGAAATGGAAGTCTTTTTTGGTAAGATTATTTGGATTTATTATCTTGGGTCTTATTATCTTGGCCGTCGATGTAAGAAAGGAAAAACCTATTGTTGAGATAAAAACTGAAATTAAATCTTTGCCGGATAGTTCATTTTTAATTGAAGAGGAAGACGTACTCGTTGAGTTGGACCGTGGTTTAGGCTTTCAGGTTATTGGGCAATCTTTCAAAACCATTGACTTGAACAGAATTGAAACGCTGCTTGAAAAAAATCCGTTTATTAAAGATGCCGAGGTTTTTCTGGATAGCCGAAACAGACTAGGTATTCATATTATACAGCGTAAACCTATTGTTAGGGTCATTAATAATCGTGGAGATCAATATTATTTGGATGAAGAGGGAATAAAATTACCTTTGTCAAAGCACTTTGCTGTTAATATTATTACTGCTACGGGTGAATATCCTCCCTTCTCACCTGATTTTTTAACAAAGGATAATGCGCTACATGACTTGTACAAACTTTGTGTCGAGATTGAGGCAGATCCTTTCTTAAAATCAATGTTGGTTCAGATTCACGTAAACCTTAAAAGAGAATTTACACTGGTTCCTATGATTGGGGATCAAAAAATTATATTTGGCGAATTTGCTGATTCAATGCAGAAATGGAAAAAGTTAAAGGTATTTTATAAAGAAGCTATGCCCTTTGTGGGTTGGCGTAAATACCGAAACCTCGACCTAAGATTCAGGAATCAGATTGTTTGCAATTAAATTGTATTTAGATTACTTATTTTGACATATTTATTGGGCGTAATTACAAACTACTATGGAAAGAGTTGAAAAAAATCAAGAGGTTGTGTTGGCCATCGACATTGGTACAACGAAAGTCTGTGCCATTGCGGGTTTCAAGAACGATTTAGGGAAACTTGAAGTTCTGGGACTGGGCAAGGTTAACTCAGAAGGTGTCCTCCGGGGGGTGGTATCCAATATTGAGAAAACCGTAAACGCTATTCAAGAGGCTATTGAAATCACCAAACGTTCTGCGAACATCGATTTCAATTTGGTGCATGTTGGTATTGCTGGTCAACATATTAAAACCTTACAGCACAGGGGACAATTAGTTAGGGAATATGGTGATTCTGAAGTATCCCAAAAGGATATTGATCGCCTGGTTCATGATATTCACAAATTAGTTCTGCCTCCCGGGGATAAAATTTTGCATGCTATTCCACAGGAATTTTCTGTAGATTCAGAACACGGTATTGTTGATCCTATCGGTATGTCTGGTGTTCATTTAGGGGCTAATTTTCATATTATTACAGGCCAAATTACGGCGACAAATAATATTTTCAGATGTGTAGAGAGGGCAGGTGCTAAAGTAGCTAATATGACCCTGGAACCTATTGCCTCCGCTATGGCCGTTTTGAATGAAGAGGAGAAACAGGCTGGAGTGGTTCTTATTGATATTGGCGGTGGGACAACAGATATTACCATCTTTTATGAAGGTATTATCAGGCATACCTCTGTTATTCCATTAGGTGGAAATATAGTCACGAAAGATATTAAAGAGGGGTGTACTGTCATGCCTCAACATGCCGAAAATTTGAAAACCCGCTTTGGTTCCGCTTTATCTGATGAAGTATTTGATAATAGAATCATATCCATTCCCGGGTTGAGAGGAAGAGAACACAAAGAGATATCTGAAAAAAATCTTTCTCTTATCATTCAGGCACGAATGGAAGAAATTTTCGATTACGTTTATACGGAAATTGCTAATTCGGGCTACGGGAAAAAATTAGTTGCAGGCATCGTTCTGACCGGTGGAGGAGCGCTTTTACGTCACGTTGACAAATTGGCTGAATACCATACAGGACTTCCTGCCAGAATTGGCTTGCCTGTGGAACACCTTGCCCACGGTTACTCTGAAGCATTATGCAGCCCTATTTACGCTACAGCGATAGGTCTCCTTTTAAGGGGTATTGAGGACAGGGAGAAGGGTAAGTATAAAGCACCTGAAAAGACAGCTAAATTAAAAGATCCTGAAGGTTCAAAGATTGAATCTGAACCAACAAAAGGTGGATTTATTAACATAATCATCGAAAAAACAAGGGAATGGTTTGATGCTGAACCCGATTCAGACCTTTAGTCTCTGTTTTTTAAATTTTGATTACCCAAAAAAAATGCTATGATTTACGAATTTCCAAAAGACGATAGTCCAATCATAAAAGTAATAGGTGTAGGTGGAGGAGGAAGTAATGCGGTAACACACATGTATAAACAAGGTATTGTTGGCGTTGATTTTGCCATTTGTAATACCGATAATCAAGCCATGGAAAATAGCCCGGTGCCAACTAAAATCAGGCTCGGCCCTAATTTAACAGAAGGAAGGGGCGCTGGTTCTAAACCTAACGTTGGTAAACTGGCCTGTGAAGAATCCATAGAGGAGGTGAAAAGGTATATTGAAAATAACTGCAAAATGCTCTTCATCACGGCAGGTATGGGCGGTGGCACTGGAACAGGAGCCGCTCCAATTATTGCCAGAACGGCAAGGGAAATGAATATCCTTACCGTTGGTATTGTCACCCTACCCTTTACTTTCGAAGGAAATAAAAGGACTTCTCAAGGCTTTGAAGGTCTCAATGAATTGAAAAATTCCGTAGATACCCTAATCATTATTTCAAATGATAAACTTAGACAGATTCACGGTAATCTCTCTCTGTCGGATGCTTTTTCAAAAGCTGATAATGTGCTTACCACTGCAGCTAAAGGAATCGCTGAAATAATTACCGTGCCCGGCTATGTAAATGTCGATTTCGAAGACGTTAATACGGTTATGCGTGGTAGCGGGGTCGCCATTATGGGAACAGGTCTCGCCGAAGGTAATGATCGGGCGCGTATCGCAGTAGATCAGGCGCTGCATTCTCCTCTTCTTGAAGATAATAATATCAATGGGGCAAAACATATCCTTTTGAATATTACCTCTGGTCTGAAAGAAGTTACGATGGATGAGATTTTTGAGATTACTGACTTCGTTAGAGAGGAGGCCGGTGATGGCAGTGAAATTATCTGGGGAAACTGTTATGATAATAAATTGGGTAACAAATTGAGCGTTACGGTTATTGCCACTGGTTTTGAACACCAAATTACCGATAACTTAGACTTTATGCCTCAAAAAAATAAAGTTACTATTAACCTGGGTGATGATGCTACCACAAGAATCTCAGACACAGTACCCTCCAGCGGTTTGAGCGGTATTGGTTATGAAGAGGGCAATAATAATGGTCGGGTAATTGAATTTGGAGATATCGATCCTAACAAGAGAGGCGATAATATCATTAGCAAGACAGATCCTTATTTAAAAGATAAAGGTAAAAATGTGGCTTCTCCAAATTCTTCCCCTTTCTCAAACAGAGAGGAAGAAAATAAACGCAGAGAAGTTCTTCGCGCCCAAACGCAAAAGTTAAATAATCCTAAAGTAATTAGTGATTTGGAAAACCAGCCAGCCTATATACGACGGAATGTTACACTTGAGGATGTGCCTGCTTCAGGGGATAATAATTTCTCCAGGTATTCTGTAAATACTTCAAATACTTTGGAAATCAGTGAGGGCAATTCCTTTTTACACGACGCAGTCGATTAATTATCTATTATTACGCCTTAGTTATAAATACTTTTATTCCATAAAGTAGAATTTATCGGGTGCTTTCGTTCAGGAAGCACCCTTTTTGCTGAGAACTAAAACCATTAACATTTAATTAAATAATTTGGCACAACATATCAAACGATAATAAAGTTTACAATATAGAAGATCATTAAAATCTTTTTTTTAATACCCATCCCATGAATATCAAAAAAATCAAATTAGCCCTGACCGTAGGTCTTATCAACTCAGGTACAGGCAGCACTTTAGGTAAGGTGAGAGAATTAATGCATTCATTAAAAGAGGACGTTGGTGCTATGCTTTCTTCACAGGAATTAAAAAAAGCGGTGTTAGGTCCAAACATGGTTCAACATTCTTACGCGCTTCAGTTTGAACGCTGTACTTTAAATGTTGATGTAGTTTGTCATCCTCATACACAGCAGGAAATGGTCCGTACTTTTTATTTCAATTAGTTTTCCATTCTACCTTAAAACGAATTTTTACCCTGGAGGCTATCTAAAAGATAGCCTCTATTTTTTAGGACAGGTCATTATAAACGTGCGATCCCTCTGGGGTCGAAAGTGTAAATTTGTATCAGGACTATTTTTAAAGAATTGTTAAATCTGTAAACTTTTTTTAGGACGGGTCGATTCATTTTTGTGTCCTGACCCCGGAGGGGTCACATGTCTATAGACCATTATGCCCCTGGCGGCATCATTTCCCCAATACCCTTTAGCCCCTGGCGGCACCATTTTGTACCTCAATAATAATTTATTATTAATAAAACGTTTGCTTGTTCTTTTAAAAGATTATTTGACCTACCTTTGTGCCCCGAAAAGAAAATTAAAATGCAAATAAGAAACATTGCCATCATCGCTCACGTTGACCATGGCAAAACAACGCTGGTAGATAAAATGCTGCTGGCAGGTCGACTTTTTAAAGACCATGAAACACCTGGCGAATTGATCATGGATAGCAATGATCTCGAAAGAGAAAGGGGAATTACCATCCTTGCTAAAAATGTATCTATCCGTTACAAGGAATATAAAATTAATATTATCGATACGCCTGGTCACAGTGATTTTGGCGGCGAAGTGGAAAGAGTCCTAAATATGGCCGATGGGGTTCTCCTCCTTGTAGATGCTTTTGAAGGTGCTATGCCTCAAACTCGTTTCGTTCTTCAGAAGGCTTTAGCCTTAGGATTAAAACCTATCGTTGTTATCAATAAGGTCGATAAAGAGAATTGTACTCCATTGGAGGTTCATGAGCAAATCTTTGAACTCATGGCTAACTTAGATGCTACGGAAGATCAACTTGACTTTCCCGTCATTTTCGGTTCCGCTAAGAATGGCTGGATGAGTGAAGATTGGAAGAAGCCCACAGATAATATCTTCGCTCTGCTCGATTCTATCGTTACACATATTCCACCGCCAAAGGTTTCAGAGGGTACTACCCAGATGATTATCACCTCGCTCGATTATTCCAATTACATTGGTAGGATCGCTATCGGTAGGTTGCAAAGAGGTGTAATAACAGAAGGGCAAATGGTTAGCCTTTGTAAAAAAGATGGTTCTATCGTTAAAAGTAGATTAAAGGCCATTTATGTTTTTGAAGGTTTTGAAAAAGCTAAAGTAACCGAAATTAAAGCAGGTGAAATTGGTGCCATTGTGGGTATAGACGGTTTCGAAATTGGTGATACTATCGCCGATTTTGAATTTCCAGAGCCTTTACCACCTATTTCTATAGATGAACCTACTATGAGTATGGTCTTCACTATCAATGATTCTCCTTTCTTCGGTCAGGAAGGTAAATTCGTTACCTCAAGACATGTTCGTGAAAGGTTAGAGAAGGAATTAGAAAAAAATCTGGCCCTAAGATTAGAAGATACAGGTTCAGCAGATAGTTTCAGAGTGTTTGGTAGAGGGGTTCTCCACCTGGCAGTTCTTATTGAAACTATGCGTAGAGAAGGGTATGAACTTCAAATAGGTCAGCCTCAGGTTATTTTAAAATTGATTGATGGCGAAAAATGTGAACCAATTGAGGAACTAACCATCGATTTACCTGATGCTGTTTCCGGAAGAGCCATCGAAGCTGTTACCAGAAGAAAAGGTATCCTTCTTTCTATGGAGCCGAAGGCAGATAGAGTTATTCTTAAACTGGAGATTCCTTCAAGAGGTATTATCGGTCTTAGAAATTATTTGTTGACCGCTACTGCAGGAGAAGCTATTATGAATCACAGATTCTTAAACTTCCAACCTTATAAAGGCGAAATTCAGGGTCGTCAAAATGGTTCTCTTATCAGTATGGAAAATGGTAAATCCATTCCTTTCTCTATCAATAACCTGCAGGACAGAGGTGTTTTCTTTATAGGTTCTAATGAAGATATTTACGAAGGTCAGGTAGTTGGGGAGAACAACAGACCTGGTGATATGGTAATTAATCTTACTAAAACCAAGAAATTAACGAACATGAGAGCCTCTGGTTCTGATGATAAATTAAAGTTGATTCCACCTCGTCGCTTCTCTTTAGAAGAAGCATTGGAATATATCCAGGAAGATGAATTTGTAGAAGCAACCCCAGCTTCTCTGCGTTTAAGAAAAATTTACTTGAAGGAACATGATAGAAAGCGCTATCGCAATAGCAGTTTCTCACAGGTAGAAGGATAATATAAAGGGCGGCAATTTTTTGCCGCCCTTTATTATTTTAGCATTTATTTTTCTATTCAAATGCTATTAACGGAGAATAAGTGTTGATTCTGATTTTGCTCCATTCATCTCAAATGAGATAGTATATTTGCCTTTTACCAGATAAATTTGACCATCTTCCATGGCCTTTATTTTAATTGGCTTTTCTTCCTCTTTAAGATTTTTATTGGCCAACATTTCTAAGGTTGCAAGGGCAGATTCTTTTATGATTCCTTTGTAAGGAACATAATTAAGTCCGTTTGACATCGACACTTCTTGCTCAAACAATAATTCTTTGTTGTCGGAATATAAACGCATAAAACCTTTCCCTGCGGTGGACGCATAAACTGGTAAATGTATGTCAGGTGACATACTTTCTTGCCAGGGAGCCATTTTTCTGCCCCATCGTGGACTGGCAAAAGGTGAGGCTGGAGTAAAAGCGTGCAATGTTTTTGCCATGATTTCTGGCGTAAGCTGTTGTAGTTCTTTGACAGAAGCCAGATATATAGATCTGCCATGCGTACCGACGATAATTTCCTTATCCCTTGGATGTATAACCAGGTCATGCACAGAAACGGCAGGTAGGTTATTTTCAAATAGTTGAACTTGTTTGCCACCATTCAATGAACAATACAGGCCATTATCAGTCCCAATATAGAGTAAATTATCATTGACGGGATCTTCCTTTAGCACATTTACGGGTTCATTAGGTAATCCTTCGCCGATTTGCTTCCATGTATTTCCGTAATCGTCGGAAACATAAACATAGGGTTTAAAATGATCATTTCTATAACCATTTAACGTTACATATACCCTTGAGGCTTTAAAAGCAGAGGCTTGAATGCTACTTACCCACAAATTTTGTGGTAATGATTCGTCCAGTCTTTTCCATGTAGTACCCCCGTCTGGACTATGATGTATCATACCATCATCGGTTCCCACGTAAATTAATCCGAAGGTAACTGGTGATTCGTGAATACAGGAAATGGTGCCAAAGGGCACGTCTCCTTTTTTTCCTCCTTTTGTTAAATCTCCACTTATTACTTTAAAAGAATCGCCTTTATTTAAAGAACGGTGTACTTTATTGGATGCCATATAAAGAATGTCCTGATTGTGGATAGATAAATGAATGGGCGTCTCCCAATTCCATCTCAACGGCCGTTCTCCCAGGGCATGCTTGGGCGTAATTCCCTTCCTTTGTCCGGTTTTTGTATTTATTCTAAAATAATTTCCAAATTGAAATCCGGTATATACCGTTTCATTATCTCTGGTATCAATGGCAACTTGCATACCATCGCCACCCATAATCGATTTGAAGGGATAATCGCCGGAATCATGCCATTCCGTATTTGGCTTATTGGTTTTGGGACCCATCCAAACCCCATTGTCTTGCAATCCTCCATAGACTCTGTAAGGTTCAGCCATATCAACGGCCACATGGTAAAACTGACCTAAGGCTGGCGTGTTGCATTTAATCCAATGTTCACCATTATCATAAGAAATATTTATTCCGCCATCGTTTCCAAGGATCAAGTGTCCTGGTTTCTTTGGGTTCACCCAAAGGGCATGATGATCGGAATGCACATTATCCCCATTTATCGATTTCCATGTTTTTCCGCCATTATCAGAGGAAAGAACAGGAACACCTAAAACATACAATTGATTTACGCTAGCCGCACGAATTTGGGCAAAATAATAACCGTAGGTATAATGTACATTTTCTAAATATCCTTTTTCATGGGTTAATTTCCATGTTTTGCCCATATCGTCAGACCGGTAAACTTCAAGGCCATGGACAGGGGCGTCAAAAAGGGCAGAATTAGCATCTTCAGTATATTCCACAAGATTTAATGGGGTAATCTCATTTTTTTTGACTAAGTCTAATACTTTTTCAACGGTATATTCAGCAGGGAAGCCATTTTTCTGCAAAAAGTCTTTAATAAGGTATTTCTTTTGAGTTAAAAAGACATCTTTCGACATAGTTCTCAAAGAGAATTTAGTAAGTTCGTCAGCATTGGCAGAAGATTTGTTTTCTTGCCTGAAATAATTATCGATAGCCGCGAATAGAACGGTTTTTCCTTGATGTTGTGTTACCTCCAAACCAATTCTTCCAAGACCTTCACCATCTGGAAAACCTGTATTTGCAGCAGTAATTTTTTGCCATGATTTACCTCCATCCACACTTTTATAGATGGCTGATCCCTTTCCGGACTCAACAAAATCCCATGCCTGTCTCGATTTAGTCCAGGTCGCTGCATAAAGAATCTGAGGAGAAGAAGGGTCACCAATTAAATCGACGGCCCCTGTAAGCTCATCAACTTTCAAGGTATGTTTCCAGCTAAGGCCACCATCGTCGGTCATAAATACGCCTCTTTCCTCATTTGGCGAATAAAGATGTCCTAATACAGCTACCCAAACCTTATTGGGATCTTTAGGATGGAGGCGTATTCTACCAATATGGTGAGATTCGGGAAGACCTTTATAAGACCAGGTATTTCCACCGTCTGTACTCTTGTATATTCCCGTTCCAGCATAGGAAGACCTGCTTGAATTTACTTCGCCTGTTCCTACCCAAATAGTATTTCTTGTCCAATCCACGGCAATGTCGCCTATGGTCATGACTATTTCCTTGTCAAATAAAGGTTTAAAAGTGCGTCCATTATTTTCTGTTTTCCAGAGTCCCCCAGAAGCATAAGCTACATAAAATTGAGTAGGATCATTTGGATTAACCTCCAGGTCCGATACTCTGCCACTCATCACGGTAGGTCCGATAGATTGAAATGACAAACCACCGACAACGGAATTTTTTCGCAGGTCAGCTCTTTTCATTGCATTATCCAAACGTTCCTTTCCGGAGCTGGCAGGGTTTTGCGCTATCAAAAAATGACTACTGTAAAGTAGTAGGGTGAATAAAAACAAACGGTTTAAAAGCATAATAATCAATTAAAGTTATGAAACAGATAAGTATAAATAAAAATACCATTTTTAAGCAAAGTAAAGGGGAAAAATTTGTTTATTTTTTACCATCGCTTTTGTTTAATTTTGGCAAATGAAGCAAATAGATCGATTGGTGTTGAGGAGTTTCCTTCCTCCTTTTATTGTTTCTTTTTTAATCGCCTCTTTCGTTCTGGTGATGCAGATGCTTTGGTTGTATATTGATGACATTGCTGGAAAAGGATTAGGTATATGGCTGGTATTGGAACTCCTTTTTTACCGGAGTGTTGGTATCATTCCAATGTCTCTGCCATTAGGTATTTTATTGGCCTCGGTAATG
This sequence comes from Bacteroidota bacterium, assembly GCA_017858735.1. GTDB lineage: Bacteria > Bacteroidota > Bacteroidia > Chitinophagales > Saprospiraceae > BJGN01. The sequence goes on from JAFMBH010000011.1 coordinate 23,981, forward strand.
ACCCTTGGCTCAATGGGGGAATTTTATGAACTATCAAGTTTTAAATCTGGGGGTATTTCTCTTTTTAGAATAATGAGAGCCATTCTTTTTTTTGGCTTGTTTTCTATCCTTTTTTCTCTCTATTGCTCCAATACTCTTATTCCAATCGCCAATCTGAAGTTTGGTTCCAGGATGTTTGATATAAAACAGAAAAAGCCTGCATTAAGATTGGAAACGGGCATTTTCAATGACGATCTTGAGGGGTATGCCATTCATATAGGTACAAAAAAATCAGATGGTAAATCAATTGAAGATGTACTTATCTATGATCATACGGAATCAAATGTTGGCAAGTATAAAACCGTTAAAGCTCAGAACGGAGAACTTGTTATTACCGCAGACGGTAAATATATGGTGATGATTCTTGAAAATGGCATGCAATACATTGAAAATGGGAATAATTTATCTCCAGGCGAAGGCAAATATCCTTTTACCAGAACCCGGTTTTCAAGGTGGCAAAAAGTTTTTGATTTAAGCGAATTCGAATTGTCGAGAACAAACGAAGGTCTGTTTAAAGGGAATCGTTCTATGATGAGTAGTGGTGAATTAGCTATGGCGGTTGATTCAATTAGACGCGACATGGATAAAAAAGGTAAGGAAATGGGGAATTATATGGTAGGTTTTTTACCGTATCTAAAAACAGATTCCCTATACCTCGCTAAGGTTCCTGAAGCTGTTGCCTCCGATATTCCCCCTGAAAGTAATCCGTCCTACTCAAAACCTGATAGTCAGAATATGGAGAATTCTTCCCCTGATCCTGATCCATATAAATATCAGGTCGATTTGGGAACGCCTGCCAAGAGGCTAACTGAAATAAAATTTGATACGGTTAAACGCTTGCTCGGCACCTTTGAACCATTTGAACAAACGCAGTTGTCGAGTAAAGCAAAAAGTATTATTCGTACCATTGGCACACAATCTGGAGCCACAGCAGAATCGGTCAGACAATTAAATGATTCCAGAGTAAAACATATTTACGATTTAAATGCAAAATATAGTATCGCTGTTGCTTGCTTTTTGTTTGTTTTAATAGGTGCCCCAATGGGAGCAATCGTTAGAAAAGGTGGATTTGGATACCCCATTTTAATTTCCACCTTGTTTTTTATGATTTTTGTTGTGCTGACTATCGTTTGTAGAAAAGTGGCAGAAAGCCTCATTATTCCTGCCATTGCTGCTGCTTGGTTGCCAAATATTATTTTGTTTCCAGTAGCTATGTTGCTTACCTGGTTAGCTATGAATGACTCAAGTTTATCCTTTTCCATGCCAGCTATATTAAAGTTTAAAAGAAATGGTGTTTCTAAAAAATAATAGGTTCTTTTTCACTTTTTTTGCTTTTTGGCAAGGTGTATTATTAATCTACCTGTTGTATTTTCCAAAAGGGCAGGAATTTCTATTTTTAGATAGGTTTCACCATTTATACCTGGATATTTTTTTTAAAACCATCACATTTTTAGGAGATTGGCCTGTCTATATTTTTGCCTTAGCCTTTTTATTTTCAAAGCTAAAGTTCAGAGCCTTTTATGTTATTCTATTGGTAAGCATTTTAGTTCCCATCACCTCATATATTTCAAAAGCTTACTTCAAACATCCGAGACCCATACATTTTTTTCAGGATAAACCTTTGTTTAATGATTTACAAAAGGTCGATGGGGTAGTTTTGCATACAGGTTTTTCCAGTTTTCCTTCAGGTCATACTATGTCAGCTTTCACCGTTTTTTCCTTATTAGCTTTTTTTGCCAGTAATTCAAAGCGGCAGATTTTTTTGTTCCTTTCACTGGCTATTTTGGTGGCTACTTCCAGAGTGTATTTAATTCAACATTTTATAGAGGACGTATGGATGGGTTCTTTAATAGGCGTCATGCTGGCCTATTTAATTTTTCAGGTATTTCATGTATTTTCTAAAACAACGAATCAGAGCGGGTAAAGCGACCTTAGGTTATATTATAAACTGGTTAAAAAAGGTAATGCTGGCAAATGTGAAGCGGGTGGTAAGGGCATCATTATTCTCCAGTGTTTAGGGAAATAATTATTGTATCGGTGCCCCATAGCTTTATACCAACCCAGAGAAAGTCCCTTGTAGGACATTTTTCCCCATCCAACATTAGGTGGCGCACTATTTGAAACTTCTTTTTTGAGGTATAATAAGGCTTCATGTCGTTCCAGTTCCCAATGGGGCACCTCCTCATTTATATATGAACCCAACACTAGTTCTTGCTCGGGAATGAAATCATGGCCTTTAGATGCGCCCAACAATAAAATGGGGTCAATAAATGGTAGAAATTGGCTTATAAGATTAAATTCTTCAAATAAATCTTCAGGGACGCCATAATAGTTTCCACTATTGTCCTGAATACCAACAAGATGGCTGTCTTTTTTTAAAAATGCTGACAAAGCATCGGGGAAATTTATTTTTTTTCTTGGCACCTTTACGTTTCTTTTTACCTGCTCGGTAAGGGTATTTCTCTCCTTAGAACCTATGTTTTGCAGAACGGCTAAATAAAATCCCTCCCCATTTACCCTGTGAGGGAAACATTGAAAGCCTCCCTTTTCGGTGCTTATAATACCCCATTGCGGAGGTACCTCCATGGGTACTGTCTTTAATGAAAATGTCTGACAAAGCCAGGCGATTTGGTCATCATTTTCCTGTGTATTATAAGTGCAGGTACTGTAAATCAAATATCCGCCCTCTTTTAGTAAAGCAGGAAAGGGAGAAAGGATCCGTTTTTGCCTTGATGCACAATGATTCACATGTTCCAACGACCATTCGTCTCTTGCTTTTACATCTTTTCTAAACAATCCTTCGCCAGAACAGGGAGCGTCTAACAAAATCAAATCGAAAAGGGGAGGAAGCGAGCTAAAAACAGGTACTTCAAAGGAGGAAACAAAAACATTGGCAAAACCCCATTTCGCAAGATTTTGTTTTAAAATGGGCACTCTCGATTTAATGACTTCATTGGCCAGGAGTAAGCCATTTTTTTCGCTGGCTATTTCTGCTAAAATGGTGCTTTTACCTCCGGGCGCCGCCGCTAAATCTAGAATAAATGGTTTCTGCGATGTTTCCAAAAGTTTATTTACTACCCATTCCACAAACATTGAACTTGGATCTTGTACATAATAAGCACCTGCGTGAAAGGATGGATCTAAAGTGAAATTAGGCCTGTTTTCAAGCGTAAATCCTCGTTGGGCCCACGGTACAGGTGTTCCAGATTCCATTAATCCTCCCGCTTTTAATGGGTTAAAACGGATCCCGGTTGCCGAGGCAGTCGATGTTACAGAAGAAATAAATTCGGATAACTCATTTTTATCTAAGATATTTCCCATTTGATGAATAAAATCAATAGGTAATTCTTCTTTCTCCATATTTAATTCTTTGTGATATGTATGTATTTAGCATAAAGCCAATCATTTACATCGGGTAAAACACGGGTAAGGTATATTATGGCAAAATAAATAAGGGTCATAAGGGGCGCTCTGTAAGCTAAATCAATATAAGCTTTTGGGTATATTGGAATATACAATACGACTAACCAGCAGATAATCCCCGCGAAAAATATTTTAAAATAAGCATTCGTAAAAGGATGAAATTTCCAGTGAATATAATTGAAAATCAAATAAATAGAACTGGTAATTATAATGGTTAGCGCCGTGGCTATAGCCGCTCCTACCACGCCGAAATATTTGATGAACATGAAATTAGTTCCTATGGTTAAAATAGCCATGAATGTTTTAGCCAGGAGATCAAATTTGTACTTATTTGAATGAATGAGAATAAGAGAAGAAAAACCGGTCATCATGGCAAATATTTGACCGAAACCGAGGTAAATGGCAATGGGGATTCCCAATCGGTATGGTTCACCAAGTACTTTAACCACGTTGTGAAGATTTCCAAGAACCCCCGCATATACTAACACCCCTAAGACTAAAACTACCTTGGTGGTGCGTTGATTTAACAAATGTATCTCCTGTATTTCTCCTTTTTTCCAGTGCTCGGATATTTGTGGTGAAATAACGGAGCCAAAAGCATTCACCGGCATGGTGATGGTAGTGGAAACAAAATAAAAAACAGCGTAAATACCTGCCATGGTGAAGTCAATCATTCCTGAAATCATCATGGTATCAATGTAGGCAATAAGATTATTGCTTAATCCAGTAAACATAATGAATAAAGAATAGGTAAAGATAGGTTTTAAATACGGCGATGTTAAAATAGGTTTTAAATACGCATAACCTAAAAATCCCCTCCATTCGATGTGCAATACCAGTAGAAGAATACTCAACAATCCCTTAATGCCATACAAATCGAGAAATAATTTGAGATCAATCAGGTCGTAATAATATAAGATGATGAGTAGGGTAGTAATGCCTCTGGAAAAAACCTGCGTCAGAAAAATATTAAATAAAGGTCGTTGTCTTGCCGTATTAAAGGCATCTAAAATGCTAAGTAAGGTATAGGTGAGTAGATTAAAAAAGATGAGATAGAAATATTGGCGGGCTAATTCCCGACTTGCTACATCTCTGATATTCAGTATGATATCCCATTTGAAGTAATAAAGAATGATACCTCCCAGGATAATGGCTATTACGCCAATGAATAAAATGAAAGTAAAAAATGAATCCCTGGTTTTTTTTTCGTCTTTAAAATAGGGATAAAATCGGATAACGGCGCCAGGTAAGCCCAGTAGTACAAAGGTTATAATCAGATTATTTGTAAAAGAGAGGGTCTGAATAAAGCCAAAAATACTGGCGCCTAAAATCTTTGGAAAGAGTAGGGTGCTATTTACAAAGCCCCATAAAACACCGGTGTATAGAATAAGGGTACCCGCAAGACCTTGTTTTTTCATAGTTCCCAATAATCCAACCTGTCAGAATTAATTAAAAAGTAATATCGACATCTACATCGTAGGGGTAGGTAATCAAATAATTGAGCGCTTCTGAAAAATCGTAGTCTTCATAAACCACCTGATAAAGCATTTTTGTAATAGGCAATCTAAGCTTTAATTTCATGGCCAGATGATGAAATAAGTATAGAGTTCTTACTCCTTCGGCGAGTTCTGGGGTATTTTCAATCAAAGAAATACGCTTTTCACCCTTCCCCAGTTTAAATCCAAAGGTATAATTTCTACTATTCTCACTGGTTCCTGTGGCAATAAGATCCCCAATTCCGGCTGTGCCGATAAAAGTTCTGGGTCCTGCACCGAAAGCCTTCCCAATATAAATCATTTCCATTAGTCCCCGGGTAATTAACATGGCCTGAATGTTTTTGCCCAAACCTTTCCCTGTAATTAACCCTGAACCCAGGGCAAAAATATTTTTAAGACCGCCGGCAAATTCTGCGCCCAGCAGATCATTTGTTCCAAAAACATGAAATACATCGCTACCTAAGGCCTTTTTCCCCGCTTCAACAACCTCTTCAAATGGACTTCCAATTACGGTCGCAGTAGGTTGCCCCTCCATAATTTCAGAAGCCAGATTCGGCCCCGCCAAACAGCCAATTCTTCTGACAGAGGTTTCTTCTTTAATCACCTGGCTCATGGTCATAATATGCTCCTTTCTCAATTTTCCTGCATTAATGTCTTCGTCGGATATGCCTACATCAAATCCTTTGGTAGCATGTATAATGAGGTGTGAAGGACGAAGATAAGGACCAAACATTTGCATAACTGCCCTAAAGGCATCAGAGCTAATTACAGGGAAAAGAAGCGTACATGTTTCAGCTAAAAATTTTGGATCATTAGTAGCCGTAACCCTTTGGGATATGACTACATTGTCAAAATAATGGTGTTCGTTGATTTGCTTAACCACCTCCGGCCGACGGGCAAAAAGCAAAACAGGTACATTATGAGCTAATAAATTAGCTATGGTTAAGCCAAAACTACCTGCGCCAATAACCCCTACAAATTGTTTTTCTTCAACGTCCATTTTAGGTATAAATTAGCCTGAAATTATAGATTCAATAAACTTTTCCGGTGATACAGCCTCTTTCAGGTCGTAATTTCCAATTTTTGTCCTTACTAATCTGGAAAGATAGGCTCCTGATTGCAATGATTTACCTAAATCAAACGCGAGAGAACGTATATAAGTTCCTTTGCTGCAGTGAACGTTGAAATCTATTTCCGGCAATTCAAATCGAAGAATTTCCAGGGAATACAAACTAATTTTCCGTGCTTCTGGTTCAAATACTTCTCCCTTTCTTGCCTTTTTATAAAGCGGCTGTCCACCTACTTTGATAGCGGAAAAAATGGGTGGAATCTGCATTAATTCCCCTTGAAAATGGATTAATGCCGCATCCAGAGCTTCTCTGGTAATATGTTGAAAGGGAAATAATTCATCGGGTTCCGATTCTGCATCGTAAGTGGGGGTAGTTGCACCCAGCGTGATGGTACCTTCATAACATTTGCCTAATTCCTGTAAAGAGGCTAAATCACGGGTGCATTTTCCCGTTCCCAGTAAAAGTAATCCTGTGGCCATAGGATCTAAGGTCCCAGAATGACCAACTTTTATTTTTTTTAAGCCAAGATGGTGCTTTATAGCTCCCCGTATTTTATTAACTACATCGAAGGAGGTCCAGCCTGCCGGCTTGTCAATCAGTAAAATAGAACCAACCTCTAAAGGATGTTGGGAATTTTGGGGAGATTCGGAAAAAACTGGATCAATCATTTAAATTTATTTTGCTGCCAGATATAACAGCATTCCCGCGCCAACAATAAAGCAGTATATGGCAAAATAACCTAATTTACTTTTTTGTACTACCTTGATCATCAAAGTGCATGCAAACAAACCAGTAAGAAAAGCGGCAAGAAACCCCAGTAAAAGTGGGATCAGAGAAAATTCCTTTACATTGAAGGCGCCATCAAGCAAGTCTTTTGCCATCTTACCTAAAATCAATGGAATAACCATTAGAAAACTAAATCGGGCCGCTTCCGTTTTTTGAATGCCTAATAAAACCGATGTTGAAATAGTCGCTCCTGACCTTGATATACCAGGTAAAATAGCAATCATTTGGGCAATACCGATAATGAAGGCTTCTTTAGGCCCAACTGCCTTCGTACCCACTTTCGCTCTGTCGGCAAAGAACAATATTCCTGCACTGACCAATAATAGGGCACTGACAAGGAAAATTTGTCCCTCAAAAAGTCTGTCTATCTCTTCTTCTAAAAATAAACCTACCATTACAGCAGGTATCATCGATAGGATAATATTTCGGGCAAATAAATGAGATTCAGTGATCCGCGGCTTAAATAAACCGGAGAGAATTATTCCAATTTCTTTTCTAAATACAAACATCGTTGCCAGCGCGGTCGCTGCGTGCAATGTCACAGTCATTAAAAGTCCTGAATTTAAATCCTTTTTGTCGCCTAAAAAGTATTGAGCAATCTCTAAGTGACCACTGCTACTCACTGGCAGAAATTCAGTTAAACCCTGAACTATACCCAGTAAAATGGCTTCTATATTACTATCCATTATTTACGAAATATAGCGAATACCTCAATAATTAATCCAGCTAAAATAAAAATGGGGGCAATGACCATTCTGACAGGACTATAAATGATCGTCTCATCCCAAACATCCGGACTTGGCATTTTGCCTCCTGACATCAATACGAGACCTATGGCAACCAATAATATACCACCACCCATCCAAATAAAGTTGTTTTTATTAAATAACATCTCCATTTGAACTTGTTGAGGCTTAGATTTTACGCGACTCACTGCTGCTCGCTGCTTATTACCTGCTGTTTGACCCGTTTCATATACCTTGGTATTTGCCGCAGGATTGGGTGTAATTCGGACTTTTGATTTACTCATGATTTAACCGGATTTTAAATTCCGAGAACGAAATTAAACATTAAATTTATTTATCTAAGGACAATTGTCATTTCCTATTAATACAAATCATCCACACGCATTTTCAAATATCGGTTTACCACAATAAATGTACTGAAAACATAAATAAAAATGCCTACAAATAGTATGATGGCAGATAAAATAAATAGCTTTTCTGTGGGTACATTGCGGACCAACTCGGGCAAATTACCTGCCAACCAAAAGTAAATGACACTGAGCCCTAAAAGAGCTGTAAAACCAGACATTATTCCATGGAAAAAACTTCTTCTTATAAATGGTGCACTGATAAAACGCCAGCTAGCTCCAACTAATTCCATATTTTTGATGATAAATCGATGCGTATGTAAGGCAAGTTTTAGGGTATTGAATATTAACGTAATTGATATTGCTAATAAGATGAGGGTTAATCCAAAGGTGAATAATAGAAATTTATTCATATTTTTCAATAAAGAATGAAGGAAACTGTCCTGAAAATAAACAGCCTGAACATTTGGAAATTTTTTCAATGCATTTTTAATTTTCCCCAATGCTTCCTTATCTAAATAGGCTTCCTTAACATTGAAAGTTACTATGTCTAAAAAGGGATTGGGTAAATCGAGTTTTAAAAAATCTTCCCCAAAATCTTTTCGCATCATTTGCATGGCTTCCTCCTTTGGGATCATAGAGAAGCTGCCATTTTTATAAAAATCGCGCGTTGTTAGCCAGCTTTTCATGGAAACCATTTCCTCTTTCGTTCCATTTTCACTCATTTCAATAATCAAATTTAGATTTTCCTTATAAAATGATATTAATTGTCGGGTATTTATTAGGATAAATCCGAAAATACCTAAGATAAATAATATCAGGGTTATGCTTAACATAGCAGAAAGGTAGTTTGGTTTTGACCCAAATTTACCAGAATCTTGTTGAGTAGATGTCGCTGGATTCATATCTTAATTACCTGTTTTCCAACTGATTCATTAATACTTCTGTTTCAGCTAATAAGGCTTTTAATAATTTTAATCGTTCTGATTTTTCTTGAGCCGTTAGGGTACCATTTGTTTCGGACGATGTTAATCCAGTAGCAACCTCCTCCATTTGTAATAACTGGTCTCTTTTATTTGTTAAATCCTGAAACTGTTCATTTAATTGAGGGTCTCCACGCTTAACCACCGCATTTTCAAGTCCGTTTAATAGTTGACTTACTTTATCCATGGCGAGATCATATTTTCCGTCCTTTAATTTTTGTTTTTCAGCCCGAAGTAAGTCCCATGACGATTTTCCAAGGTGAATTACCTCTCCAAATATCTTTTTTGAGGTGGATTTTTCCTCTGGGGTACCTAAAAAGTAGTTGTAAACCAGCAAAAGGATAACTAAGCTTAATCCAAGTTTGAATAAAAAACGTATCATATTACCTGCATTTATTAAAGTGTACAGAACAATGCAAATCTAATTCCTTTTTGTCTATTTTTGCGTAAAATTACGCTTTTGGTCTCTATAACGATTTTTAGAGCAGATGGCACAACAAAATAAAACGATAATGGAATACAGATTTTCAGACATTGAATCCAGGTGGAAAAAGTTTTGGGAAGAAAATAAGGTGTATAAAGTAAGTAACACTTCCGATAAACCAAAATATTATGTTTTGGATATGTTCCCTTACCCGTCCGGTGCCGGTCTGCATGTAGGACATCCTCTCGGATACATCGCTTCTGATATTTATGCCCGATATAAAAGGCTCAAAGGTTTTAATGTTTTACATCCCATGGGATATGATGCCTTTGGTCTGCCGGCCGAACAATATGCTATTCAGACGGGGGTACAACCTGCTATGTCTACTGCTCAAAATATTGCCAGATACAGAGGGCAGTTAGATAATCTTGGATTTAGTTTCGATTGGGACAGAGAGGTGCAAACGTCTAATCCGTCTTATTATAAATGGACTCAATGGATTTTCCTCCAGCTTTTTTCTCATTATTATGATACCAAAGCCAATATGGCTAAACCTGTATCTGAACTTGAAAATCATTTTAGTACCCATGGTTCCAGCCATTTAAATGCCGTGCATAGCGACATTGAACACTTTAGTGCGGAGGAATGGAAATCAAAATCCAAAGGGGAAAAGGAAAATATGTTGATGAACTTTCGTCTGGCCTTCAGAAAAGTTACTTATGTTAACTGGTGTGAAGCCCTGGGGACAGTGTTGGCTAACGATGAAGTAAAAGATGGTTTGTCAGAAAGGGGAGGGCATCCCGTAGAGAAAAAACCAATGATGCAGTGGTCGCTAAGAATCACAGCTTATGCTGAGCGATTGTTAAATGACTTGCAGACCCTGGACTATTCTGATGCCATGAAAAAAATGCAATCTAATTGGATTGGTCGTTCGGAAGGCGCAAGAATGTTCTTCGGTGTGGAAGGGCACGATGTTCAACTGGAAATTTTTACCACCCGTCCAGACACCCTTTTTGGCGTTACTTTTATGGTTTTAGCGCCCGAACACGAATGGGTTTCTTTGTTGACCACAAAAGATCAAGCCCCGAAAGTGGCAAAATATTTAGACTACGTACAAAGCCGGTCTGAACGGGAAAGAATGGCCGAAGTAAAGGAAGTTACCGGAGAGTTCCTTGGTGCACACGCTATCAATCCGTTTAATGGGAAGAAAATTCCTATTTATATCGGTGAGTATGTCTTGAAAGATTACGGTACTGGGGCTATTATGGCCGTGCCAAGTGACGATGATCGCGATCATTTATTCGCCGTTAAATTTGGGCTGGAAATTATTGAGGTGATTGATAAGTCAAATTATCCGGGGGCAACGCGTCATGATAAACTGGGCTTAATGATTAATTCTGAATTCCTTGACGGCATGGAGGTTCCTGCAGCCATTGAATTTATGTTGAAGGAAATCGAAGCTAAAAATATTGGCTCCAGACAAGTAAATTATAAATTACGCGATGCTATTTATAGTCGTCAAAGATATTGGGGGGAACCTTTTCCCATTATTTATGATGAAGAAGGCATAGCAATTCCCTTGAGTGAAGATGAACTTCCCCTGGAATTACCCGTTTTGGAAAATTTTCAACCCGCTTCAGGTGCTGTTTCTCCTCTTGCCAGAGCGCAGGATTGGGTGAATCTTCCTAATGGGTTTAAACGTGAAACAGATACCATGCCCGGTTTTGCTGGTTCTTCCTGGTATTTTTTACGCTATATGGATCCTACAAACGATCAGTTTTTTGCCGGTGAAAATGCCTTAAATTATTGGAAAGATGTGGATCTGTATGTCGGTGGTACCGAACATGCCGTGGGGCATTTAATGTATAGCCGTTTTTGGCATAAATTCCTCTACGATCTGGGAAAAGTACCAACCATTGAGCCATATAAAAAATTGATCAATCAAGGTATGATTCAAGGGGTGGTGGAATCTATTTACTTGCAAAAGGAAAAAGTAGCAGGTAAAAGTAGATTTATTTCTTCCTCTTTGTTTAAAAATGAAGAGTCAAAAGGTCTTGCCTTTACCAGAATTCCTGTGTTGGTAGATTATATTACAGATTATGGAAATATGCAGGGCTCGTATCTCAATGAAAATGGGGTAAGTCAGTTTATTTCGTGGAGACCTGAATTTGTGTCTGCCGTTTTTGAATCTGAGGGAGGGGTGCTTGAAAATGGAATTTTTACTCCATCAAATGAAGGAGATACTTTTCATCTGATAACCCATTCTGAAGTAGGCAAAATGTCGAAATCATTGTATAATGTGATCAATCCTGATGATGTTGTATCAAAATATGGGGCAGATTGCTTTAGAATGTATGAAATGTTCCTCGGCCCCGTTGAACAAGCGAAACCCTGGGATACAAAAGGTATTGATGGTGTCTATAAATTTTTGAGAAAAGTTTGGCATTTGTTTAGAGACGCAGATGGAAAATGGCTGGTAACTGACTCTCCTGCAACGCCTGAAGCGCTTAAAGTTTTACACGCAACGATTAAAAGGATTCAGGACGATATTGAACGTTTTTCCTTTAATACCTGTGTGAGTGCCTTCATGATTGCTGTGAATGATTGGCAAAAAATGAATGTTCACCACAGAGAAGTGCTCGAACCTTTCTTAACTCTCCTGGCACCATTTGCGCCATTTTTAAGTGAAGAATTGTGGCATCAATTGGGTAATGAAGGTTCTGTGCATCAGGCTAATTTTCCTACATTTGAAAGTAAGCACCTCGAAGAATCTGCCATTGAATATCCAGTAAGTGTCAATGGGAAATTGAGAGCTACTTTAGTTTTTGATGTTCAAGGCAAGGAAGAAGACATTAAAGCAGCAGCTATGGAGCTCGATCCAATTAAAAAATGGACAGAGGGTCTAACGGTTGTAAAAATTATTGTTGTTCCAAAAAGAATGATCAATATAGTGGTTAAATAAAGATCGACCCCAAAGGGGTCGCATGTTTATATTTAATCAATAATCTTGAAGGTCGTTCGTCTGTTTCGCTGGTGTTCCTCTTCCGTGCATCGCGAACAGACACAAATGGCAGTGGGTGAAGTTTCACCAAAGCCTTTGGCAACCATTCGTCCGGGTGGAACGCCCTTGCCTATGAGGTATTCTATAGCCGATTGCGCTCTTCTTTGAGAAAGAACCTGATTATAGGAATCAACGCCCCGGCAATCCGTATGTGAAGCCAGTTGAATTCTGATTAGAGGATTTAAGATTAGCGTATTAGCTAGTTTATCCAGCGTGGGTTTAGCGTCAGAACGAATATCCCATTTATCTAAATCGTAATAAATATCGTCTAAAACAATCTCTGTATTTTTAAATATTTTATCGAGGACGATTTCCATTTCAACTATTTGAATAGGATTTTCCAGGGTAGCTTGTAGTCCGGCAGCATTAAAAGTCGCTGCATTATTGAGATACCCATCTTTTCCAGCGAGGAAATTCCACATAGATCCTGGTTGAATGGTCAATCTTGTTTTACCGGTACTATCTGTCAGAAACTCCTGTTCATTTCCTGAAATGAGCGTAGATAATTTTGCACTGGTCAACGGTTTTCTACCAAGTAAAGCAGAATTTGGATTATTAGGTTCTGCATAAATTTTTTCCAGAACAAAAACATCTAAATAATATTGATAAGCGACCTCTTTAGGTTTTTCTATTGATAATTTCTCATCTTTTTTAGGATTTGGCGGTAATTTTTTAAAAGTATAAATATCTTCTTTACCGTTACCACCTTCTCTCGTTGATGTAAAATAACCAAATGGCAGATTATTTACGGAGTGAATAATGGTATAGTTGAAATCATCACCGCCGGAATTTATGGGATATTTCAGGTTCACGGGAGGCGACCATTCTCCGTTTTCAAGTCTGAAGCTTTTAAAAATATCCAGTCCGCCCATACCGGGTAAATAATCTGAACTAAAATAAAGCGTATCCTTATCTAAGGAAGGAAATTGCTCATTTCCTGGCGTATTAATCTGTCTATTCAGTAAAGCGGGTTCGCTCCAGGTGCCATTATCTAAAAGTTGCGAGCTATAAAGGTCATAACCTCCCCATCCTTCGGGTGCTTTAGCGCTGAAAAGCATGTATTTTCCATTTTCAGAGAGGGTTGGATGTCCTAGATTAAGATCTTTTAATGTGGGAAAAATTTGAGATGCAGGCCCCCAGGTTTCTGCATTTATTTTTTCAATGATAAATAATTTACAAAAGGCGTCTTCCTTTTTTCCTCCACTACAGCGTGTAAAAACCGCTTTATTTCGTTCAGCATTAAAGGAAAGAGTTCCTTCATGGGCAGGAGAATTAATATTTATTTTCCAGGGTACCGCGTCGCCAGTTTCCAGATCGGCTATAAAGATGTCTGTAAATCCTGCGCCGGTCCATAAATAAATTTGCTCACCCGTGGAAGTCGGTCGGTCCGAGGTAAAAATGAGGCTATTTTTATTTAATAGAACGGGAGAATAATCGGCGTAAGCGGAATTAATGGGTAATGGTTCGACATAAAAATCTTTGTATTCTTCTTTCTTCCATTTTGCAGCGAGGTCACAATTGGCAATATCTTTTCTGTACTCATAAGGGCTTCCAATTTCAATACTTAAATCTTTGAAAGTTTGCATGGCTTCAGTGTATTGCTCACTTTGTTTTAGGGCAAATGCTAATCCTTTCAAGGCATCAACGCCAAACCCATTGTCGTAAGAAAGTCTGTAATTTTCGATAGCCTGATCTATATTTCCCATTTGCATGGCAGTTTCTGCCAGGATGAAAGATAAAATACCTCTATCAGTGCCTGTTTTAACTTTTTTTATTTCGTTGGTAAGTAGTTGATTGGCAACGGTAAATTGCTTTCTTTCGTAGGCTGTTTTCCCGTCCCTGATTTTTTCAGTGTAAGTACAAGCTGATAGAGTATATATTAAGATAAAAAGGATTCCCCATTTTTGCATAGCCGATAGATTGAAGTTGGACATAGAAACCAATAGATAAATCTTCCAAAAAAACAATGATTCACCCTATTTTGTTTTGCTTTTACAATATAAACAAAAAAGGCGAATGCATCGTTGCATTCGCCTTTATGAAGGATTGTAAAAAATATTTTTAACTCTTTTAAGCCTTAGTCACTTCGTCTTTTTTTAGTAAATCGGACATGAGTGGAGCGGCCACAAAAATGGATGAATAAGTACCAATTATAATTCCAAAAAGGATTGCGAAAGAGAATCCTTTGATACTTGAACCTCCAAACAAGAATAAGACAAGAACAACGAACAAAGTGGTTAACGAGGTTAAAGTTGTTCTACTTAGTGTATTATTGATGGCTTTGTTGATTACCTCATGCCTTGATCTTTTGATATAAATCCCCATCATCTCCCTAATACGGTCAAAAACGACCACGGTATCATTTATGGAGTAACCAATGACTGTCAAAATCGCAGCGATAAATGCCTGATCTACCTCCATACTGAAAGGCAAAATTCCATGTAGCGCTGAGAATACACCCAGCGTAATTATGGTATCATGGAACAAGGCAATAACGGCACCAGCACTATATTGCCATTTGCTGAATCGAATAAAGATATATAAGAAAATCAGGGCCAGAGCAAATAAGGCTGCTCTAAACGAACTTGTCTTAATATCTTCAGCTACGGTTGGCCCAACCTGACTCGAACTGACAATGTGGGTACCTGTTCCTTCAGGATCACTAAAATTAGCAATATCCAAACCATTACCGGAAATATTGTTCACACCAGCAAACAATCTTTCAAGTACTTTTTGAGAAGCATTTTCATCACCACTGTCAATCAGGTAACTGGTAACAACATTCAGAGAATTTTCAGAATCAATAGATTTAACTACCGGCGTATTTCCATAAAAAGCAGTGGTTAATTCTTTCCTTAATTCCTCAGGATTTACTGATTCTGAAAATTGAATATTGTAAGAATAGCCTCCTTTAAAATCAACCCCAAATTCAAATCCTCTGGTAAATATTGAAACCAAACTTAATAATACCAGCACACTTGAAAACAGATAAGCTACTTTTCTCTTGCTCATCCAATCTACACTAAGACCGGATAAAGCACCTTTGGTGAAAGAATTAGAAAATTGTAGGTCTTTTCCTTTTCCTGTCCACCAGTCAATGAATAGTCTACTAACTAATACAGCCGTAAACAAAGAGGATAAAATACCGATGATCAATACAACGGCAAAACCTTTGATTGGACCTAATCCGAAATACGAAAGCATAAATGCAGAAAGAAGGGTAGTAACGTTTGAGTCAATAATCGCTGAGTATGATTGACGGAAACCCTCTGAAATAGCCGTTAAAAGGGCTTTTCCTTCTGCGAGTTCCTCTCTGATTCTTTCGTAGATGATTACGTTTGCGTCAACAGCCATACCTATGGTAAGAACGATACCAGCAATACCCGGTAGAGTTAATACGGTACCAAAAGAGGCAAGCGTACCGAAAATAAAGAAGATATTAAGGAAAAGGGAAATGATAGACATGATACCTGCAGAACTATAGTACAGGAACATGAAGGCCATTACGATTAAAAATCCAATCACTAAAGAATTGATACTTTTTGAAATATTCTCTTTTCCTAAAGAAGGACCTACTAAGGCTTCCGATATAATTTTAGTTTCCGCTGGTAATTTTCCAATTTCCAGAATATTGGCTAAATCCTGTGCTTCCTGAATATTGAAGTTACCTGTTATCTGCGTATTTCCGCCAGTGATTGGCTCATTTACACTAGGCGCAGAAACTACTTCATCGTCAAGTAAGATAGCAACCTGGCGATTATTATCCTGTGCAGCTTTAGTGGTCATTTCTGCCCATGCTTTAGCGCCGTTTTTATCCATTCTAAGGGTTACACCTGTTTCCTTAGTAATCGGATCAGGTTCTGCCGCTGCAGCAACCACCTGGTCACCTGATACGGGTGCTTCCGCTCTTTCCTTTTTGATGGCGTATAGCATATAAAGATCCGTTACCTCGTTCGTTTGTGTGTTGGTAATTGGATCCCTTCCCCAATGGAATGATATCTCTTTAGGTACTCTGCTTCTAACTTCTGGTCTGGTTAGTAAAGAATCTATGATAGATTTTTTATTACGTTCCGAAACACCAATAACTGACATACCGAACTCTCCTCCTGTGTTTAAAGAAAGATTCTCGAATATCGGACCACTGGCTATATTTACCGGACTATAAAGCGTATCAAGTTTTGTAATTTGAGTTTTGTTTTGATTGCCATCTGCGTCAGTCGCGTAGGTGGTATCAATACGTAAAATTTCTTTTTTCAATTCGCCACTACCAATGGTTTTTGCCAATTCAGCGTTAGCATCAGCAATAGCCTTTTGAATGGTTTCGCTACCTGCACGATTTGGATTAACGGGGTCAGTTATCCTGTAAACATCCCAAAATTCAAGTTTGGCAGCGGCTTGTAAGAAATTACGCGCTCTCTCCGGATTATCAATACCTGGAAGTTCCACAAGAATTAAGTCGCGACTTGGGTCAAGAGAAACATTGGGTTGCATAACACCAAGACGGTCAATACGTTCTTTCAAAAGTTTGAAAGTCAATTCAACAGTTTCACCTGCTTTTTCGCGTAAAATGGTTACCACCTGGGCGTTACTTGATCCGAAGTTTATTTCCTCTCTTAGTAATTCTGAAGTAGAAAATAAAGGAGCCAGATTACGGTTATTTTGCGTGTAGGCATCTGCAAATAAAGTTACATAATCTCCTTGTGAGGTGATTTGATCCTTTGATGCTTTTTCCAGGGCCGCCAGGAAGGCTGGATCTTTACTATCATTCGCAAGAGCACGTAAAAAGTCACGTAAATCTACTTGCAGTAAAACACTCATACCTCCCTTCAAATCAAGACCCAACGCTAATTGTTGTGATTTTAATTCCTGGTAATTGTAGGTTTTGAGCATAGGAATCTTTAACACCTCTTCAGAAGACATGGAATCCAAATAGGCAATACGCTTCTGTTTGAACACTTCCTGCTTAAGGTTCTTTGATACGTTTCTGCTTGCTGCTTCAGCATAAGCATCTGCCGCTTTTTCGACACTCTGGGTGGGCAATGTGAATAGGAACTGGATTAATGTAACCAGAACCATCAACACAAGGAAGAACCTGATAATCCCTTTTCCTTGCATAACTAGTTGTTTAACGATTAATGTTTACTTTTTTAGAAAACTGCGCAAATATACTTCTTTTACTATACCTTTTACGCTTCAAAAACGCGAAGATACTATTTTCAGATTTCTTTACATAACCTTAACCAAACCTTTTATTTTTTTGTGCATCTTATTTTTGATTAGCCAAATTATTTAAAGGTCTGTCTTCTAAAAAACAAAGTATATTTTCTTCGGTTATCTCCATCAGTTTTTCTCTCGCCTGTTTTGATGCCCAGGCTACGTGTGGGGTTATGATACAATTTTCTAATTCAAATAATGGATTACCTTCCACGGGTGGTTCAATTTTTAGTACATCTAAAGCGGCAAATGCTGGTTTTTTTACTTTTAATCCTTCATAAAGATCTTCCTCATTTATTAAATCTCCCCGGGATGTATTTATTAAAATGGTATTATCTTTCATTTTTTGAAAGATAGTCTTATTCATTATATTTTTTGTTTCGTCGGTCAGCGGAATATGAAGGGTTATAATGTCGCAAATGGGTATCACCTGCGCTAAGCTTTGAACCTCAAATCCCATGCTTGTTGCTTTATCCGCTGTCCGCGAAACTACCTTAACTTTCATGCCAAAAGCAACAGCTATTTTTGCAACGGCCTGACCAATAGATCCAAATCCAACGATACCAATGGTTTTTCCCTCTAATCTTTCCAGCGATTCATGTCCATAACAAAAATCGGGTTGATTTCCCCAATCTCCCTTTTTTACTGAGGTATTTTGTGTATTCACCCGATTGGTTATATCAAGTAAAAGAGCAAAAACGTGCTGAGCTACCGACCCTGTGCCATAATTACTTGCGTTCAACACAACGATACCTTTTTGTTTTGCCTTTTCAATAGCTATGTTGTTGTACCCCGTCGCTGTTACACAAATACATTGGCAAAGGGGAGCGTTTTCCAGTACCTCTTCATCGAGTTTAACTTTGTTAACAATAATTATTTCCGCATCTTTAACTCTGCCAAATACTTCTTCCCTGTTTGTCCTGGCATAAATGGTGGTCTTTCCTAACCGTTTTATTTTTTCCCAGGATAAATCTCCGGGATTTAAGGTGTGTCCATCGAGGATGACTATAGATTTCATGGGCGACGCTTTGAATTTTAACAAAACTTTTTTACTTGAAAGTTCAATATTTTTTTCAAATATGCGTATTAATGTTCAAATACATATAATGAATTATACTCGTTTAATTTTTTTCTTTTATCTATTAGTGCCTTTCAGCGGCGTTGGTCAGCATAGTGTTATTGCTTCTCAGGTGGAATCCTGGGTAAATCAAACCCCCGTTTCGTCTGACTATAATTTAAATTCTTCCTATATATTTTTATTAAACCCGTCTCTGCTCGCGCCTATGTTTGAGGGGGAGGATCTTAATAAAGGGGAAAGAAGGGATGTGGGTATAAAAAAAGGGGATTATCCGCAGTACATGTATCTGGCAGCAAGTATTAAAGACCCCGTTAATCCTACTAATTTTCTTACTATTCCACTAATGATTCACGATACAAGGAATCCTAATATTTCTTCCAGGATTCTTGAATACGGGGGAAGGGTATTGGAAAATATATCAGATGATGTATTAAACAAAGGAGATATAACGGCGAAAATTAAATTCGAAGCCATTAAAAGTAATGAAGCGCGCGATTTTTGGCAAAAAACTGCTGAAATATCTGCCGACCTGGGTAAAACGGCAACCAGTCTTCTAAAAGTAGGCTTGTCAGGCCCTTTTTTGGCACTGACGAATCAGATTATGCCTCAAGTAGATAAAGGACTTCGTTCTATGGAAAAACTCGACGATCCACATAAAATGGTGAGTGAGTTTTACATTAAATTGCTCTCTAAAGATTTAGGAAATTTATATGATGAAAAAGTGATGGGTGCAACCCTTTATAGAATTCACTGGGATATTGATGTGCCTCTGAAATCTAAGTATTTCCTTCAGTTTCAAGCGGGAAAAGTAGAGGATTTTAAAAGTAAGGTACCCAAAACTACTGCCCCTTATATTTTGATTGTTCAAACGAAGTCAGAATACAATACCGATTATTCAGACCTTGCATTCAACAAAGCCTATTTTGATAAAAAAACAAGGGAGTTTAAGCTGATTCAAAATGAAACTAAAAAAGAAGTAGAAAGTGAATTTTTAGAAGTTTTTTCCGCAGCCCTGGATTTGAGAAGACAAATTGATTTATTTCAAGGTTCTCTTCAAACAAAATATACCGATTGGATTGCCTTCGCCAGGTTAATTGATAGTTACCATAACATAGGCATTTTAAAAACAAATTCCCTAAAAAGATTATCCACAAAGGATGCCAAATTGAAAGAGAAATACAGTAAGCTTTATACCAATGTTCAAACAGAGGTGGATCTTTGGTTTAACGCTGAAATGCTTCTCAAATTTCGTGAAATCGGTAGATTTTTGATTTTAAATGAGACAGAGGCTTTGCTTTCTGAGAAAACAGCCGAACAGTTGTATAAAGATATTGAACTATTAGCCTTTTATCGTGAGCGTCTCAGTCAATCCGAAATTCAAGGTAGGTTACCTAAGGAAATTGAATCTCTCACATCCTTTCAAAGGGTGAATGATTTACGCAAAATAATGGAGAAGCATTTTTTTCAAAAGGGGTTTCTGCCAAATGTCGATTTGTCAGGAAAGGAACAAGGAAATGCTTTTTTAGAAAAAGCTACCTCGCAGTTTCCACTGTGTACATCTTGTAAAACCTTAGCATTGGAAAGATTGGCAGCTTCAGAAAAATCTGCTTTTTTTAGGTTAAATGAACAATTTAAGGCTTTGTCAAAAGGCTTGTACCACACCTTGAGTTGTTTAGATGCCACCGTTAATTTTTTGAATCAGTATATTGAAAATGGGAGAGAAACAAATCAGGTTCCTGAATTGGTCCTCGATAATTTAGCTAAAGATAAAGAAGAATTAACCAGGTTAATAACTCAATATCAGCTTCTTATTTCTAAAGATCCACAAACTATGGCGCTTGATGATTTGCAAAAAATACTGACAGATTTCGATAACAGGAAAAATAAAACAATTCTTATTTGGGAAAGACTGAAAAGCAGCGTTTTGCCTGCGGACTTAAATGGGTGTTCTTCAGGATTATTTTAATTTGCTTGTTTTATTTATCATATTATCTATACATTTGTCCCGTCCAAATTTATAGGTAACATGAGAAACCAGTTTCACCCGTACTTAATTTATTTTTCTCTCTTTTTGTTACTTTGGGACCTTGGTTTCAAACACTCAGCTTCGGTTCATGCTTATATTCTGGTGGCCTATTTTGGCATCATTATTGCCTCCTTTTATTTTGAGATTACAGATTTCATCAAACTGTCGAAAGGAGATAAATGGAAGCCTTTTTTGAGGGGAATCCTTCCATTTTCAACATTGATAAGTGTAGGCTATTTGTTATCACAAGGGTTCGGATTTACGAAAGCAATGAGTAATTCCTCCTCCCTGTTTATAACCAATGTTATACTGCTGCTTTCCATAGAGATCGGGCTTTTTAGTGATCGCCTTTATTCCAAAAAGAACATCAAACCGTCGATTGTTTTAGCGGGTAGTTTCATTTTTCTCATTGTAGTTGGAACGGTATTATTAAAATTGCCGAAGGCAACGACACAAGGCATAACCTGGGTCGATGCCGCTTTTACCGCCACGAGTGCAGTGAGTGTAACAGGCTTATCCATAAATGACACGGGAAAAAGTTTTACCTTTTTTGGCCATGTGATTATTTTGTTGCTAATTCAGTTGGGCGGATTAAGTATGCTCGTTTTTACCTCTTTTTTCTCTTATTTTTTTAAGGGAAAAGCGTCTTACAGGGAAAATACATATTTAAGTGATTTTCTTGGTTCTGATCAGTTTACAGATCTTTTAGGTTTAGCCAGAAAAGTTGTTTTGTTTACCCTGTTCATGGAAAGTATAGGGGCAGTTATTATTTATTTTAGTTTGCCCGTTTTGCCCGATGGTAACTCATTTCAAGAACGACTTTTCTTTTCGTTCTTTCATGCCGTTTCTTCTTTCTGTAATGCGGGTTTTTCCCTTCTTGGAAATAATTTATACGATCCTCTCCTTCGTTTTAATTACGTCATTCATCTGGTTATTGGATTTTTATTCGTTTTTGGCGGACTTGGCTATGCTATACATTTTAATATTGCGGATTACATAAAGTTTAAATATTACCGATTAAAATTTGCTTTTTCTAAGGCTAAATTTTTCACTGAATATCATAATGTAAGGTTAAGTCTGAACTCAAAAATGGTGTTACACACAACCATTAGCTTAATATT
Source organism: Bacteroidota bacterium (assembly GCA_017858735.1). Classification (GTDB taxonomy): domain Bacteria; phylum Bacteroidota; class Bacteroidia; order Chitinophagales; family Saprospiraceae; genus BJGN01. Next base: position 45,795 of record JAFMBH010000011.1, read on the forward strand.
CATAGGGTGGATATTTTTTCTTGTGGCAGAATGGAACCGTCCAACCTTACAGGAGCATACCTCCCTTTTTGGAAAATTGGTCGTCTCCTTTTTTGGATCAATTACACCGCGCACAGCTGGCTTTAACACGGTAGATGTAGCCGGATTAAGTACACCGGTCATTTTTTTAACCATTATGCTAATGTGGGTGGGTGCGTCACCTGCATCAACAGGTGGGGGTATAAAAACAAGTACTTTCGCCGTTGCTGTTTTAAATATCTGGCATTCTTTGACAGGCAGACAAAAAATGCATTTTGCCCAAAGGGAAATCGAGCAATCTTCTGTTAACAGAGCTTTTGCCATCATTTCTTTATCACTTTTTATCATTGGCTTTGCCATCATCGTACTTAGTATATTAGAACCTAAAATGACCTTTTTATCATTGACCTTTGAAGTGTTTTCTGCCTATTCTACCGTAGGACTTAGCCTGGGTGTAACCACCGCTTTTTCCGATGCAGGTAAACTAGTGCTTATAATAGTTATGTTTGTCGGAAGAGTGGGGGTCTTTTCCTTGTTATCAGGCCTTTTGGCTCATAGAAAACCTCCGGTTTATGATTTTCCGAAAGATTCCATCCTCATAAATTAAATTTTATTCTTATGCAACAAAAAAAAATTGATACGTTTATGATTATTGGACTTGGAATTTTTGGTTCTGAGTTAGCTATTGATTTGTTAAAAAAAGGACATCAGGTCATTGGCGTTGATTCGGCAGAGGATAGAGTAAACTTATTAAAAGATATTCTTGAAAAATCATTTATCATAGATTCCACCGACTTGAAAGGTATGAGTACCTTGCCTCTCAAGGAAACAGACTGGGTAATCGTTGCTATCGGTGAAAATGAAGGAGCTTCTTTAATGACGGTGGGGATTCTAAAAAGCCTGGGCTTAAATAAAATTATTTGTCGTTCTCTCTCTGTAACCCATGAGTATATATTAGCAGCAATGAATATTCATGATATTGTGCATCCTGAAAAAGAAGCAGCACAACAACTTTCCCACCGGCTGACTTACAATCTTGGAAAGGAAATGTTGTTCATTGATAACGAACATTCTGTTACAGAAACCTTGATACCGTCCTGGATGGTAAATAAAAAATTGGCAGATTTAGACATAAGAGGTAAATTTAAAGTAAATATTATTTCTGTTTTAAGAGATGAAAATATATCTGATACCAAATCTAAAGTGGTTATTGAGAAATTATGTAAAGGGGTAATTACCCCTGAATTTGTATTTATGGATGGGGATATAATAGTTACCTTTGGTAAAAATGACAATATTAAGGAAATGATGACGGCTAAAGTTTAATATGTTTTTATGGAAAAATTAGATGTTCTTAACCAGGTGGCAGATTTCCATCGCACGTTCAAACACCCCTTGCCCGTTGACCCGGCGATTCCCTCAAAAGATCGTTGCCAACTGCGGATTTCTCTCCTTAAGGAGGAATTAACCGAATTAGAGGATGCTATTCAGGCAGGTGATTTGGTGGCGGTGGCCGATGCCTTTTGCGATCTGCAATATGTTCTTTCAGGTGCTATCCTGGAATTCGGTCTTGGCGATAAATTTAAGGATCTTTTCGATGAGGTTCAACGATCTAATATGAGTAAATCTTGTGCTACCCTTGAAGAAGCAGAGCAAACTCAAGCTCATTATAAGCTTACAAAAGGGGTGGAAAGTGTCGTTGAATTATCAGAAGACCATTATCTGGTATATAGAGCAGATGACAGAAAAACGCTAAAATCTATTCATTATTCACCTGCAGAATTAACTGCTATTTTATTTGAAAAATAACACCTATGCTTAAAATATTACCCACTTTGTTCATTGCCATTTTATTAAGTTGCTCAAACTCGAATGGCCAGCCTGAACTTAAAAAAAAGAATAGTCAGACGACTGAGATTTTAAATTTTCTTGCCGATGATAAGCTCATGGGGAGAAGAACTGGGGAACCAGGAAATAATGAGGCCGCTCAATATATTGCCGATAAGCTAAAATCTTATGGTGTTTCTTTTGCTCCGGGCATGGATTCGTACTTTCAAAAAATTCCCTTTTCTGTGTTCAAACCAACTGAAAAATATAGTCTGGTTTTGAATAATATTACTTTCGACCCTATTTCCGATTGTTTAATTTTAAGCGGTAAGGCTAATTTTGAAAATGTCCCGGTGGTTTTTGCCAAATACGGCCTTGTTAATGAGGAAACTGGCGTAAGTGACTATGATGGCCTGGATGTGGAGGGGAAAATTGTTATCGTTTTACCAGGGGAACCTGATAATTCCCAGCAATCGGCCGTCATGAGAGCATCTAAAAAGAAAAGGGCACTGGCTATAAAACATAAAGCAGTTGCCTTGCTTGAACTCTACCAACTTAATACGCCATGGTCCTTTTTTACCAATTATTTTAGCAGAGAAACTCTTCAATTGGAGGATGCCGCGGAAGGTGATAAAGATCAACTTATTGTCGGTTGGGTAAAAGATAAGGGTGATCTTATTAAAAAGGAGTTGATCGCAGGAAAAGTTAAAATGACTGGCTCTGTTTCAGCGAGCGGAAGTACCACTATTCCAAAACCTTCCCAAAATGTTATCGGGGTTATCGAGGGTACTGATCCCAATCTTAAAAATGAATATTTACTCCTCTCGGCTCATTATGACCATGTTGGTACAGGAAAAAAGGGTGGGGTCTTTACTTCGGAAGATTCAATTTTCAATGGCGCCAGAGATAATGCAATGGGAACCGCTGCGATTCTGCATGCCGCAGCTGCGCTGTCTAAAAAGAAACCGCTTCGCTCTATTATCTTTTTAGCCGTTACCGGTGAAGAGGTAGGATTGCTGGGAAGTAAATATTATGCTGAAAATCCAGTGATTCCCCTCAATAAAGTAATATTTAATCTGAATACTGATGGGGCAGGTTACAATTCTACAAAACATATTTCAGTGATAGGTTGGGGCAGAACAGGGGTAGATAGCCTTATTTCCCAGGCAACCAGAAAAGTGGGACTGGATGTTTTTAAAAATCCAGCCGCTGAGCAAAATCTCTTCGACAGGTCAGATAATGTCTCTTTCGCTGCAAAAGGTGTGCCCGCACTTACTTTTTCACCTGGTTTCGATGCTTTCGATGAAGAAATTGCAAAATATTATCATCAGGTTGGCGACGAAGCTGATTCTGTGGATAAAGCCTATTTGTTGAGATTTTCACAATCGCTGGCCCATCTTGCCAGGCTTATAGCAGATAACCAGGTTTTGCCAAAATGGGTGAAAGGCGATAAATATGAAGAAGCTGGCTTTAAACTGTACCGCAAATAGTGGAAAAATTAATGGATGCAAATATTCCTTCTCCGGCCCGGTATCATAATACGGGTATTGCAGCTATTGCGCTGGCTGCCATTCTGTGGAGTACAGGTGGCTTGTTTATTAAGTGGATTAGTTTACCGCCTATATCTATCCTAACCTATAGAGCTTTTTTTGCAGCTTTGCTTTTTTTGCTTGTTTTTAGGAAGAAAGTACTCGTTTTAACGCCTAAAATTCTTCTGGTATCCTGTTTTTATGCATTGTTGGTCGGAACTTTCGTTTTTGCAACGAAATTGACCACCGCGGCAAATGCCATTTTTTTGCAATATACTGCGCCTTTATATCTTATTATTCTTGAGCCGTGGCTCTTCAAATATAAGTTATCTCTTCAAAATGGATTAACCGCCGTTTTTTGTATGCTGGGTATGGGGCTATTTTTTTTGGATGAATTTTCTTTGGGCGGTCTTCTTGGTAATCTTTTAGCGCTAATTTCTGGCGTCGCTCTCGCCGGTATGATGCTCGCTCAAAGGAATAACCCCCAACATCATCACGAAGCGTCTATATTTTGGGGTAATGTTTGGGTCGTTATTATTGGGTTTACTTTTACAGTGAATGCGCCATTTCCCACCGTGAACGATTGGTTCATGCTTTCCTTTTTAGGCTTCATTCAAATTGGATTGGGTTATATGCTTTTTACCTTTGGCTTAAAAAGAGTTTCAGCCCTGGAAAGTTCTCTTGTAGCTATGCTGGAGCCTATCCTTAATCCGGTTTGGGTGATGATTGGCTTTGGTGAGATGCCAGGTTTCTATGCCATCATTGGTGCTGCAATAATTATTTTCGCCCTGGTGTTTAAAACAGTTTATACTTCCTATATTAAGATATGATAATTTATTTTAATATGTTTGTTATTTAGGTTAATTTTACTTACTTTCGTATAAGTTTGTATTTCACATCTAATGAATGAAGTATAAATGGGTAATCTAAAATAATGAGTAAGGGGCTTCATTTATGAAGCCCCTCTTTAGTTAAAAAGGAAGAGGAGTACCCTCCGTTTCCGTTTTCTTTCTAAAAGCAGATTGTAGTTTTTCCAGAATAGGTAAATTAGATCGATTAGTTATTTCCCGTCCATCAATGTTATTAACCCTGGTTAACTCTCCCATAGTACCAGTGCAGAATACTTCATCGGCACTATAAAATTCTGTTACGGATAAATTTTTCTCCCTAAACGGAATGTCTAAATCTTTGCATATATCAATAACATGGGCACGTGTAATGCCCGGAAGGCAATTATCGGCAAAAGGGGTAAAAACTTCCCCTTTTCGAATCATGAAGACATTAACGCTGTTTGCCTCGGACACAAATCCATGCTGATCTAACATTAGTCCTTCATCAACCCCGGCAAAGTTAGCCTCAATTTTAGCTAAAATATTATTTAACAGGTTATTGTGATGAATTTTTGAGTCAAGAAAAAGCGGAGAATTTCTTCTTATCGCGGTAGTTACCATTTTTATATCGGGCGGAAAAACAGGCGGTTTCCACTCGGCTAAAACAATGAGCGTACAACCTTTGGTGTTTAACCTTGGATCCATTCCGGAAGTGATTTTCTCGCCTCTGGTTAAGGTTAACCTTATGTGTGCGTTGTCTCGCATACCATTGGCCTCCAGCGTTTTAAAAATAGCATTCTGGATATATTCCTTAGATGGGACTTGTTTAAAATCCAGTGCATGAGCGGATAATGACATTCTCTCCAAATGTTTTTCCAGGCTAAATATCCTGCCTGAATATACTCTTAATCCTTCCCATACCGCGTCGCCGCCCTGCACAGAACTATCAAAAACAGATACTTTTGCTTCGGATCTGGGGTATAATTTATCGCCAACGTAAATTAAAATGTTCTCATTGGCCGTGTTATATGTTTGTAACATAAAATGTTCTTTTTACTAAATTTAGGAAACTTTTAAACTTTTATCTATCAACTCAGCGTAAAATGGAGCACACTGCGCCGCCAATGGCTCCAGATGAGGGGGTAAAATGGTTTCTTTCTCAATGTAGGGTTTAAATCCGTCAGACCGATGGACTTCTGCATACCAGTGCGGTGCCCATATTCCATCATAATCCTTCGGACCCGCAGCCCATTGGAGCATGGTAGGTAAATAGGGTATATCACACAAAAGACATATTTTCTCCAGCATTACTGCTGGATTTAAGAGTAAGTCCCTGGCATCCACAATGGCGGTTAAAGCTTTATTTTCGTTCAAATAGTGATATAATTTTTGTTGTAGCGCAACGCCTATATCTTCTATGCTCGGATTGGGAATAACTTTGGAATAGGATGCAATGATTTCCCTCGGATTTCTTATCAACAGAATATTTAAGGTTTTAGTCATAAAGCCCCAATCTATATCTATTAAATGGTGGGTCATCTGTTTGAAAAATAAAATATTCTTTTCAGCAGGGCCCAAAATGATATCATTTATAACATCAGAGCCATTATTTAGCTGACAGGCTATGATTTGGTCTTTAACAGGATGGACAGCCTCCGTGGGTGTACGCAATAAATAATGGGCATATAAAGGCTCGTCAAATGCTTGAACATCAGGCCTTTCTCCAAATGAATACATAAATGCGGTACTCACATTCCTTGGACTGGACCAAACATTTAATCGGGTTGGATTTGGAATCATTCAATTTTTTTCCGAATATAGGTCGATTTATTCATTTTAAAATATCCATTTTACTAAAATATTGTTGATAGCTTTACTATTTTGATTTTACTACTTTTTTTAAATATTTTAAAGGACCAAATTTCTGACTTGTGGCTCGATTTTTAATTATCTGGACCTTGCTGAGTTGTTTACAGAGCAGTCATAAAGTATTGTTCGCGGGAAATATACCATTGGATGGTTTATATCCAGGGTTTGTGTTAACGCTGAATGGCTATCAACTTACGGGACAAATTGGTGACATCATGGAGATGAATGGAAATCATACAGTCATTTTTATGAATGATTTTGGGTCGATATATAGTTATCACCCAAGGATGATTAGTGGTTTTTATTTGAAAACAGAAACAAATTCATTTTTTTATGAAAGTAAGTACGATGGTAAGCACTGGTTGTATCTCCAGCTCTTATTTAGGGAAAAAGGTGTTTCCCTTTATCAGCTGCCGGTAGATAGAATCCAATGGATATATGATAAAGGAATGTCAAAACCTTTCTCCTATCCCGTTATAGAATATTTTCTGGATGTATCCAGCCTCGGTAATCCAATAAAATTGACACGGGCGACTTACAGGAAAAAACTTATGCTGTTGTTTAAAAAAAGAAACCTTGATTTAGCGTCAAAAATAGGTAAGCCTGGCTATCGATTTCAAAATTTGCCTGAAATAATCAGGCAATTCACACAGAGCTTACTTGATAAGGAAAAAATATTACTTTAATATTTTCTTTACATGGGGTCTTCACTGGTTTCCTGGTAAAAGGTAGCATCCGTTTGGGTAAAATGCGACAGAACAGCTACGGCAAAAGGGTTATTTCCCTTTCCAATGCCACAATTTTTAACGAGTTCTTTTTGGGGTAAATAGTGCAGATAATAACCATATTCTGAAACCAGAGCTATTGTATCATTTTTTATTTGTTCTGCCAAATCGATTAAATCAAATCGGGATAATCCTTGAAAAATCAGCCAGTTCATGAATAAAGACATAGCTCCCCGGCCGGGCTTTTCTACTTGCGTAACATCGGCATATAGAGAATTTGAGGCTAGTTTATAAAAGTCAGGTTTCTCAAAATTCAATCGCAAAGCACCCAACATGGCCTCTGCCTGCTCCTGAACAGGTATTCCAGCCAGTAGAGGAAGCAAGCCACCTATGGAACCCGAGAGCGGAAGTTCTTTAGTGATTAAATCATACCCTCGATAGATACCATATTCCTCGTCCCAAAGTTCTTCATTCATGCTGTAAAGCGCCAGTTCATTCCACTGAATTATTTCGCTCACATTTTTCCTAATGAATTTTCCCATAGCTATTAAAGACTCATTGGACCAGCAGAGAAGCGTATTAACCACCGGATCTTTCATAGCCCATTCTTTTTCAGGCTGTTGGGATAAGGTCAGAAGATCTTTTTGTTTGTTGAACAACGCCGTTGAAATATCTTCGTCTGTCAAATGAGCTCTTTTTTTCCATGCGCTAAGGGATTCATCCCAGGCACATGACGTTGGCAGAAGGGATTCAATGGGGTGAAATATGGAAACAAGCCCATCTTCCTCAATATCTCTATGCTCATACCAATACAGGTGAGAATGAACCAATTTTTCAAAATATTTCTTAACGAGCTTCCGACTTGTTTTTTTATCCTCAATCTCTTGAACATACTGCCAGATGATGCCGGCATGAAGGGGAGCCTGGATAAAAGGCGTTTCAATATCCTTTATAAACAAGGGCATTCGCCCATCTTCCTGCTGACTTTCAAATAAGTTATCCAATATGTTTTCCGCATTTTCCAAAGGGAGTTTGGAGCCGCCAAGTAAAAAGAAATAGGGGGCGAAATAAGGCTCCGTTTTAAAAACAAGTAGCTGATCCTCTGTTAGTTCAATGGAAGATTGAAATAATTTGCCTGCTGCGTTCATAGATCTGTTTTCATCATAGTATCGTAAAAACTCAAAGATATTGATAATTTTTTTAATATAATCAAACTATTTATATTTTATATTTGCTAATTAGTTATTTTTATACTATTTAACGCTATCAAATTCAATGATATGGTTTCGATTCGCTGGGGGATTATAGCTCCGGGAAGGATAGCACATAAATTTGCTTCCGATTTTTCATTGATTCATAATCATTCTATAACCTCCGTTGCCAGTACTAACATTGAGCGGGCCAGGGCATTTGCAGATAAATATAAGCTGTCCTCATTTTATGGAGACTACAGGGAGATGTTGACAAAGGAAAAGCTCGATGTAGTATATATCGCTTCACCTCATTCCTTTCATTTTGAGCAGGCAAAAATGTGTCTCGATTTGGGCATTTCTGTCCTTTGTGAAAAACCGGTAACCATTCATTCGGGACAGTTAAAACAGTTGTTAACTCTTGCCGCCGAAAATGGATTATTCTTTATGGAGGCTCTTTGGACTGTTTTTCTTCCTACTTATACCCAGATTTTTGAAAAGATAAATAATGGCGATATTGGATCCATTATTGGTGTAAAAGCTGACTTCGGGTTTCATATGCCTTTCGATCCGGAAAGCCGGCTTTTTAATCCTTCTTTAGGAGGAGGTAGTTTGTTGGATATTGGTATTTATCCGCTCTTATTAGCTACTTTATGCCTTGGGTATCCAAATGAAATTAAGGCGTTGGCCACATTGACTGAACTACAGGTTGATGATGAAATGATGGCTATCTTGAAATATAACAAGAGGGGCTTAGCGCAAATTCAATCTACTATACGTGCAAATACCAGAACAGAGGCCTTTATTTTCGGTGATAATGGAAGTTTCTGGGTGCCTGGCAGATGGATAGATAGCCAAATATTTTATGTGTTAAAATCAGATGGGCAAGAAGAATTAGTTCATTCTCCCTGGGAGGGTTTTGGCTACCAATTCCAAATTTCAGCCGTTGAAAAATGCCTGGTTCAGGGTTTATCAGAATGCCCATTGGTTCCGCATTCCCTAAGCATTCAACTAATGAATCAAATGGATGAAATTAGAAAGCAGACAGGGATTGTCTATCCCGAAGATGCATTCAATTACGAATAATTACCTTTGATTTTTTACCACAAATCGTTGGCTAATAGTATTTTATTATTTTGATTGCGAATTTCAAATGTTACAGCAGGCTTGCTCCAGTCTATGTGGAGAAGGCCAAAATTTAAACTGACAATTAATTTTCCAATGCGGTGTTTATTGGGTTCCTCCCTGTATTCCCCCCAGGTATGAGTCAGTCCGCTACTGGTTATTTCGGGCAGGTCGAGGGAATTAGTTTTTATTCTGCTGTATTCCGCAATGTGCCTGTCCCCACTTAAAACAATAGGATTCTTTGGCTTTGTTTCAGTCAACAAATCTAATAAGCGTTTTCTAGCCAGAGGAAAATTAGCCCATTTTTCAAATCCTTGTTCCTCGGAAATTACCTGAATGCCATTGGCAATTATATGAACATCAGCTTCACTGTTGGTTAACTCCTTTTTTAACCAGGCCCATTGCTCCTCCCCCAGAATATCACCTGTCTGATTTATTTCATACCTTTTTCCTTCCATTTTACTTGATTCCAAAGCGTCCCGAAAATATCTGGAGTCAACTAATAGTAGCTTTATTTTTTGTCCTTTTGGCCCAAAGATATAAGATTGATAAGCACCCTCGTGGTTAAAGACGGGTGCATCTCTCGGTACATCCAGAAAATCGAGCATTAATTTTTTGCTTTCCCGCTTGTAAGGATATTCCTTGCCCCCATCATTTACTCCGTAGTCATGGTCATCCCAAATACCCGTTATCTGGGTTTTTTTTCTAAACGCATGATAATCTTTTCCACTTTTTTGTTTCAGATATTTCTCATACAAGACGTTCATATCGTCACTGTCACCATAGATATTATCTCCTGTCCAGATCCATAGATCGGGCTGATTTTGAGCAACGGCTTTCCAAATATCCTGGGGAAGATCCTGCCTGTCGCATGAACCAAAAGCTATGGTTGTAATAGCTCGTTTAGTGTTCCATTTTTGTCCTTCATAAAGCGCCTCCTTCTCTGAAGTAGCTTTTTTTGCCATTTGGCAGCCTGAAAGAAACACAAAAGTAAACAGTAAGAAATTCAGCGTTTTCATGTCTTAATATTTTTCCAAAGATAGCATTAAATGTAGTCAAAGATTGGAATTTTACCCTAAATTCGGATTTTATTCTATTTTTTTAAGACAAAATTTAAATTGTTTTAATGGTAAATATTACTATTATAATTACGATAAATATATTTATTTAAAAATATAATACTGATTTTTGGGAGGAGCTAAGACGCAGGAGGACTGTTTTTTTGAAATGCTTTAGGTTAGCCTTCGTAAAATTGTATGTAAAGACAGGCTGATAGAGCTTATCTAAAAAGGAATTTAAGTTGCATAGAACTTTTAAAAAAGGTAAATTTACAATCAATTTTGCCCTTTCTTTTATATACCAAATTTTTAAAAAAACTTAATTAATCCTTTCACCTCATCAGGGAGCGGGCTTATTATAATTATGGAAAATAGCAAAATTAAACCTATCATTTCGAAAGGGCTTTACACGCCGCAATTGGAAAGTGATGCCTGTGGTACTGGACTTATCGCCAATCTCAAAGGAAATAAGTCTCACGAATTAATAGACCAAGCCTTACAAATGCTTGAAAACATGGAACATCGGGGCGCTTGTGGTTGTGAACCAAATACAGGCGATGGTGCGGGCATTTTAATACAAATCCCTCATTTGTTTTTCCAGCATAAGGTTAAGGAACTTGGTTTTAACCTACCCGACGCAGGGCAATATGGGGTTGGAATGATCTTTTTTCCGATGGATCGTGTGTTGAGGGATCAATGCCGCGTTCTTTTAAATGATTATATCGATGAATGTGATTTTGAATTAATAGGTTATCGGGACGTACCAACCCATAATGAATCGCTCGGTGCCTCTGCTTTAATGGTGGAACCTAAGATTGAACAGGTATTTGTAAAACCTAAATCTCTATTGGACAAAAAGTCTTTGGAGAGAAAGTTATATATACTAAGAAAATTTGCCACCCACAATATTTATCATACTTACCCCCAGGCTAAAGATCATTTTTATGTTCTTTCTTTTTCTTATAAAACCATTATCTATAAAGGTCAGTTAACTACCTATCAGTTAAAACCTTACTTTCTCGATTTGCAGGACGAGCTTTGCACCTCGGCCATTGCTCTTATTCACTCCAGATTTTCCACCAACACCGTGCCTAAATGGAAATTGGCACAGCCTTTTCGGTATATAGCGCATAATGGAGAAATTAATACCATAACAGGTAATATAAACTGGTGGAGATCAAAGGAAAAGGAACTTGTTGCCGCTATTTTTACACCAGAAGAACTGGAAAAACTTAAACCTATTTGTGGGGAAAGCTTATCTGATTCCGGAAATTTTGATAATGTTTTAGAGTATATTGTCCTTTCAGGATTCTCCCTGCCACACGCTTTGATGATGATGATTCCTGAAGCCTGGGAAGAAGCAGATAGAATGAAGGACGAAAAAAGAGCGTTTTATGAGTATCACAGAACACTCTCTGAACCTTGGGATGGTCCTGCCTCTATCTGTTTTACTGACGGTATCGTAGTGGGTGCAACCCTCGATCGAAATGGTTTACGCCCCTCCAGATACTGTTTGCTGGATGATAGCACGCTCATCGTTGCTTCGGAAGCGGGTGCCCTGCCTGTTGATCAAAGTAAAGTGGTGTTAAAAGGCAGATTGCAACCTGGAAAAATGCTTATCGCTGATTTAGATGAACACAGAGTCGTTGGCGATGAAGAATTGAAAAGGATAATATGTGAGCGTTTTCCTTATCGTCAGTGGTTAAATGACCATAAAATTAATCTGAAGGACCTCCCCCTCACTTCTTCCGTGTCTTATCAACAGGACGAGAAGACTTTATTGAGAAATCAACACCTGCATGGGTATTCAAAGGAAGACATCAGTGTTCTTATGTTACCCATGATGGTTGACGGGCAGGAGCCTCTCGGTTCTATGGGCATTGATACTCCTCTGGCCGTGCTTTCGCACCATTCTCAGCATTTGTCAAACTATTTTAAACAATTATTTGCTCAGGTAACCAATCCGCCAATCGACCCAATAAGGGAAAGGTCGGTGATGTCCATTTTTGCTATGTTGGGCGGTGCACCAAATCACATGAATCTGACGCCGGAAAGGGCCAATTTTATACATTTGGAAAGCCCTATTCTGTCGAATGCCGAGCTAACTAAAATAAGAGATATTTCTGTGGGGCCATTTAAATCGGGCGTAGTCAATCTTGTTTTTAAAGCGGACGGACAAGCGGGACGATTAAAAGCGGCCATAGACCATATTTGTGCCGTGGCGGAAGATATGGTAAGAAACGGATTTACAATTCTGATTTTATCCGATAGAAATGCCGATGCTTTTCAAGCGCCTATTCCTTCCTTATTAGCCGTAGGTGCTATTCATCATCATTTGGTTAAAGAGGGCTTAAGAGGTTCGACTTCCCTGGTGTTAGAAGTTGGAGATACGCGCGAGGTTCATCATTTTGCCACGCTGCTGGGCTACGGAGCTTCCGCTATAAATCCTTATTTATCATTTGCCACCATTGCTGATTTATTAAATAGAGGGAGAGTTAAAGTGGATATGTCCCTGGAAAAGGCGATATACACTTTTAAAAAGTCAATTGATAAGGGTATCTTGAAAATAATGTCTAAAATTGGGATTTCTACGCTTCAATCTTATCAGGGGGCTCAAATATTTGAAGCATTGGGTTTAGCTACAGAGGTGGTCGACAAATGTTTTAAAGGGACTATCTCCAGGATCGAAGGCATTGGTTTTGATGGTATTGCGCAGGAAATTCTGGAGCGCCAACACAGAGCTTATCCTACTCAGGGTGGACATGATTCGCAATTAGACGTAGGTGGCATTTATCAGTGGAAAGTGAAAGGGGAAGCTCACCTTTTTAATCCGCAATCTATCCATTATTTGCAAATTGCTGCCAGGAATAATGATCAGGCAGCCTACAATAAATACGCAGAAGTAATCAATGAACAAAGTGTTCAAGCGTTAACTTTAAGAGGATTACTCACTTTTCGACGAGGTACGCCTATACCTATAGAAGAGGTTGAACCTGTAGAAAATATTCTAAAAAGATTCGCAACCGGTGCCATGTCTTTTGGTTCCATTTCCCATGAGGCGCACGCAACGCTCGCTATTGCGATGAATAGGATAGGGGGTAAAAGTAATTCCGGCGAAGGCGGTGAGGATGAAATCCGCTTTAAACCAAAAGAAAATGGCGATTGGGAACGCTCTGCTATAAAACAAGTGGCGTCGGGTCGCTTTGGTGTGACGAGTTATTATTTGGCAAATGCCGATGAATTACAAATTAAAATGGCTCAAGGGGCTAAACCCGGAGAGGGGGGACAGCTGCCTGGTCATAAAGTGGATGACTGGATCGGTAGAGTCAGGCATTCTACCCCTGGTGTTGGCCTTATTTCCCCTCCTCCTCATCATGATATTTATTCTATTGAAGATTTAGCTCAATTAATTTTTGATTTGAAAAATGCTAATCCCTCCGCAAGAATTAATGTCAAACTAGTGTCAAAAGCTGGCGTAGGTATTATTGCTTCAGGTGTTGCTAAAGCGCATGCCGATGCCATTCTCATTTCAGGGCATGACGGTGGAACAGGTGCTTCGCCGCTCACTTCTGTTAGGCATGCCGGACTTCCCTGGGAACTTGGACTCGCCGAATCCCACCAGACTTTAGTGAAAAATAAACTGAGAGATAGGGTGGTGCTGCAAACCGATGGTCAGTTAAGGACAGGTAGGGATATTGTTATGGCCACGCTCTTAGGTGCGGAAGAGTGGGGAGTCGCTACGGCTGCTTTAGTGGTGGAAGGTTGTATTTTAATGCGGAAATGTCACGTAAATACCTGCCCCGTTGGTATCGCTACCCAAGATCCGGAACTCAGAAGCAGATTTACAGGAAAACCAGAACATGTTATTCAGTTTTTTCACTTCCTGGCCAATGATGTTCGCCAGATTATGGCAGAACTCGGATTCAGATCTATCAATGAAATGGTAGGAAAAGTTGAAATGCTGAAATTGAAGAAGGATATTCAACACTGGAAATATAAACACCTCGATCTTAGTCCTATTCTATATAAAGAACCTGCTGATGAATCGGTTGGTCAGTACAAAATAGTTCAACAGGATCATGGTATGGCAAATGTGCTGGATCATGCCTTAATAAAGACAGCTTTACCTGCTTTGGAAAATGTTCAAAAGGTACAGGCCAATTTCAACATTAGGAATATAGATAGGGCAACAGGGACTATGCTTTCCTACGAAATTTCTAAACGATTTAAATCAGAAGGTTTGCCTGAAGGTACTATTCAATATACATTTAATGGTTCGGCCGGTCAAAGTTTCGGTGCTTTTGGAGCAAAAGGTATTCACTTTAGACTGGAAGGGGAAGCTAATGATTATTTTGGAAAGGGCCTGTCAGGGGGGCGATTAATCGTTGTGCCTGATAAAGAGGCTACCTTCATTGCCCGCGATAATATTATTATTGGCAACGTAGCATTTTATGGCGCTACTTCCGGAGAAGCGTATATAAATGGTTGTGCCGGGGAACGTTTTGGGGTTAGAAATTCAGGGGTCACTGCCGTGGTAGAGGGAATTGGTGACCATGGTTGCGAATATATGACAGGGGGCGTAGTCGTTGTGCTGGGTGAAACGGGTGAGAACTTTGCCGCCGGTATGAGTGGTGGTGTCGCTTACGTTTACGATAAGGATAATACTTTTTCTCCCCGATTGAATAGGGAAATGGTGGAGCTGGAGGTGCTGGAAAATGATGATCTCGATATCCTAAAACAACTGGTTCTTAATCATTATTTTTATACCAAATCTCCATTTGCAGGGGTGCTCCTGGATCATTGGTCAACAGAAATGCTTCATTTTAAGAAGGTTATGCCTGCTGATTATAAAAAAGTATTGGCGAATCGGAATAAAAAATTACAATTGTTAGTTACTTCGGTGAATGCCGGATAATCAAACTTCTATAAAGATAAGGTTATGGCAGATCCTAAAGGATTTTTAACATTTAAAAGAGAACTTCCTTCTTCCAGGGAGGTCAACGTTCGTTTATCAGATTATAAGGAGATTTATGACGAGTTTCCTGTAGAAAAAACGAAACAACAAGCTGCCCGATGTATGGATTGTGGTGTTCCGTTTTGCCACTCGGGCTGTCCTTTGGGAAATGTAATTCCTGAATTTAATGACGCTGTTTATAGGGAAGAATGGCAAGAGGCATTCCAGATTCTATCGGAAACCAATAATTTCCCTGAATTTACAGGGCGTATTTGTCCGGCTCCTTGCGAAGCGGCGTGTGTCCTTGGTATAAATCAACCCGCCGTTGCTATCGAGCATATTGAAAAAACCATCGTCGAGATGGCTTTCGAAAAGGGATTTCTCAGACCTAAAGCACCAACCTTCAGAACAGGTAAAAAAGTAGCCGTTATTGGTTCTGGTCCCGCTGGTCTTTCCGCTGCCGCAGAGTTAAATAAATATGGTCATAGTGTCACTGTTTTTGAACGTAAAGATCGTATTGGAGGTCTGCTTCGATATGGTATCCCCGATTTTAAACTTGAAAAATGGGTGCTTGAACGCCGTATCGGCCTGATGGAAGCTGAAGGTATTCGCTTCAAAACAAATGTAAATGTTGGGGTTGATTTGTCGGTGGATCAGTTGAAAAACGATTTTGATGCCATCGTATTAACAGGTGGTTCTACCATTCCAAGAGATCTTCCCATTCCTGGTAGAGAAGGAAAAGGAGTTTATCCGGCAATGCAGTTTCTAGAGCAAAATAATAGACGAGTCGCTGGTGATTTTATTCCTGAAGTAGAATCCATTCGGGCAACTGGTAAACACGTAGTCGTTATTGGCGGTGGTGATACTGGTGCCGATTGTGTGGGTACCTCTAATAGACATAAGGCCAAATCAGTAACCCAATTGGAGGTTTTAGTGAAACCTTCCTTAAGCAGAACGCCTGATTCATGGCCAAACTGGCCTCTCATTTTAAGAACAAGTTCTTCCCATGAAGAAGGTTGCGATAGGGAATGGTCTGTGCTTACTGAATCATTTGAAGTGAACGAGAAAGGTGAGGTTTCGGCAATCCATCTTATTGATGTGGAATGGGCTTTTATTCCCGCTGAAAACAGATATGGATTTTCAAAAAAAGCAGGTACTGAAAGAATAATTCCCTGTGATCTTGCCTTGCTTGCCATTGGCTTCGTCCACCCTCAACACGATGGTTTATTACAACAATTAGGGGTCGCTCTCGATGAAAGAGGTAATGTTAAGGCTTCAAACTTTAAAACATCTGTAGATGGCGTTTTTGCCGCCGGTGATGTTCGCCGTGGACAATCTTTAGTTGTTTGGGCTATTGCAGAAGGAAGGGATGCTGCAAAGGAAGTACATGTATTTCTTGACAGTGAATCTTAATTTGTTTAGCATACTATTCATAAGACACTATTTTCAGGAATCTTTCCTTTGACTCCTTTAAAATAGTTCCATATAAATTGCATGTCCTTTTCCATATCATCTGTAGGGTAAAATGGGTCGCTGATGACTACTTTTTTCTCTCCAAAATTAAACTGAACCATGATAATGGGAACGTTGGCTCCTTTTGCTATAAAGTAGAACCCTGTTTTGAATTTCTCCACCTTTTTTCTAGTTCCTTCAGGGGACATGGCCACGGCAAATTTATCGTGGATATTAAATATATTTATCATACTATCCACCATATTTGTTCTCTCTGATCTATTGACTGGATATCCTCCAAGCGCATAGAAAATAAAGCCTAAAGGGCCTTTGAAAAGAGATTCTTTGCCAATAAATCTGATATCTTTTCTTAATATTGACCGTAGAACCAGACCTATGGGAAAATCCCACCAGGAGGTATGTGGAGCTGCGATGACCAGATATTTTTTAATATCATCTGGAAAATCTCCAATAATTTTAAACTTCGCTACAGTAAGAAATATAAATTTGGAAAACAGTCGGAACATAAGGATAGATTTTGACAATTAACCCTTCAATGTAAATCAAAATCTTTTTATTTTATTAAAAAACTTTGGAAATTCCTCCAATAATAAATTGCACACCAATAGACATTACGATAAATCCCATAATTCTGGATAGCGCACGAAGTCCAGCCTCACCTAAAATTTGATATAACAATGGGGCAAATCGTAAAATTAGATAAACAATGACGGCCATAGTGAGAATTACCCCAACGATGGTCCCTTTTTGCCACCAAAGCGGATATTCGTCGAAATAAGTTATGAGTAAAGAAATGGATCCCGGACCGGAAAGGAGTGGCATGGCTAAAGGCGCAAAGGATATATCTTCTTTATGAAGCGCTTCTTCCGTTACTTTTTTTGAGGTCGCACCACTTTTAGAAATATTTCCCGTGAGTAGGGAGTATCCCGAACTCATAATTACTAATCCGCCAGCAATACGCATTGCACCAATGCTGATACCAAAAAATCCTAAAATCCAGGTGCCCGCCAGAAAAAACAAACTTAAAATCAAAAAAAAGTATAAACTGGTGAGTCTGGAAGTTCTGTTTCGTTCCTTTTGGGTGTATTCCGGCGTCATAGCTAAGTAAACGGGAACGGCGCCCAATGGATTAACTACGGAAAAGATGGAGGCCAAAGTGGCTATAAATAACTCAATCATGATAGACTCTTTTACTTAAAACGTATTTTATAACTAAAGTCACTTATCTTAGGTGATAAAAAAAGTGACCTGTCCTAAAAAAGTTTATACCTTTCATTCATGACACCCTCGGGGTTACATGTCTATTGATCATTATGCCCCTGGCGGCACAAATTCCCCCAATATATTTTAG
>JAFMBH010000158.1 GCA_017858735.1 Bacteroidota bacterium
TCCAACTTTTGGCTGTGGGCGGCAATCACTTCATCTAAAGAAGAAAGACAAGATGCGATTTTTTGTTGTTCTTTGGGTTTTGGTATTGGAACTAAAAGATTTTTAATATCATCACTATTTACAGCATCAAAAGTCCCCCCTTGAGAGATTTTAGCCCAAGATGATTCGTATGAGAATAACCATTGATAGATATATTCTTGTGAATTTGGTTTTTTCGCACTGAGAGCAGATATGCCTCTGCCAATACATGCATTGTGTAAGGATTTTGCAACTGTTCCAACTGGTGCTCTTACACTCAATAAAATATCACCTATTTCACATTCTTTGGTAATTTCAGTTGTGTAAATTCTTGGGGTTGACAATCTGTTTTTTATATCTGCATTTCCTTGTAATAAAGGAAGTCCAATTTTATTTTCATTATATGATAAAGAACTAGGTGACGAACCCATAATAACATCGGAAACACTTGATAATTTAGGTTTGTCCCATTCCCCTTCATTCTCAAACTCAGGAAACCTTAAATCTGGTATTATTTTTACTTTACTCATTTGTTTGAATTTTGGTTTTCTCTGGCTATGGCAATGGCTTTGTGCAGTTTTTCGCTCAATAGTTTTTTATCAGGCAATTGGGTATAGTATTGGGCTACTTTTATGTTGGATTCTTCCAGCATCAGGTACTCAATATGCTCAGTATTTCCTTCGCTACAAAGGATAAGCCCTATTGGTGATTCTTCTCCATCTTTACGTTCGTTTTTGTTTAAATACCTCAAATACAAGAGCATTTGTCCTTCGTGTTCGGGCTTAAACTTACCTAGTTTGAGATCAATAGCTACCAATCGTTTCAGTCCTCGATGGAAAAACAACAAGTCAATTCTGTAATCTACGGCATCTACGGTTATTCGTTTTTGTCGGTCTAAAAAGGCAAAATCGTTGCCCATTTCTTTGATAAAAGCTTGTAAGTTTATTAAAATGGCATCTTCCAACTCTTTTTCAGAATACATATCTGCCAAACCTAAAGCATCTAAAAAATAACTACTCCTAAAAACTACATCAGGCGAAAGTGAGTTTGTTGTTTGTATCTGTTCGAGTTCTTGTTTTATGAGTTCCTCAGGCTTACGGCTTAAAGCAGTTCGTTCATAGAGCATGCCGTCTATTTTTTGGTCGAGTGTTCGAGTATCCCAATGTTCGATTCGAGCCATTTCGAGATAAAACTTGCGTTTTAGTTCATCCTCAATTGCCATTAATGAGCGTAGATGTGTCCAAGTTAATTGTGTACGCACCGCGTATACAATTTCTTCTTCACTAAAAGTGTACGCACTGCGTACACAATGTTGAAGTTTATAAATACTCCACCCTTTTCCATAGTGTTCTGTAAGTTTAGATGAAAGATTTTTAATAATTTCTTTGCCGTATTCTGCTCGTTGGTTGTAAAGTACGTCTTCTTTTATGCGTTTACCTATGTTCCAATTCATTAGGCAAACTTCAGCATTTACAGTAGTTGCAATTCGAAAACGTGTGCCATCAATGATTTGGCAAACATAACTATATAACTCAGGGCTAAGTTTCTCTAATTCTTTCATATTATTCATAAGCTGCTAATCCTGATATTTCTCGCCCTTGGGCTAATTTTTTTAATTGGGGTACTAAGTCTGCCATCAATGCCAATTCTTTTACTCTCCGTTGTTTCCAACTCAGCTCCAATGGTTCTAAAAGGTCGGTTAATCTCTCTCCGTCAAAAATCATTCGGCTCATAATTTTTTCTACAAAGTTTTTCAGGTCAGCCGTTTGCAAACCGTGTTGGTGGGCAATGGCAGCCAGTTCTTTGTTGTATTTGTCGTCTTTAAACGTGTCGTAACCTTTTCGAAGCGTTTCAACATCTTGTCCACTGTTCCAATCCAACCCATTGATGTATTCGGTTAAGTCTTCCTGCTCGTCCATCAGGTTGGTATTAGAACTTAGCAAACTAATCACCTGTGCTTTGGTCATTTTTTGCTTGGCAGGTTTTTGTTGCGTACTGTCGGCAATCAAACTCATGATGTAATCGTAATCAATCACAGCAGAAGCAAACAATACAAATTCAAAATCCAGTTGCTGAATTTCGTGCGGTGTATCATCTCCACCTTTTTGTTGTATTTCCCTTAGTTGTTTGGCAGTCTCTATGTAAGAACTTCGGAACTCCTGCAAAGTTTCTTTAGGCAAAATAGTTTCTATTTTGGCTTGTTGTTCTTCGTTTATGTCGGTGTATTGGTCAAGTTGAGTTTTCAGGCGTTGTACTTCCTTGAAGTTTTTTACAAAATCAATTCGTGCCGCATCACCTTTCAGATTGTAAACTTCTTGCGGCTCGTTTACCAAATTATGCTCTTGCATAAATACGCCCAACGCTTCTACTGCTTGTTTGTATTTATCAATTACTACCGGTGCAGGATCCACCAACCAAATTTCTTTTGCTTTTGCATTGTCTTCACCTGAAAACAACGCAATGGCTTGGTTAACGGCATCTTGTTGCGAACGAAAATCTAAAATATTTCCGTAAGGTTTTATATCGTTCAGTACACGGTTCGTTCGTGAAAACGCCTGAATCAATCCGTGGTATTTCAAGTTTTTATCCACATACAAAGTGTTCAGATATTTGCTGTCAAACCCTGTGAGCAACATATCTACCACAATGGTAATGTCAATCTTGTTTTTATGCGGATAATCTTTGTTGCTGTATTTCTGGTCTTTGATGCGTCTTTGAACATCTTGGTAATACAAGTCGAAAAGATAAATCTCGTGGTTGGTGCCGTATTGCTTGTTATAATCGGCAATGATGGTTTTGAGTGCTGCTTTCTTTTCTTCCGGTTTTTGTTTGTTATCTTCTTTCTCTTGTGTTAAATCTTCCTGAATCTGCTGAATGTCGCTGTTGCCTTCGGCTGGTGGCGAAAACACACAAGCAATATTTAAAGGAACATAGTTGGGATTTTCAGTTTGTTTCTTTTTCTGAATTTCTTTGAGAAGATTGTAATACTCAATGGCATTGTTGATAGAAGCCGTTGCCAATACTGCATTGAAACGTCTTGAATTGGTGGCTGCATCGTGCTTATTCAAAATAGCTTCTACTACTGCCTGTTGGGCAATGGCTTCGCCTGGCTTTGGATTCTGCGTACCTTTGCCTTTGAAAAAATCTATATGAAAACGCAATACATTTCTATCTTCAATGGCGTGTGTAATGGTGTAAGCGTGTAATTGTTTTTCAAATATGTCTTGAGTGGTTTTATAAGAGGCTTCTTCGCCTTCTCTTAATTGATAGGTTGCGTTTTCATCAAAGATGGGTGTTCCTGTAAAACCAAATAGTTGAGCATTTGGAAAAAACGCTTTGATGGCTTTGTGATTATCTCCAAACTGAGAACGGTGGCACTCATCAAAAATGAAAACCATCCGTTTGTTGCGAAGTGGCTCTAATCGTTCTTTGTAGTTCTTTTTGTTTGTGCCATCCAAAGCCAATCCTAATTTTTGAATGGTGGTAACAATAACTTTGTCGGAATAATCGGTAGAAAGTAAACGCCTTACCAATGTTTCGGTATTGGTGTTTTCTTCTACGCTTCCTTCTTGGAATTTATTGAACTCTTCACGGGTTTGTCGGTCAAGGTCTTTGCGGTCAACCACAAACAAACATTTTTCTATATCGGTGTTGTCTTTAAGTAAAGTTGATGCTTTGAAAGAAGTCAAAGTTTTACCGCTTCCCGTAGTATGCCAAATGTAGCCGTTGCCACGGTTTTGTTGGATGCAATCAATAATTGCTTTTACTGCATAAATCTGATAGGGTCGCATGATGAGCAACCTTTGCTCACTTTCAACCAAAACCATATACTTGCTTATCATACTGCCCAAAGTGCATTTGGTCAGGAATTTCTCTGCGAATAAATCAAGATGCGTTATTTTCTTATTGTTCTCGTCCGCTAATTGGTAAATGGGCAAAAATTGTTCATCTGCATTAAAAGCGAAATGTTGGTTCTTGTTGTTGGCAAAATAATATGTGTTTGTTCTGTTGCTTGCAATAAACAATTGCATAAAGCAAAGCAATGAATTTCCGTAACCGTTGCCAGGTTCGTTTTTGTAATCCACAATTTGTTGCATTGCTTTTCTTGGTGATATATCGAATTTCTTTAACTCGATTTGCACCACCGGCAAGCCGTTAATCAGCAAAATAATATCGTAACGTTGATGACTGTTTTCTGTGTTGATGCGTAACTGACTGATAACTTCAAAGTCATTTTTGCACCAATCTTTGATGTTTACCAAAGTGTAATGCAAAGGCGTTCCGTCCTCACGTTGAAAGTATTGTCTTTCACGTAAAAGTTTAGAAGCTTTGTACACATCAGGCTGAATAATTTCCTCTCTAAGTCTTAAAAATTCGTTGTCAGACAAACGAACACGGTTGAGTGATTCAAATTTTGTTTTGAAGTTTTGCTCAAGCGTTTTTCTATCAACTATGTCAGGGCGGTAAATGTATTTTAGCCCTTTCAGTTGCTCTATGAGGTTTAGTTCTATATGATTCTCTTTGCTCATTCTTCTTTCAATAAATCTTTGGCGTTAACGTCCAAAATTTTTGCAATTCGGTATAAATCTTCAAGGCTCGGTTGTCTCACATTGCGAGAATACTCATTTATCGTGTTGTAACTTTTGCCCAACTGCTTAGCAAGCCAAGTTTGTGAGATACCTTTCTCTTTCAAAACTTCTTTAATTCGGTTCATTTGTGCCCAATAAATTTTTAG
>JAFMBH010000159.1 GCA_017858735.1 Bacteroidota bacterium
CCTGAAACGAGCCCGGGATCACCAAATTTCATGTACCAGTGAAAGTCGTCATAACCTGAATGATAAAGGGTTGGACCACCCATTCCCGCACTTAGGGAAGGAATGCCCACATGGGCATAAAACGGTAAATGATCAGAACCCCCACCAAGATTTCCAATAGGAGGTGTGGCAGGATTACCGCTGGCAGCCATCCATTTTTCATAAATGGTTTCCTTTAAATCACCATAAGGAACTGATTTGGTCGCATTTAACATTAATGATTTTAGGGAAGGAGAAGAGGAACCACCAAAAGAAAGGCCAGAGCAAGCGCCATCAGCATTAAAATAAGCCACAGCATTTTTCGATAATTCAGACCTATACTGTTCCACCCATTCGGTAGAGCCTAATATACCGTGCTCTTCGGCATCCCAATGAGCTATTTTAATGGTTCTTTTGGGTTTTAGACCTTTTTTAGCCATTTCTCCCAAAACTTCTGATAAAGTCAATAACATGGCCGTTCCACTATTCGGATCAGATGCACCAAATTCCCATGCATCATAATGACAACCTAAAATAATCCAGTCATCGGGAAAATCAGTCCCTTCGATAGTACCTATAACATCCTCTATTCTCACTATACCCTTTGGTTGATCCACCATAAGTCGCACCTTCAGATCTGCCCCGCCCTCCAAACGATAGGTAAAAGGAAGTCCCCCTTGCCAGGCTTCTGGTACAGGTTTACCCTTCATTAATTTTAAGATTTCCTGAGCTGATTCATAGCCTATTGGAGTTGTTGGTATGGTATGAAAATCTTTCACCTCCTCTGGTTTCAATCGCTTTACGGAATTATTGCCGGTTAAGGGTAGAGCGGCTTCAAAAGGAGTTAAAGGGTCACCTGTATAGTCCAGTGTTAATAAAGAACCCCTTTGAATGGTGCTGGGACTATAAAAAGTGCCTTCCGGATAAACCAATCCGCGCATGTATCCTGAATCTTCAGGGTCAGTAAAAATGATACAACCCAAAGCACCGTTAGCTTCGGCATATTTAGCTTTATAGCCTCTAAAATTACCCCCATAACGGGCAAGCACTATTTTTCCTTTTACAGAAACACCCAGGGATGCGAGTTTTTCAAAATCTTCTTTGGTACCATAATTTACATAGACCACTTCGGCCATAACATCGCCATTGCCTGAAAATGAATTCCAGCCATGGTTAATAGCAGGGTTAGCAGAAAAAGCATCTTCCAGTTCAATATTTTCTTTGATATTGAGAGGTTTACGATAAGGTAGAACAATTTCAAGAGAAACTTTGCCTGCATTTAAAGGCAGATAAATATCATAAGGAGGCCTTTCAACTTGTAAACCTGCTTCCAACATGGTTTTTGAAATATAATCGGCCACCCTTTTATTCGCAGGAGAACCAGCCAAATGAGGTTCTTTGGTTAAAGC
The DNA here is from genome assembly GCA_017858735.1 of Bacteroidota bacterium. Lineage (GTDB taxonomy): Bacteria > Bacteroidota > Bacteroidia > Chitinophagales > Saprospiraceae > BJGN01. The sequence continues at coordinate 1,428 of JAFMBH010000159.1, forward strand.
TTCCAGATGTTTTTTAAAAATTTCTGATTTAGGCAAGTTGATAATGAGGGATTCCATTTCCTTTTGGACATCAACAGCTTTACCATTGAATCCTGTAAAGGATTGACTTTGAACAAAAGAACACCAAAAAACCAGAAAAAAAAGCGTTGACCATTTTAAAATGCGCATTATTTATTAATTTAGAAAGTGGAAAATAGGTTAGTAAAATAATGGTTTTTAAATCATTGCCCAAATAATTTGTATCAATTCCAATTTTCATTGTAATTTTATTAAAATTTAAACTTAAGTCATTTCTTATGAAAACAACTCCATACCTCCTCTCATTGGTTTATTTCATCTTATTTTCCTGCTCCAAACAAGTAGAAAACAAAAATAGTCCCACCTTATCATCCTATTTTGAACCCACATTGAAGGGAATCCAAACGGGAGGCGTTCAACTCATTCCATTGATTGAAGGAAAGGATACCTTTAGTTTATGGACAAAAAGAATAGGAAATAATCCAAAAATAAAAGTGTTACTCTTAAACGGTGGACCTGGTGCAACCCATGAATACTTTGAATGCTTTGAAAATTTTTTACCAAAAGAAGGCATTGAATTTATATATTATGATCAATTGGGAACAGGTCGTTCTACTAATCCAATGGACACCGCTTACTGGGATCTTGCCAGATATGTAGAGGAAGTTGAAACCGTTCGAAAAGCCTTGAACCTGAATAAGGATAATTTTTACTTATTAGGACATTCCTGGGGAGGTATTTTAGCTATGGAATATGCTGTCAAGTATAAAGCAAACCTAAAGGGGCTTATAATTTCAAATATGATGGCCTCCTGTCCGGCTTATGATAAATATGCAGAAGAAGTTTTAGCTCCTCAGATGGAACCAAATGTTTTAGCTGAAATCAGAGCTTTGGAGGCAGCTAATGATTTTGGAAATCCAAGATATATGGAAATTTTGATACCCAATTTTTATGAAAAACATGTTTGCCGCATTCCTGCTCAAGATTGGCCGGAGCCAATGTCCAGGTCTTTAAATCAAACAAATCAATCCCTTTATGTTACCATGCAAGGACCGAGTGAGTTTGGATTATCAGGAAAATTAGAGCAATGGAACAGAATGGAGGATTTAAAACATATAAAAATACCGACATTGGTTATCGGTGCAACGCATGACACGATGGATCCTGCCTATATGGAAAAGATGGCAGATAACATGGAAAATGGCAGTTTTCTTCTATGTCCAAAGGGTAGTCACATGTGTATGTACGATGATCAGGAACGGTATATGTATGGCCTCATTAAATTTTTAAAGGAAAGCAGTGAAGGTCAATTAAAAATCACCTTTTAATTTTTTTCACCAATGAAAAACCTTATTTATTCCTTCTTTATCGCAATGATTATAGCTCCTGTCTATGGTCATGCCCAAATTTTGAATAAATTAAAAAACAAGGTACAACAAGCTATCGAAAGAAAAATTGAACAAAAAGTAGAAGAAAAAGTAGAAAGAGAAGTGGATAAAGCAGCCGGAAAAGCAGTAGATAATGCCTGGGGTGCCGTTTTTGGGGCCGATTCTGCTACCTACAATGGTTCTAGTATTGATACTTCAAAACTGAGGCAGTTAAGTTCTGTCTTTAATCAGTCCAACGTTCCTACTGAATCACAGTATAGCTTTGACATCAAAACGACGATGGAAATGAAATTTATTCCAAAATCTGGCAAATTAGAACCTCCAACGATGTTGGAAATGTATTTTAAGCAAGGGGCTACCTATACAGGTTCTGCCTATAAAGCGGATGCTTCAAAAAATCAGGGAGAAATGATGTTTATGATTGTTGATTATCAAAACAAAGCATTAATTGTATTAATGAATGATAAGGAACAAAAATTTCGTACCGTTATGTCAATGGATCCAACCCTTTATAATCAATCCAATGAAGTTAAAAACCAACCAGAACCAGTTGATTGGAATAATGTCACCGAATGGCGGGGATATAAAAAACTGGGAAAAAGAACCATCATGGGTTATTCTTGCGACGGCTATGCGATTACCAATGAAATTGGAAAATCAGAGGTATGGATTACCCGGGATGAAATATTTGGTATGGAAAACTTCTTTAATGCCGGAAATATGGGTATGAAATCAAAATTTCCATCGGAAATGCCTTATGGCATGTTGGTTGAAATGCATTCAGAAGACTTAAAAACAGGAGATAAATCAATCATTACTCTTAAGGAGGTAAAAAAAGGAATCAATCAGGTATTTAAAATAAGTGATTATCCTAAAATTGGAGAGGATTAAGGAAAATATCAAAAAAGGGCGATGGCAATTAAAAAAAATACTAAGACAGTGCTATAGCAACTAATTCTGTCTTACTATTTATTTCCAGTTTACGGTATATTCGTTGAAGGTGATAGCGAACACCATCTATAGAAAGATTGGTTTCACTGGCAATCATTTTATATGATTGTCCTTGACAAACTAATTTCACAATTTGATTTTCTTTTGGCGTTAATACATTTTCTTTCTCAAAAATTGATTTTGCTCTTATGCTGTTAACAATGTAGGGAAGTACGGAGGTAGATACATAGTTACCTGAGGAAATCAAACTTTGTAAACCACTTTCCAGATCCTTTAATGTATCACTTTTAAGACAGAAACCGTCTGCTCCCATTTTTAATGTTTCAAAAGAACGATTGGCATATTCCAAATGTGTAAGTACTATAATTTTAGCCGTGGGGAATTTTTCTTTTAACAAATGATATGGGTTATTTTTAATATCATAAACAGGAAGTAATTGCGTAATAATAATGTCAACTCCTACTGGCGGTTTTTTAAAAAAAGAGAGTAGATCATTATGTTTAGATACTACAAAGAAAGAATTATCACCGACAATAAAGTCAGTAATTCTATCCAATAAGTTATTATCCTCATCTATTAAAGAGATTTTATTCATTACTTTTGAAGGCTTTAATCCTGGAATTCATAATTCTCCTGAAAATTTCTTCCAAATGCTCCTCACTTTTAAATCCGGCTAACCTAGCCAAATCAGATAAGGTATGATTTTCTAAATAATTAACCTTTAGTTTTTCAACAACGAAAGTTATCCTTAAAAAATTTAAATAGTCATTGAAACTTATTTCATTGTATTCATTTAAATAATATAAAATTTCCAATTCGTCAATCTCCACTTCTTTACTTAACTGGGTAAGATTAAAATTTTTGTTCAAATAAGGTATCGGTTCTAAACGGTCTCCGTATTTTTCTTTAAGCTCTGTAAGGCTTTCAAG